>DAOUKI010000207.1:0-3449 GCA_034421495.1 Dehalococcoidia bacterium | reverse complement strand
ATCGGCAACACGTTCATCCGGGAGGGACATGTGAAACCGTTCTCTTTTGCTGGGCCAAAGACTCTAGAAGAGATGAATCAGGTACTGGCGCAAGCCAGTTCCCACGGAGATATTCGCCCCATTGTTGGCGGCACAGACCTTGTGGACCAGGTGAAAAGCGGCAGACGCGCGCCCTCCGTCATCATGGACATCAAGCGCATTCCGGAGATGAACCGCCTGGAGTGGGTCCCCGGCGAAGGACTGCACCTTGGAGCAGCCGTCAACTGCACGGATACCGCGGCCTTCTCACCAGCCATAGAAAGCTACATGGCCATCAAAGAGTCCTGCGAGTTGATAGGCTCAATACAGATACAGAACCGCGCCAGCGTGGTGGGGAACATCGCCAACTCGGCGCCCTCCGCAGACGCCGTGCCCGGCATGCTGGTGCACGAGGCGCGAGTCGTAATCGTAGGCCCTGGGGGACAGCGCGAGGTTTCCCTTGACGATTTCTTCACCGGACCGGGCCGGAACGTACTGGCCCCGGATGAGGTCATCCTGGAGACGATAGTGCCGCCGGCTGAGGACAACAGCAGCAGCCACTACATGCGCTTCATTCCCAGGAACGAGATGGATATAGCCGTGGCGGGCGTGGCAAGCTTTGTTGCCCTGGAGCCGGGCACGCGCAAATGCACCAAGGCACGCATAGCCCTGGCTTCGGTGGCGCCCACGCCTGTGCGCGCCACGGCGGCCGAGGCGCTGCTTGAGAACCAGGAGATCACCGCCGAGCTTGTCCATGAGGCGGGCGAGAAGGCCGTGGAAGCCGCCAGTCCCATCGACGATGTTCGCGGCACCGTAGAGTACCGCAAAGAGCTGGTGCGAGTGCTGACCCGCCGCACCCTGCTCATGTGCATGGAATCGCTCGGTCAGCCGTTGCAGGTAAACTAGCTAGCCAGGGAGGAGATTGTGCCAAAAATTCCCGTTTCTTTCACTGTCAATGGAGATCCCGTGGAGATACTGGTGGAGCCGTGGCAGACCCTGATGGACGCTTTGAGAGACGAGCTCCAACTCACCGGAACCAAGGAAGGGTGCAGCAACGGCAACTGTGGAGCCTGTACGGTCATGCTGAACGGGCGCGCCATCGATTCCTGCTGCATGCTGGCGGCTGAAGTGGAAGGCCAGGAGGTCATCACCATAGAAGGCCTGGCAAAAGGCGGAGAGCTTGACCCGCTGCAAAGAGCATTCATAGATTACGGCGCGCTCCAGTGCGGCTTCTGCATCCCGGGCTTTTTGGTTTCGGCGAGAGCGTACCTCAACAAAAATCCACACCCCACCGAGGACGAAATTCGCCACTCCATCGCAGGCAACCTTTGCCGCTGCACCGGCTACGATAAGATAGTGCGGGCCATACAGCACGTGGCGGATACAACCGACTGACGTCTAAGCAAGAAGGCCGAGCATAGTCCTGCGTATCCTAGCTAGGAAGTGCTAAATTGGAACATCGCGACGAAGCCCTTATCCAACTGTTCGACGCTTTAGGTTTCCATCCCGACATCGTTGACGTGAGTGGCCATCTGTTCGCAGATGGCCACTACGCTCCAGCCATCTTCCAGGCATTCAGGCAGGTAGAAATAGCGGTCAGAAGCGCCTCCGGCCTGGAAGACAAATCTGGGACGAGCCTCATGGGGGAGGCCTTCAAAGTGCCGGAACCTCGAATCCAACTCAATGCTCTGGCTGGTCGATCCGACCACGATGAGCAGGAGGGGTTTAAGCTAATCTTTATGGGGTCGATGCTAGGGATACGCAACCCAAAGAGTCACGAACGCATTGTGCAGAATGACGCTTACAAGACCCTGGAGTACTTGGGGTTGGCAAGCCTGCTCCTCAAGCGTATAGATGGTGCACTATGCCGAAAGCACTCCTGATACTTGGCCTGCTGATTCTCCTAGTAGCATGTCGTGAACCCGGGCCTACTCCTACACTCACCCCTACTCCTACCCAGGAAACACTACGGGAGTTTGTAATTACTCCCGTTGTGCCCACGTCTACGCCTACCCCTACACCAGTTCCAACTCCTACGCCTACCGCAGTTCCAACGTCAACAGCCACGCCGACGCCTGAGCCCACGCCTACACCTACGCTCACACCTACACCTACGTTCACGCCTACACCTACGTTCACGCCTACGCCCACGTTCACGCCTACACCCACGTTCACGCCTACACCCACGGATGGTGACCTGCTCTGGAGTTACCAAACTGGCGATGGGGTCTACTCTTCGCCCACGGTATCTAGCGGCGTGGTATACGTGGGATCCTGGGACACCCATCTGTATGCGCTGGACGCAACTACAGGCGACCTGCTCTGGCGTTACCAAATCGGCAATTCGGTTTCCTCCTCGCCCACTGTGTCCGGCAACGTGGTTTACGTGGGGTCATGGGACGACTATTTGTATGCGCTGGATGCCACCACAGGCAATCTGCTCTGGCGTTACCAAACCGACTCGATTTCCTCCTCACCCACGGCGTCCAGCGGCGTGGTATACGTGGGATCCTGGGACAACCATCTGTATGCTCTGGATGCGGCCACAGGCACGCTGCTATGGCGTTACCAGACCGGCGATTCGGTTTCCTCGCCCACGGTGTCCGGTGGCGTAGTTTATGTAGGGTCTTATGACAGCCACCTCTATGCGCTGGATGCGGTCACAGGCGATCTACTTTGGCGTTACCAGACCGGCGATTCGGTCCTCTCCTCACCCACGGTGTCCGGCGGCGTGGTGTACGTAGGATCCCGAGACGACCATCTGTACGCACTGGATGCCGCCACAGGCGACCTATTATGGCGTTACCAGACCGGCGATGCGGTCTACTCCTCACCCACGGTGTCCGGCGGCGTGGTGTACGTGGGATCCGAGGACGACCACCTGTATGCTCTGGATGCGGTCACAGGCGAACTGCTTTGGCGTTACCAAACCGGCAATTCGATTTCCTCCTCGCCCACGGTGTACGGGAGCGTGGTTTACGTGGGGTCTGATGACAACCACCTGTATGCTCTGGATGCGGTCACAGGCGAACTGCTTTGGCGTTATCAGACCGGCTATGTGGTCTACTCCTCACCCACGGTGTCCGGCGGCGTGGTGTACGTGGGGTCTATGGACGGGCATCTCTACGCCTGGTATTGTTGTACATTATAAATGGCGGGGATTTGTGTGTTGTTGACGGACGCCCGTCAAGAATCTACAATGCCACCAACAACTGAATATCCCGACCAAGGGGGAGCCTGAACAAGGCTGAGAGGTCCCATTCCGGGGCGACCCTTGAACCTGATCTGGGTAATGCCAGCGTAGGAAATGGTTATAAGCGCTCCAAGGGGCCGCCGGTTCTCAAAGCTGGCGGCCCTTATACTTTGGAGCGTGACATGTCCACAGAGACCCTGGCCGTCATCATCGCAGTACTCACCGCGCTGGTATTCGC
>DAOUKI010000206.1:0-2656 GCA_034421495.1 Dehalococcoidia bacterium | reverse complement strand
AGTAGGCCTCGTTCAACGCCCAGCCGACGCCCTGAGCGACGCCGCCCTGAATCTGGCCCTCCACGTAGGTGGGATGGATAGCTTTGCCGGCGTCCTGGACGGCGGTGTAGCGGAGGACGGTCACTTTGCCCGTATCCGGGTCCACCTCTACGTCCACAATGTGAGCGGCGAAAGCGCCGCCTGCGCCCCTGGGGTTGAGGCTGGCGCTGCCCACGATGGGGCCGCCGGTGGAGTTGAGCTGAGCCGCCATCTCTTTCAAGCTGATGCTGAGCGCGGTATCCGACTTGTGGTAGAGACTGGCATCGTTGTACTCCACGTCGTCTTCGTCCACCTCCCAGAGCATGGCGGCGCGCCGTATCAGCTGCCGTTTCACGTCCTGGGCGGCCTCGTAGCAGGCCCAGCCCGTTTTGAATGCCACGCTACTGCCGCCGGTGGAGGAGGTGTATCCCACGGAGTCGGTGTCTCCGACCTGCGGCTTGATGTCCGAGGAGGGGATGCCCAGCACCTCGGCGACGTGCATGGCGGCCACGGTGCGGGTGCCTCCGATGTCGGGAGAACCCTCAACCAGGCTGATGGTGCCGTCCGGGTTGACGCTGGCCATGGCGCTGGCCGGGCCGGTGCCGTTGCTCCAGAAGCCCACGGCCACTCCGCGGCCGCGGTTGGGGCCCTCCAGTGGCGTGTTGTAGTGGTCGTGATCACTGGCGGCTTGGAGCACCTCCATAAAGCCTATCCTGGGGAATAGGGGGCCGGTAACGCGCCTTGTTCCCTCTTTTGCGCCGTTGATGCGGCGGAACTCTATGGGGTCCATGTCCAGCTTCCTGCATATCTCGTCCACCACTACTTCCGCGGCCAGCTCCGCGGGGGGAGCGCCCGGCGCGCGGTAAGCCTGCACCTTGGGCGCGTTGATCACTACGTCGAACCCTTCGATGTGGGCATTGGGGATGTTGTAGGGCGCCAGTATGCACTGGCATCCCGGGCTCAGCGGGGAGCCGGGGTAGGCTCCGGCCTCGTAGACCAGGGTGGCGTCGGCGGCTGTGATCATGCCGTCCTTGGTGACGCCCATCTTGACCTTGACGTGGGTGCCAGAGGTCGGCCCGGTGGCCTCGAAGACCTCGGTTCGGGACATGGTCATCTTTACGGGAACGCCGGACCTCTTGGAGAGCAGAGCGGCCAGGGGCTCCAGGTATACGCCGAGCTTACCGCCGAAACCGCCGCCAATCTCCATCTGGATGACCTTTATCTTGGAGACGGGGACGTCCAGCACGAGGGCGCTTTGCTCCCTGATCTGGAACTGTCCCTGGCTGCTGCACCAGATGGTGATTTCGCCGTTGGCCAGCCACTCCGCGGTGGCGGAATGAGGCTCTATGTATCCCTGGTGCACCGCCATGGTGTGAGTCTCCTCTTCCACCACAAGGTAGGCTTCGGCGAACCCTTTATCCAAGTCGCCGGTGGAGTATTCGTAGTGGGCGGCCACGTTGGTTGGTTCGCCCTCTTCGTCGTCGCTGAGGGTGCCCGCCGCGCCGGGGCCTCCCTTGGTGGTTAGGCGGTCGTGGAGAATGGGAGCGTTGGGCTTCATAGCATCGCGACCATCCATGACGTTTGGGAGAACCTCATAGTCCACTTCGATCAGATCGAGAGCTTGGTCGGCGATGTCCTGGCTGATGGCAGCCACCGCGGCCAGGGCGTGGCCCTTGTACAGCACCTTGTCCCTGGCTATGCAGTTCTCGCTCATGAAGGCGCGGTTGCTGAGCGCGCCCTCTCCCACGTCGATGAGCCTTGTGGAGAGGCGAGGGAAGTCTGCGCCGGTCACCACTGCCTTGACGCCGGGGAGGGCAAGCGCCTTGGTCGCGTCGATGGACTTGATCCTGGCGTGAGCGTGGGGGCTGCGCACGACCCGTCCGTAGAGCATGCCGGGCAGGTGTACGTCCGCGCCGTACTTGGCGGACCCGGTCACCTTTTCCAGGGCGTCGTGACGCTCCGGCCTGGTGCCTACAACGTTGTATTCCTTGGTGGAAAGCACCGTGTTCGGTTGGTAATCAGCCACGTTTCGACCTCCAAAGTCAGGTTGGATAGCAAACGCTGTCGTTTGTGTGAGAGCTTATCACAAAACCCGTGACCGACAAAGGTTGGAGGGGCTTTGGTATCCGTTCGCCCTGAGCTTGTCGAAGGGCGTATGAGCGGACAACCCCCCCTGCCACCAACCACTTCCCCATAACCCCCTCCACCCATTACCATCAAACCACATGACTACCTTCCCTCGCCATCAGTCCCGAACTTTCCCCAACCCCCACGGATTCGTTTCCTCATTTTTCGGAAAAAAGTTGCCCGTTTTAGCCTTGCAACTTGACATAACGTCAGAAACGAATACCCCCTCGTCATTCCCGACCCGATCGGGAATCAATCCCTTTGACAGGCTTTGGTACCGTTCGCCCTGAGCTGAGAGCCTGCCCTGAGCCTGCCGAAGGGAAGGGCCCCCCCGGCGTGGTTCGACAAGCTCACCACGAACGGAGGAGGGCTACCTGTATGCCAGCGTGTCCTAACCTGCGGGTCTGGACATTCCATGGGTTGAGCATATCATTGGGGCATTGTGAGACTTGTACTGGAACCCCCGCTTTGTCGCTAGAGGACGCAATCACCGGAGCAGCCGAGGCGAGGA
>DAOUKI010000205.1:0-2857 GCA_034421495.1 Dehalococcoidia bacterium | reverse complement strand
GTCGGCCGGGACGGTCCTCCACCATGATGCGCACCACCAGGTAGCGGCCCGCGTGGGCCAGCCCGTGCTCCATGACCCGTGCGATGAGGTGCGTGTCGACGTTGCCGCCGCTGAGCACCACCGCCACCCTCTTCCCCGCGACCTGGATTTTGCCTCCCAGCACGGCGGCAAGTCCGACCGCGCCGGCCCCTTCCACGAGCAGCTTGCCTCTCTCCAGGAGCAGCATCATGGCCTGGGTGATCTCATCCTCCTCGACTACGACCATGTCGTCCACGTAGCGTGAAACCAGGGGAAGGGTAATCTTGCCCGGCGTGCCCACGGCAATGCCATCAGCCACTGTGGCCTGACCTTTCACTGTGATGCGCCGGTTGGCCTTATACGAGTCCACAACGGCTGTGGCCGCCTCAGCCTGCACTCCTATCACCTTGATTCCGGGCGACGTCTCCTTTACGGCCAGTCCGATACCCGATACCAGACCTCCACCTCCCACAGGTACTACAACCGCATCCAGGCCCTCCACCTGCTCAAGCATTTCCAGGCCAACGGTCCCCTGCCCTGCTATTATCGCCGGATCGTCGAAGGCGGAGATGAGAGTCAGGCCCTTCTCCTGCATGACGCGCCGGGCGTGTCTCTGGGACTCGTCGAAGTCATCGCCATGGAGGAGCACCGTCGCACCGTAGCCCCGCGTGGCCTCCACCTTGGGGATAGATGCACCAGTGGGCATTACAATGGTGCAGGGTATGCCAAGATTGCTGGCCGCCAGGGCGACTCCCTGGGCATGGTTGCCTGCGCTGGCGGCAATCACACCGCTGGCTTTCTGCTCTGGACTCAAGGTGGCGATTTTGTTGGCGGCGCCTCGCACCTTGAAGGAGCCTGCTCTCTGCAGGTTCTCGGCCTTCAGGAAAAGCTCGCACCCCGCCATCTGGCCCAGGGAACGCGCGAGCAATATGGGAGTCCTGAGCGCCAGATGAGCTATGGTATTCCGCGCCCGACGGATGTCCTGAAGGGTTACGGACAACCTCATCCATGACCCCCTTTGCTAAGGATATCAGGCAAATATTCTACAGGCTGCAAAGTGATCCTACGTCACGCCGGCTCCGCAACGAACACAGGAATCCTCCGCGTCGTGCGGCTCTGATATTCCTTATAGGGAGGGAACTCTGCCACCGCCAGGTCCCACAGCCGCGCCCGTTCCTCCGCATCCTCGACCTCGCGGACCCGCATCGTGTATACGTCAGTGCCGTCCCGGATTTCCACGTCACGGTCCGCACGAAGGTTGTACACCCAAACCGGGTTCTTCGGCGCTCCGCCCCGGGAACCCACCAGAACGTAGTTGTTCCCGTCCTTGACCCGCATAAGCGGCGTCTTTCGGATTGCTCCCGTCCGGTTCCCCCGGTTCGTCACGATGATGACGGGCAGCCCGGTATCCAGCAGGGTCGTCCCATCCGTGCCCCCGCTGCCCTCGTAAAGTTCTACCTGCTCCCGCACCCAATCGTCGGGTGACGGTATGTACTCGGCCATAGGTTGTTCCTCCTTCTCCCTTGCTGGCTCATCACAACCCGAATCGTTGCTATCCTCTACTACTCCCATGCTAACACAACTGCACAGTTGTCGTCCCCACCTCTGTCTGATCGCGGCTGGCGTGCGGTGGCTACGGTATTCAAGGCGGGTGGGCTAGTCCGGTAGTCGGCGGGGCATGAGTAAGCTATAATTGCGGTAGAGCAACCCGGATATACACCCATCGTAAAGGGAGTTACTTGGCAACCTGCGCGGTCGTCGCATCCAGGGGCGGTTAGCTCAGCTGGTCAGAGCATCTGCTTTACACGCAGAGGGTCAGGGTTGGAGTCCTCTACTGCCCACCAGACTTGATAAAATCAAGACCTTCCACCTTGAAGCTGTCCCTAGCCATATAATCACGCTTGAGCATACCTCGCCGGGCGCGAACGCACCCGCGAATGGAGGAGACTATTGGTCGACATGAGCGGAGGGGAAGCCCTCGCCAAGTCGCTTGTCGGAGAGGGTGTTGAGGTCGTATTCGGCCTCCCCGGCATACAGATATACGGGATTGTCGCTGCAATAAGAGACGAGCCCGGCATTCGCATGGTCACCACCCGCCATGAACAAGCGACAACCTACATGGCCGACGGCTACGCCCGCGCGTCGGGCAAGCCAGGGGTGGCGCTGGTGGTCCCCGGAGCAGGTCTCTACAACGCCGCGTCCGGCCTGACCAACGCATACGCTCGCTCTACGCCAGTGCTCGTTATCGTGGGCCAGATTCCACGAGGCGCAATAGGCAAGAACCGGGGGGCCGTTCACGAGATCGCCAACCAAGCTGACGTTGTGAGCCCGGTAACCAAGTGGCAGGGGCAGGCCGCCAGACCCCGTGAAGTACCTCATGCCGTGTTTGAAGCGTTCAGGCAGATGCGCACCGGTCGACCCCGTCCCGTTCTTATTGAGATGCCGCCCGAGGTTGGAGTGGAGCGGGAGGAGGTCCAACTGAGAAGTCCCGCGCGAATCTCCAGGATCATGCCTAGTGAGAAAGACCTTCGAGAGGCCGCCCAGGTCATCGCCCAAGCCAACATGCCTCTCATATACGCCGGTGGCGGCGTGGCGCGTTCGGATGCAGAATCTGCCCTCGTCAAGTTGGCCGAGGCGACGAACATCCCTGTCGCTACTTCCAGTGGGGGCAAGGGAGTCATCGCTGACAGCCATCCTCTGTCCTACGGCTCGTGTTTCAGCCCACGGGGCGAGAGACAGGAGATGAACCAGCTGTACGACGTCATGCAGTCCGCCGATGTGGTGATCGGAATCGGCGCGCGCTTCTCGCTGGGGAATCCCGCCGGCGAGGCGTCCACGC
>DAOUKI010000204.1:0-3127 GCA_034421495.1 Dehalococcoidia bacterium | reverse complement strand
ATATCCTTTATCCTGGCTTTTGCCATCATCTACTTTCTGGTTTCCCGCTTTTCCATCAACCTAGACGCGACCTGGGAAACCATCCGCAGCAGCAATCCGCTGCTCTACCTGGCAGCCATGCTGGTGCATTACACCACGTTTCTGTTCAGGGGAGCGCGCTGGCGGGTGCTGCTGGGCAACGCGGGAGTGTCGCAGACGGCAGAGTTGCCTTCCGTCTTCTCTTCGGCAAGGCTGGTGCTGGTGGGATGGTTCACCAGTTCGGTGACATGGTTTCGCATGGGCGACGCTTACCGCGCCTATGCCTACACGGAGGAGAGCGGCGCACCACTGGCCCGCACCGGCGGTACCATACTGGCGGAACGGGTGATGGACGTAATGCTGGTCTTTGTACTGCTGCTGGCCGGTTTCATCCTGGTTACCCTCGATTCTGAAAACAGGCCTAATCAGCTGTTCATAGTAATAGGCCTGGCGTTGGTGGTCTTGTCCTTGCTGGGATTGCTGGCCATGCAGGTATTCTGGAAACAGGCGGTGGCCATACTGCCCAAGCGTCTGCGCAGAACGTACGTCAGCTTCCACCACGGGACTATGCGCAGCTTCAGGACACTGCCCCGGGCGGGTCTGTTTGGACTGCTAGGCTGGCTGTCGGAGGTAGGCCGGCTCTACCTGGTGGTTAGTGCAACGGGGCTGGAGGTGGGCATTGGTCTCATTATATTCGTCACCGTTGCCAATGCGCTGCTCTCCGCCGTGCCCATCACGCCGGGCGGCCTGGGTATAGTGGAGTCCGGAATCGCCGGTCTTCTGGCGTTGGCGGTGGCGGAGGAAAGCGCGGTATCCATTGCCCTGCTGGATAGATCCATCAGCTACCTCAGTGTAATCATCTTTGGCGCGGTGGCCCTGGCATACCATCAGCATATAGTTGTTCGGAGATCCAGAAAACAGGCGCAGGAAAGCCAACCGCATCCCACCGGAAACGGGCAGGTCGACAGCCATTGACTACCGCTTTTCTTTGTGCAATCCTTCCTGCGGAAATGGACAGGGCTTCCGGTTGCTGCCCAACCGATAAACCCAGTAAGAGGGAGCTATGGGTAAAAGACTCTTTGTAGGCAACATGTCCTTCTCCATGACGGAGGAAGACTTGGAGTCGGTGTTTGGCGAGTACGGGGAGGTCGTTTCGGCGGCTGTGATCAGAGATAGAGAGAACAACCGGCACCAGGGCTTCGGCTTCGTGGAGTTCACCTCGGACGAGTCAGCCGGTGAAGCAATGAGCAAGCTGAACGGACAGGAAGTCATGGGACGCACCCTACGTGTCGATGAGGCCAGGGAGCGGACCCGCAGGCCAAGAGCCGACGGCTTCAACGATAGTCGCTGGTAAGCCAAAATGAGTCCGACCGCGTTAAAGACCGATTACAGTTTAACCATGGGAGCGCTTCTATGACCTGGGCCGAGGATATGGTGCAATGTCTCAAGGACAGCAAGATTTCTCTAATTGCGTTTGTGCCGGACATCTCCATTGCCCAAGTAACGCAGCTCATGCAAAGAGACCCTTATTTCCACGTTGTTTCGGCGACCAGAGAGGAGGAGGCCATAGGCATAGCGGCGGGCGCTTACGCAGTGGGGCGTAACGCGGCTGTTTTCATGCAGTCCAGCGGCTTCGGCAACTCCATAAACGCCATCAACAGCCTGTGCATCCCCTGCCGCATTCCAATTCCGCTATTCATCAACCTGCGCGGTGAGCTGAACGAGTTCAACATTGCGCAGGTGCCCATGGGCCGCTCTACAAGGCCGATCCTGGACACCCTGGGCATCATCCAATACACGCTGGACGACCCCGTAAAGATGCCGGCGGTGGTCTCAGGCGCTTTGAAGCTGTGCTATTCAAGCAGAGAGCCGCTGGCCTTGTGCATGACTCCCCTGCTTCATGGAGGCAAACTTGCATAGACTGGAAGCAACAAAGCTCATCCTAAGCCATCTCAATGACGAACCCGTAGTGGCAAACCTTGGCCCCACAACCGATGAGCTGTGGCACGCCGGCCACCGGGACCGCAACTTCTACACCTACGGCTCCATGGGGTTGTGCTCATCCAACGCCCTGGGAATGGCCCTATCCATACCGGACAAGGTCATATCGCTGGACGGCGACGGTTCGCTGCTGATGAACATGGGTGCTATTGCCACCATAGGCCAGGAAAGGCCGAAGAACCTGATAGTAGTGGTCTGGGACAACGAAGAGTGGGGCCAGACAGGCCACCAGACCAGCCATACGGGACGCGGCACGGATCTGGAGCAGGTGGCCAAGGCTTGCAGCATCCCCCGCACCGCCACCGTGGAAACACTGGAGGACTTGGACCAGGTATTCCAGCAGGCCCTGAACGAGGACGGGCCATGGTTCATAGTGGCCAAGATAGAGGAGGAGGAGTACCTTCCCCTGGCTCCCAACGAGCCGGAGATGACCCTCTACCGGTTCAGGAGCACGTTCGTAGAGCCTGGGTCGCCGTCTCACTGAGAGCAGATAAGCCTCTCAGCATCCTGCGAAACCGCAGCCACGTACTTCCATCCATCTCTGCTAGGTTCCCGTTATCTTTCTGCCCTGATCATATCGACGCGCCGTGGAGCGAATCAGGATTACTACCTCTTGACATACGCGTAGTGGTGTGTTAGCGTAATTATATTACGTTGTTGGCGGTAATACATAAAGGAGGTAATATACTATGACAAATCAAAGGTCGGACGTCGATTCCCTGGTTGAGGAGATTGAGCAGGCCGTACGTGACGCGCTCGGCGATGAAGCACAGAAGAAGAACATTGATGACCTGGTTAACCGTATCAGCGAGTCGGTGAGGAAGGCGGCCAGCGGAGACAAGGCTCACGATTTCGGCTCGGTTGAGAGAGAGGTCCGCAGGGCAGTCCAGGATGCGGTGGGCAAAGAGAAGCCGGAAGAAGACACTGAAACCCTGGCAGACTGGATAATCAAATCCGCGCGCACTTCGTACAACCGGGGGTCGGAGGTGGCCGGATCAGTTGGACGAAGCCTGAAGGATACGGTACAGGATACGATAAAGGCCATGCGCGGGACAGGCAGGGATGGCGTTGTAATGGTCAGGGTCAACCAGGAGAGTATAGAACGCAT
>DAOUKI010000203.1:0-11639 GCA_034421495.1 Dehalococcoidia bacterium | reverse complement strand
GGCAGCACGGTGACAATGGCGTAGGCGTTTGTATGGGACATTACGGAGGCCGTGAAGCCGTCCCAAGCCTCCGGGGGCATGCCGCGCAGGGATGGGTCCACCGTTTCAAGCGCAACGTCTGAGACGATGCCGAAGAACCGCTGCGCTTGTCCCTGGATGGCTACAAATCCGCCCACCTTGACGCTTTCCACGGGAAACGAGGGGTCTAATCTCACCTCGACGCCCCTGTTCAATGACCCGCCGATGACCGTTCCCATGAACGCACCGTTCCTGTCGTTCATGGGTGCAAGCTCCTTAGCAGCGCGTCCAAGCGGCGCGTATCACGGGCAAATAGGCGCGCCAGCTGGCGGCCCGCCGCCGCCAGGAAGGCCTCGGGATCGGGATGCAGGGAGGAGGCTTGTCTGAGGAAGGCGGACACTACTTCATCGGTGAGAGGCCCACCCTCTGAGAAAAGCAAGGGGAAGAAGTTCATGTCCTGGCTGAAGGAGAGGATCTCTTCCGAAGAGCATTGGTATATGAAGGCGTGAATACGCGGCGGATGGGGTGGAAGGTGCTTCCGCAGCGCTCCATTGGCTTCATGCCCCACGATGGTTGCTTGGAAGTCGGTGCGCAGCAGGTGGGGGAGTTGAGGGTTGTTGGAGTACACCTCTTGTTCCTCCTCTTCATCCTGGGCGCGCGCCACCGGTCGCCTTGCCGCGTTCATGGGCAAGGTGGTTATGCCTCGCACCACGGCAAACACGGGCTGATCCCCGCCGGTGCGGACCAAAGCGCCCAGCGGAGGCGCTTCATAGAGGCGGTAGCAGTGGGCGGTGAAGCCGTTGCTGAAAGATTCCACCACTTCAGCTATGCGCTGGCTGGTTGAGCGGGGTTCCATGGATGGCTGCATCAAGGTTTCACCCTTGCCATGAAGTAAGCGTCTGAGTACTCGCCTTCGCGAAATGCGAAGGCCTTGTGGGTTCCCTCTATGACGAAGCCGAACTTCTCATAGAGGTGTACCGCCACGGCGTTGTCCGTGTACACCTGCAACTCCACTCGTTTCAGGTTGAGCCAGTTGTCGGCAAGGTCAAGGGCCGCCTGCACAAGTCTTGTGCCGACACCTCTGTTCTGGAAGTCGTCATGTACGGCCATGCCGAGCGTTGCCGTATGGCTTCTGCGGTTTCGCCGTTGTTGGAGGCCGAGTTCGCCTATCACCCTGCCTTCAACCTCAGCGACAAGGATGTGACGCCCCGGCTCCGGGTTTTCCAAGTACTGTCTGCGTCTGTCCAGAGACACGTAGGGCAGCTGTAGGGTGTCACGCACCACGCTGGGACAGGACAGGAGTTCGTAGATGTCCCGGTGGTCGTCAACCCTGGCGGCGCGTATGTCCACTTTCATCAGAGCAGCCTCAGCGTCTTTGAGCGGTCTTTCTGAGAAGTGTAAACGGGCAGGTGATGCTGCGCTAGGGAATCCTCCACCATTTGGCGGAACGTTTCTCTTTCCGCACCGCCAATGACCGCTTGCTCGTGGGCTTCCATTAGGGCAATAGGATATCCGAACCCCTTGCGGCACTGGTCGAGAATCAAGGCGTGGGACAACTCGAGCATGGCATCATCGTGCGCGATCCAAGCGGGGACCTCCACGCGAGCGATTTCGTCACCGGTGTTCAGGTAGTAGAAGTAGACCGCGTGACCGCCGTAGTGTTCGCGCACAATCAATGAGGTACTTTCGAACAGATTAGACCTCTCACCGCTGGATAAGACCTGCTGGAAGATGTCCCTGTCCGTCAGCTGGCTCACTTCGTCTTGAGGCAGGTGGCCAAGCGGCAGTGTGTTGAGTACCGTGGTGCTCCTGGGAAGGCTGACGTAGGCGGCTAGGGCTAGTGGTCGTTTGGCGGCCAGGGCGCGCATTCTGTCCAGCGCGGAGAGAATTCCCCGCTCAAGGAGGCTCTGGTGCACGTAATCGGGGTAGGTGGAGAACGCCGGGTCCCATAGGCCCAAAGAGCCGTCGATGAGAGCAAGGGTGGGGGTATCGTCCAGGGTATCTTCGGCCAGCTCAGCAAGAGCCGTGACCTCTTCGACGGCGCGCCTCATGCCCATCAGCGAGCCTTCCAGTGGCCGCCGGTCGGCGCCGTTGGGGTCGCGGATGAATAGCTCCTCAGGGGATGCGTACAGCTTGGGATGGCTTTCCAGTCTGGCGCCGGCGGACGCTCCGTACTGAAGCGCTACCTTGCTTATGTTGATCAGGGCGCACCGCACCGGCATGTGACGGTTCACGTCTATGTGCGAACCGTCCACGGCCATAGTGCGGTAATCGGTTGGCAGCGCCGGAGAGGGGTAGCGGGCGGCTTCTCCGATGGAGCGCAAGGCATCGACGGCCTGTTCGATGTGCCTGAGGCGTCGCGCGCTCTGTGACCGGAGGCTATCGCTCATGGCTCCCACCTGAGCCGAGACGTGTTCCAGGTTCAGCGGCATGCTATCTCAGCACCCGCTCGTCGCCGGCGCGGCGAGTGATGCGCCTCTGGTCCAGGTGTTCCATGAGGGCAAGGGCGTATTTGCGGCTGGTGTTGAACAGGTCGCGTACCTGGGCAATGGTTATCTTGCCTTCGCTTTCAAGGTGCTTCACCACTCTTTCAACCATATCCTTATAAGCGGTTGAAGTGAAGACGACGGTGTCACTGACTTTGACGACTTTCCCTTCCTCTACCAGGATGTTGAGCAGGTCCGGATGGGGAAGGTTGGCGTTGGGTGGGGAGAAGGGCTCCGATTCAAGGAGCGTTACGTATTCATCTAGCTCGCGGCGTTGTGCGTCGCTGATCGATGGCTGGTGCTGGAGGAGCTTTAGCAGGGAATCGTCTTCCACCACAGCGCCCTCTTCAATCAGCTTTTCCAGCAGGAGTTGGGACGTCTGCGGGGATGAGCTCAGCCGGCTCCTCACCTCCTCGCGCGGCGCGCCGCGGCGCAGGGGATGTTGCCCGTGGTATTCGGCAAGGAACGCTTCCACGTTCCGCCTGGTTCTGGCCCATAGAGAGAACGATATCAAGATTGACGTGCCGCCGTGCTTGGGTTCCAGGGAAAGAGAATTTCCTTCTTCAGTGAGGGACGCGGCCCAATCCCGCGTCTCTTCCAGGGATAGGTTGACCTGCTGGGCCAGGGTCTTGATGTCCAGTGGGCCGTGTGCTTCCAGCGCGGCCAGCAGCGCTTCTCCGCTGCTGCCCTCCTGCAGCATTTCCAGCCTCTCTATAGCCGAGGCGTCTTTGCGCCTGTGCCGTCGGGCTTGAGCGGCCACTACGTTGCCCCCGCCCAGGGTGGTCTCGGAGGAGCGAATGATGAAGTAGTCGCCCTTCACCACGGGCACGGGCTGTTCCAAGCGCAACTGCGCCCACCCGGTATCGCCGGGATGAAGCTGGTCGCGGTCCAAGAGCAGCACGCGACAAAAGGTCTCACTGGTGCCTGTATGAAGGGTGACGATTGTATTGTGCTTGAGTGGATGGAGCAGGCTCGCCACCAGCCTTAGCTGCACGTCGATTGCTTTGGTGGTCTTAAGCCAGCGGGGAACCGTGAGCACGTCGCCGCGCCGCGCCTCCTCGTGCGATACGCCCGATAGGTTGGCGGCGGTACGGGTGCCGGGTTGTGCCGTTTCCTCGCCCTTGCGGTGAGTTTGAAGACCGCGAATACGGGAACCCTTACCGGCCTGTACCAACTCAACCTCCTGTCCAATGGAGAGCGTGCCCTCCATCAGGGTGCCAGTGACCACGGTGCCGAAACCGGCAATGACAAAGGAACGGTCTATGGGCAGACGGGGACGTCCAATGTCGCGCCGCGGTGGGGTCTGTTCCAGGAGAGAGTCTATAGCCGCCTTTAGCTGGGGCAGGCCGTCTCCAGTAAAGGCGGAGACGGGGAATATGCCCGCTCCTTCCAGCGTCGTGTCTTTCAGAAGCTCTTCCGCTTCAGCCTCGACGAGCTCCAGCCAGTCGTCGTCCACTAGGTCCTTCTTGGTGATGGCGACGAGTCCCCGGCTGACCTGGAGAAGGTCCAGGATGGCAAGGTGCTCACGGGTCTGCGGCATCACCGATTCGTCGGCGGCGATGACCAGCAGCGCCAGGTCTATGCCGCCCACCCCGGCCAGCATGTTCTTGATGAACCGTTCGTGGCCCGGCACGTCGACCAGGCTGACTTCGCGGCCGCTGGGCAGGGTCATCCAGGCAAAACCGAGGTCAATGGTCATCCCTCGCCTCTTCTCCTCCTCGAGGCGGTCGGGGTCTATGCCGGTGAGGGCTTCCACCAGCACCGATTTGCCGTGATCGACGTGGCCAGCGGTACCGATAACAAACATAGCGACGGTTGAACAGTCTAGGGATGGAAGAAGGATAGCATATTCAAGAGCGGGTCTACCCGTCTTTCCTGCGGAGGGAGACGCCTAGTCCCTTCCCTCCGCAAGTGGGGGAAGAGGTTTTGGCCTAGGGGAACAGAAACCGTTGGAACACCTCGTTGCCCAGTAGCCTGCCCATTGGAGTAAGGACCAAGCGGTCTTCCTGCCAGGCCACCAGCTCCAAGCCCAGCAGTTCGTCGATTTGCGGGCCGTACCTTTCGGCAAGGCTGACGCCAAAACGGCGTCGAAATGCCCCTTGCGATATGCCTTCGCTGAGGCGCAGCCCCAGCATCATGGTCTCCGCCATCTCAAGGCGGTCGTCTATAACCTCAAACACGTCCAGCAGGCCGTACTCCTCTAGGTCGGCGGGACGGAGTTTGGCCGAGGTCAGGGCGCCGGCGAGTTGTATGTACCGCCTGGGCGAGCGCAGGTTGGAAAACCTGTAGCCGTTGAGATAAGAGTGAGCTCCCGGCCCAATGCCAAGGTAGGGCTGATTGCGCCAGTAGGTGAGGTTGTGCAGGCACTCGCGGCCAGGCAGGGCCCAGTTGGAGATCTCGTAGTGATGGTATCCGGCACCTCCCCCTAGTTCCCCGGCAAGCAGGTACATATCGGCGCCAAGGTCAGGGTCAGGGTAGGGTACCTTGCCCTGGCGCACCGACGCTTCCAGGGGAGTGCCCTCTTCCAGGGTGAGGCTGTACATGGAGATGTGTTCCGGCCTGTCGTCCAGCGCTTCCTCTAGCGTGGCGCGCCACTGGTCAAGCGTCTGGTGGGGAAGGCCGTACATCAGGTCCAGGTTGATGTTGGCAAGTCCACCGCTGCGCGCCGCTCTATGTGCGACCAGCGCTTCCCGGGCGGTGTGGCGACGTCCCAGCAGCTGGAGCAGCCCGTCGTCCAGGCTCTGCACTCCGATTGAAAGACGGTTTATCCCCGCCTTGAGCCAGGCCTCAACCCGCCCTGATTCAATGTCGCCGGGGTTGCTTTCCAGAGTAATCTCGGCGGCGACTGCAAGATGGAAGGCGGAGCGAACTTCGTCCAGGATGCGGGCAATGTCTCCCGGGGGCACGTAGGATGGCGTGCCTCCGCCAAAGAACACGGTGCTGACGGTTGGCGAATGGTGCCGGGATAGAGTGTCGCCCCAAAAGCGCGCCTCTTTGATCAGGGCGTCAACGTATTCAGGTATCAGCGGCTCTATGCCTGCGTACGTATTGAAGTCGCAGTAAGGGCACTTTGTCTCGCAGAACGGGATGTGAACATAGAGAGAGATGGTCTCTGCTTCGAACTGGTCGCTTATCTGAAGGCTTTGGGTTTGCTTGACTGTCATGGCGCTGATTATATTCCGGGGTTGCTGTCGTTCTGCAATCCGGGTTAGACGTTGAACAGGAAGCTTATCACGTCGCCGTCCTTGACCGGATAGCCCTTGCCTTCCGAGCGGAGCAGGCCCCTGCGCCTGGCCTCCGCCAGCGAGCCGCACTCCTCCAGGTCGTCGTAGGTGACTACCTCTGCCCTGATGAAGCCGCGCTCCATATCGGAATGAATGCGCCCGGCGGCCTGTGCCGCCGGCGTATCCCGGGGGATGGTCCACGCTCTGACTTCATTGGGGTTGCCGGTCAAGAAAGAGATAAGGCCAAGCAGACGGTACGAACCTTGAACAACCCTGGCGTCGCCGGGCTCGCCCGCGTTGAGCGATTTCCTGAACTCGGATTCCTCTTCTTCGTCCATCTGTGACAGCTCCTCTTCCAAGCGTCCGCAGAGAGCAACAGAGGAGACGTTTGGCCGGTTGACCTTTTGCTCAAGGTCGGCCTCCAACCGGCTGACGCCGGACAGCTGGTCCTCTCCTACGTTCAGAAGCACGAGCAGAGGTTTGGCGGTGAGAAGCTGCAAAGCGCTGGTCTGTTTCTTCTCGTCGCTGGTGAGCTCTTGTTCTCTGACCGGAATCTCTTCCAGCAGCCTCCGGTTGATTTTCTGTAGAACGGTGCTTTCACGGTTGATGCGGTCGCGTTCCTGGGCTTTGGTGCCCTTCAGCTCCGCGTCCAGCCTCTCCAAGCGACGTTCCAAAATCGCCACGTCGGAAAAGGTGAGCTCAAGGTCCATCGTAGCGATGTCACGGAAAGGGTCTATGTTTCCCTCAACGTGGGGCACGGTGGGGTTTTCGAAGGCGCGCACCACGTGCACCAATGCGTCGACGCGTTGCAGAACATTGAAGTACTCGCCTGTTATACCGCGGTCTTTGCCCAGGCCTTCCGGGGTGTTGAGTAGGTCGATATATTGGACCTCTGCGTTGGTGACCCGTTTCGGCTTGAATATGCCGGCAAGTACGCCGAGACGCCCATCGGGCACCTTGGCTATACCGACGTTGGACTTAGCGGTCGCACCCGACGCGGTGGAGACGCGTCCACGGGTGAGCGTGTTGAATACGGTGGACTTGCCGCTCCTGGCCAGCCCGATGATTCCGAGTTCCATGGAAACGCTACTGAACGGCTATCAACCGGCCTTCGATAGTGGGGACGAAGAGTTTATCGCCCGCCAGCACCGGCGAGGTTATAACCGATCCATCAACAGAGATGCGCCACTTCTCCTCGCCGTTGGAGGTGTCCAGGCCATAGACGGTGCCGTCAACCGCGGTCTGCACAACGGTATCGCCGGATACAATGGGAGAGGAGTAAAGCGTACCCAGTCCTTCCGTCTCCCACTCAGTAGTCGCCTTTTTCAGATCAAATGCGCGCAATCTGCCATCGGTTGTGTTGACAAATAGGCGGGTGCCGTCGGTGGCCAGGTCGCCCACCACGGTATCGCGGAGCCGCCTGGCCCACTGCAACCCTGGAATGGGGTCCGGTATTGGCGCTACGTTCCAGATCCAAAGCTGGAACCACCAGCTCCACACCGCCTTCTGAAACGCTATGCTCTTCTGCGTGTAATCGAAGGCCACCAGGGTGCCGCTGCGAGACGCCACGTAGGCGATGCCGTCAACAATAGTGGTCGAGTTGTCCACGCCGCTGCCAAGGTCCACCTGATGACGAAGCGTGCCGTTGTTCGCGTCGAACATGTAAAGCTCGCCGTCCTGCCCTCCAAAAACCAGGATCCCTTGGTCAACACTGGGCGAGGCTACCACCCAGTTCTTGGTTGTCCTCTTCCACCGTTCTTCTCCAGTCAGTGCGTCCAGCACGTAGATTCCACCGTCGGATGAGCCTACATAGAGGACGCCTTCGACAACGGTAGGTGCGCCGTAGATGGCGGCGCCCGTCTTGTAGGTCCAGACCTCTTCGCCTGTCTTGTAGTCAAGGGCGATTATCCTACCGTCGCGAATTCCCCAGTAGAGGAAGTCGCCGGCCACGGTTGGCACCGAGTTGGGCTGTATATCCAGGGGATGTTCCCAGACCACACTGCCGGATTCCTCATCCAGGGCCACGATGCGCCGGTCGTTGGAGCCAACGAACACCAGGCCGTCTGCTACAGCGGGCGATCCCAGGATCTGCCCCTCCGTTTGAAATTGCCAGGCCACTTCGCCGGAAGGCTCGAAGGCCGGGCCGGGGACGTAGCCGGTGTGGAAGTTGCCGCGCTGTGCGGTTACCCATTCGTCGGGGCCGGACACCGCGGTGATAGAGCTGGCAGGCCCCGGCAGGGGCGGGCGCGTCTCTATCAGATTGAACACCCACCATCCCGCAAACATTGCTATGGCTGCACCAACGGCTATCCAGGTGATGCGCTTGCGCTTTCTCAGTTGGCCCCAGTAGCGCTCTACCAGTTTCTCCTCTTCCTCTACGGAAACAACCGGCTGGGCCACGAGTGAGCCCCAGCAGTTGGAACAGCGCCTGGCCGAAGCGGTGTTGCCCGTGCCGCAGTTCGGACAAAAGATGCGCTCAGCGGTCTCCAGGTCAACGTCGGGAGCAACGACAGTCGTTTGTTCCAGGAGGGCTGCCGCCTCCTCTCCGTCTTCCGCCTCGCTTTGCACGGCCGGCCGCTGAGCAAGCTCAGGCCCAACCGCTTGGACCAGGCTTTCCACGAACTCGGTTGAAGTGGCAAAGCGGTTTTCAGGCTTGGGCTCCAGGGCCTTGAGAATGACCTCGTCGGCGGTGGGAGGTATTCCTGCAACGAGGCTAGACGGATCCTCCGGTATGTATCTGAGCTGCCTGGAGAGGACGGAGTGAGGCGTCAGGGCCTCAAAGGGAGGGTTGCCGGTTAGAAGCTCATAGGCAAGCACCGCCAGCGAATAGACGTCGCTGTACGGGTTGTAGTGGAGACCCTGATTCTGCTCAGGCGCCGAATACCCGGGTAGGGGGGTGTTTATAGTAGTCCTGACCAGGGCGTGGGTGCTTTCCACCAGCCTCACGATGCCGAAGTCGGATAGCATTACGTGGCCGGATTTCTCATCGTAGAAGACATTGCTTGGTCTGATGTCCCGGTGCAGTATCTTCTTCTCCTGGGCGAAGTCCAGGGCCGAAGCCACCTGCTTCAGAATGTGAATAACCTCGCCCACAGGCATCGTCCGCGCTTTCCGGGCTTTGAGGGTGGGGTACGGTACGTGGTCCATGACGATGGCGGTGTCCTCGTCGACATGCTCGACACCGTGCATCGGCACGATATTGGGATGGCTAAGATGACGCACCTGCTCCATCTCCGCCAGGAATATACGCAGCGCTTCGTGCTCCTTGGCGAAGTAGGCGTGCAGTATTTTCAGAACGACGACAGAGCCGGTTTCGGTATCGCGGGCATGGAGAACGGAGGCGATACCGGAGGTGCTCAGCCATTCGATGATTTCATATTTTCCTAAGAGTTCACTTGCAGTGGGGTTCATTTGCAATCAAAGAGCAAAGGTAGAACAGACGAAACAATTGGAAGAGTGTTAATGAGGAGCCAGTAATCACTACCTGATGAACAATGTTGTATCTATTAAGAGTATTGTAAGGTATCTGGCGTGTCAACGAAAAATCTCCCTGCCGGAAGAAAGAGGGCTTCCGTGATCTACGTTCTCCACGGTGAAGACGATTTTTCCAAGAAGGCGTTCTTGAATGCTCTGCGGGAAGAGATAGGCCAGATTGACATAAGAGACGCCAACACTACGGTTCTGGAAGGCCCGGACCTGAAGTTGCCGCACCTGTTGGAGGTGGCCAACGTTGTGCCCTTCTTGGCGGAGCGCCGCCTGGTGATTGCCGAAGGACTGCTGGGCCGCTTTGAAGAGGTGCGGCCGGCGCGGAGAAGGGGAGCGGCCAGAGGAAGGCAGAACGACCCTTTGGAAGAGTGGAAGGACTTGCCCGAGTCGTTGGGCGGGCTGCCTCCCACCACCTTGCTGGTCTTCTTGGAGGGAAGACTGAGCAGGGGCAATCCGTTGCTATCCCAGCTCGGCGACTTGGCTGAGGTAAAGGAGTTCCGCATCCTGACCGGTGATGCCCTGAGCCGGTGGCTGGCGAGACGGAAAAACGAAATGGGGTTGAAGATCGCCCCCGGCGCCGAACAGCAGTTGATAGACCTGGTAGGCGGAGACCTGTGGGTGATGCAGGGCGAGTTGGAGAAGCTGGCTCTGTATGCAGACGGCGAGACCATCGACCGCGAGATGGTGCAACTTCTGGTGGCCAATTCAAGGGAAGCCAACATATTCAGAACGGTGGATATGGTGCTGGGGGGGAGGACGTCCAACGCTCTGCGCCTCATAAAACAGATGCAAGAAAGTGGAGCGGATGCCGGTTACATCATAGCCATGCTGGCGCGTCAGCTGCGCCTAATGCTGCTGGCCAAAGACCTGGTTGGACAGGGTGTACCGGGTTCGGAGATGACACGGCGTTTGGGACTGAGGGCTGAGTTTGCGGCGAAGAGGGTACAGGAACAGGCGCGACGGCACAGCAAGGAGAAGATAGTGGCAATGTACGTCAGCTTGCTGGAGGCGGATCTAGCCATCAAAAGAGGCGCACTCAGCGACGACCTTGCCATAGAAACTCTGTTCGCTGAGCTGGCTCAGGCGTCACGGGGCGGGGCAGAGGCTAGTCGTACCGCCTTTCGTTGAAGCAGGCCACGGCATGGTTGTCTGCGATCAGGCGCAGGGCCGGCCTGGGGCTGTTGTGGCAGATACTGGTTGCATAAGGACATCTGGGCAGGAAGGAGCAGTGTTCCGGCGGGGTGTTCAGTTCGGGCGGCCTCCCTGGCATGGAGACAAGCTCGCGATCCGCGTCGTCCAGCCTGGGCAGCGCTTGAAACAGACCGACTGTATACGGATGCGCGGGCCTTTTGAAGAGATCGATAGTGCCGGCCCGTTCCACAATGGTCCCGGCGTACATGACTGCCACGGAGTCCGCCATCTGGGCCACAACGCCCATGTCGTGGGTTATGAGCAGAATGGCGGTGCCGTACTCCTCCCTGAGGTACCGGAGATGGCTGAGGATGGCGGCTTGAAGAGTGGAATCCAGGTTCGACGTGGGCTCGTCGGCAATGAGAAGCTTTGGCCTGAGAGCCAGGGCAATGGATAGCATGACTCGCTGGCACATGCCGCCGCTGAGCTGGAAGGGGTATTGCGTGAGCACGTGAGCTGCGTCTGGCAGCCCCATTTCCACCAGCAGCTCCTCGGAGCGTTCGCGGGCCTCGCGCTTGGTCATGCCTGTGTGGGTGAGCAGCACCTCCTGCACCTGAACTCCAATGGGTATGCTGGGATTCAGCGATGCTCTTGGGTCTTGGAAGACCATGCCTATGAGAGGCCCTCTAACGGCTCGGATCTGCTCTTGGTCCAGCTCAAGGAGGTTGGCGCCTCCCATTCTCACGCTTCCCGCCGTTACCCGCCCTGGAAAGGGCAGAAGGCCAACCGAGGACAGGGCCGTGACGGACTTGCCAGAACCGCTTTCGCCCACCATGGCTACAATAGAGTTCTCTTCCACAGTGAGGTCAACGCCGTTGACCGCGTTGATTGGCCCCTCTTTGGTATCGAAACGGACGTACAGGTTCTCTATTTCAAGGAGTGCCATTGGAGTCTCATTCGGGACTAAAATCAGGGTAATGCTAACCTTGATTTCCAAGTGTGGCACTCTGCATTTAGGATGTCAACAAACCTTCCAACTCAGGTCTTTGATTGTGTTCAATTTCACTTGAAAGCCGAATGTTCCGCATGATAAGGTGTAGCAGGTTTAACCCGGGCTTTAACCAGGGATACTGTAGAGAAAAAGCATGCTGGATAACTATTTTCAACAGTACGGCCTTCTGGCTATCTTGGTTGTATTCTCCATAATCATCCCGGCAAGTATGCTGATTCTGTCCTGGCTGGCCTCTTTTATCCGCATCCGCCCTGCAAAGCCGAACCCCGTCAAGAGACAGGT
>DAOUKI010000202.1:0-6434 GCA_034421495.1 Dehalococcoidia bacterium | reverse complement strand
ACATAAGCGAGTGGACTAAGGACAAAGACCAGACGGCGCTGATGAACCAGCTCCAGAAAGCCGGCGTTCCAGCCATGGCGGTAATGGACGCCCGGGACTTCACCCTGGATCCTCACATCACAGACCGCGAGTTCTTTGAAAGAGTCGCGCACCACCCGGATACCGATATTGGGACGCGCCTCTATTTTGGGCGGCCTTGGAAGATGTCTAAAACGCCCTCTTATATTCGAAGGCCAGCTCCCATGCTGGGCGAACACAACGAGTACGTACTGAGCGATCTCCTGGGCATTGACGAGGCCGACATCGCAAGGATGTACGAGACCAATGCCATAGGAAAGGAGCCGGTCAATCCTGGGAGCGCCAGAGGCACCAACCTTGAGAAGCAAATAGCAGAAGGGGTCATTGCTGGCATCGATCCGGACTATAGAAAGAAGCTGAGGATTTAGCATCCATGACTACAACAACCGGACTGGGAGAATACAAAGTTCTGGATTTGAGCACGGGAACAGCCGGGCCTTTCGCGGCCAGGCTGTTCGGTGATTACGGTTCCGACGTAATCAAAATAGAATCGCCCGGCGTGGGGGACCCGTCTCGACGCCTTGGGCCGTTCCATCATGACGAGCCACACCCGGAGAAGAGCCTGTCTTATTTCTACCTGAACAACAACAAGAGAGGGGTTACCCTCAACCTGGAAACGGCAGAGGGCAGGGAAATCTTCAAGGAGATGCTGAAGAAAGCTGACGGCGTTGTAGAAAGCTACGACCCGGGCTATCTGGACAGCCTTGGACTGGGCTATGAGGAGATGGAGCAGATAAACCCACGCCTTGTGGTGACATCCATCACGCCGTTTGGTCGGAGCGGCCCGTACAGAGACTTTCAGGGCAACGATCTTCTGTACCAGGCCATGGGCGGCATCATGTACACCAGCGGAGCCTACAACCGGGAGCCGCTCAAACACGGCCATCCCCAAACGCTCTGGATGGGCGGTATCATAGCGGCTTACGCAACATCGGCTGCACTGTTTACGGCTAGACTGAACGGCCAGGGACAAAACATAGACCTGTCTATGGCTGAAGTAGCGGCCTCACACCACTACACCTCTTCCATCAGGTACATCTACAACGGCTCCATAGAAAGGCGCGCTCCCAAGATAGAAAGCGGCTCCACTAAGGGCACCAAGTTCGAAGGTATAGTCTCCTCTCAAGACGGGCACATAGGCCCCACCTTCCAAAAGGGCCGGCAGCGCGCATCGTTTGCGGAATACGTGGGCCTGCTAGATCGTGCCGACCTGGACGACGCGAGGTTTGCCACGGAGGCAGACCGCCAGCAGCATCTGGAGGAGCTAGACGAAATTCTGCTGCCGGTATTGAAGGAGTGGAAGAAATTCGACTATTTCAACACCACAATGTCGGAGGGCTTTGTGGCGGCAGTCGTGCAGACGTCAGAAGACCTGGTGAACTGTCCCCAGCTAGAGGAAAGAGAGTACTTCACTGAAATAGACCATCCCGTAATAGGGAAGACCAAGATACCCGGTGAAGTGTTCAGGCTGCCCAAAGCACCGTGGAGCGCACACCGTCCCGCGCCGGTACTGGGTCAGCACAACGCAGAGATATACTCAGACCTCGGATACTCCAAAGATGACCTGCTGCAATTGCGACGGCAGGGTGTGATTTAGCATCGGCTCAGGTAAGTAGGGACAGCTCACGCGAACCGCTCCTAAGGTGCGGAAGAGATGCCCTACCCGTCTATTCTAGGCAAGGCCTAGCTGCTCAGAGTGAACGGCGGATAGCGGTCGGTAAACCCGACCAACCAAGCGTTCGCCCTGTAGGACCATCTCTGGACACCAACCACCAAGTCGAACATACCCTTGGGGTACCTGCCGGTTATGAGCACCGCCCAGTAGGCTATATAGACAACGACGAATGAGACTAAGCCCAGGGCGTAGAGAACTATAAGATGTGGAACGAGCAGAATTATCTTGATTAGGAAAAGCACTCCAAGGAGCGCCAGTCCTCTGGATGAGACATCCGGATAATCCACCTCTAGGCGTGCCGGGTAGTCCACATCGCTCAGGCTGAACGGCGGGTATCTGTCAACCGTGCCGTACATCCATGAGTCCGTCCTAGTGCTCCATCGCTGGACGCCGAGTACGAAGGCGAAGAGGCCCTGGGGGTACCTGCCGGTTACGAGCACCGCCCAGTAGCCAATGTAGAAGACGATGAAGCCGGCAATTCCGAGAAGGTAGAGAATTATGATGTGTGGAATGAGTAGAAGCCCTTTGAGAAAGAAAAGCACCCCAAGGAGCGCCAGTCCTCTGGATGGGGCATCCGGATAGTCCACCTCAAACCGAACGGGATAACCACTGTCTCCTGACTGCATCGCTCTCCTCCTATACGGGTAGAGTAGCCGCGCCGTGCCCTGACATCAGAGATTATAGCATTGAAGGTAACGGAGCGTTAGGTGGTGGTACCCCTGGGCGGACTCGAACCGCCGCACCTGGCTCCGGAGGCCAGCGCTCTATCCACTGAGCTACAGGGGCAACAGTGGTTCAATATAGCAACGGGCGACCACAAATTTCAAGTATTCACCAGTATTCGCCATTAGGTCTTGACATACGAGATGGCTGTGTCAAGTCAGCTAAAGAGCGCAAAGGATTTGTTAAATCCACACCAAAACGGTGAGGCAGCCGTACATTTGAGCCTACGTCTGCTTCACCACACGCACTTTGCGGACTCTACGGCCACTGGTGGATACAACCAGGAAGTCCAGCCCTTGCAAGCTAACCAGGTCGCCCGTGACCGGTATCTTGCCAAGCTGAGTCGAGAGGAGGCCTCCCAAGGTATCGAATCCCTCGCCCTCAAATGAGGTCTGGAATATCTCATTTATTTCGTCCAAGGTCACCCGGCCATCGATTATCGCCTCATGTTCCCCGTGGCGAACTATCTCAGGCTCCTCCTGGGTAAATTCGTCTTCTATCTCACCAACTATCTCTTCAAGAAGGTCTTCCATGGTGATCAGGCCCTCTGTGCCGCCGTACTCATCGACTACTATTGCTACGGTGGCGCGTCTATCCTGCATTTCACGCAACAATTGGTCCAGGGGCTTGGAGTCCGGTATAAAGAGCGCCGGGCGTACAATGCCTTCAAGGTTGGGCACTTCTTCTCCGGCGCTGGTCTTCTGCAGGACATCACGGGCGTGCACTATCCCAACAACTTCGTCGATGCTATCTCGGTAGACAAGTATGCGGCTGTGGCCGACCTGACCCATCAAAGCCGCAACGTCCTCCAGCGATGTATTGACCTCAGCGGCGTCAACATCCACTCTGGGAACCATTACTTCCCTTGCTGCTATGTGCTCAAGGTGGAGGATAGCCTGGATCATGCGCCTTTCTTCAGGGTCTGCTTCGCGGATCTCTTCCTCCACCTGAGCGTGGTTTCCCATCGAGCCTTGGGTCAAGCCGTTACCGTTTGAAGACCTATCGTTCCCAATGAAGTTCTCAATACGTGCTCTGAACCAGGCGAACGGAGTAAACAGCCAGAGAAGCGTTGTCAAGGGAATAGATAAGGCAGCAGCCACCCGAGTGGCGTATCTTCTCCCTACTCCGTAGCTAACTGCTTGGAGGAGATAGAGGAGAAACAGCCCGGCAATAACAAGCCCCAGGGCCTCAGGCCATGAGCCTTCCAATGCGTTGAAGGCCAAGACAGCCAGCGAAACACCAATCAAGGTTATGGCAACCAGCTTCACGGCGAAAAGCATCTGTAATGCGCTGGTGCAACGAGATGACATCCACCCAATAGATGGGGAGGCGGCGTACGATTCGAGGCGAGAGATATCGCCGGGGTGGCAAAGCTTACGGATTGCAGCTTCTGCGAGAGAAGCTGCAATCAATAAGAGGTTGGAAAGAATCAAAATGAGAATTGATAATGAACTGTCACTATCCAAGCGTCTATCACATCCTTCTGGCCTGCCCTAGGCAGGCGGTCTTTTGGATTTCGATCTGGTTGCGGGCTTTATTCTAGCAGGAACGCCCACCGCCAAGCTATCCGCGGGAACATCCCCGGTGACCACGGAACCCGCGGCAGTAGAGGCGCGAGTTCCCACTCTCAGAGGCGCCACTAACATGGTATCGCTGCCTATGAAAGCGCCGTCTTCAATGACTGTCCTATGTTTCTTCTCACCGTCAAAGTTGCAGGTGACAGCCCCCGCCCCTATGTTCACGTTGCTGCCCACATCCGCATCACCAACGTAGCTGAAGTGGCCCATAGCCGTATCCTGTCCAATGCGGCTGTTCTTTACCTCGGCGTAGTTGCCTATGTGGACGTTCCGCTCCAGGAACGTAGCCGGTCTGAGATGACTGAACGGCCCGACGTGTACGGAAGAGTCGAGGTGAGCGCCCTCCAATACGGAGGCTATCACCTTGCAATCGTCCCCTATAACCGAATCTACCACGGTGGAGTTGGGGCCCAGTTCGCATCTCTTACCCACGCGACTAGCGCCCCTTATGGCGGTATTGGGTTGGATAACGGTATCGCTCCCGATCTCCACAGCGGCGTCTATGTAGGCGGTCGGCGGGTCCACTACGGTTACGCCCTCCAGCATCCATCCATCGAGTATACGCCGGCGCATGACCTGCTCGGCTTGGGCCAGGTCCAGGCGAGTGTTGACGCCCAGTATCTCCGTATCGTCGTGAGAAGCGAGGCTATCCACCAGCAGCCCGGATGAAGCAGCCAGCTTCACCAAGCCAGTCAGGTAATACTCGCCGGAGGCGGAAGGAGCCAGCTTTCGGAGCGCGGGCCAGAGCCAGTCCGAGGTAAAAGCGTACACTCCCGCATTGATCTCGTGGACAGAGCTTTGGCCTTCACCGGCATCGACATCTTCAACGAGGTCGACAACTGCCCCGTTCCCATTCCGGATGATTCTCCCCAATCCCTGGGGAGAATCAAGGAAAGCGGTCAACAGCGTGATGGCGGCGTCAGATGATTCGTGCCTTCGCATCACTTGGGAGAGCGTAGCGGGGAGCAGAAGTGGAGTATCGCCGTAGGCAACCAGGATGTGGGTCGCCTTACCACCCAGTATGGGTTCGCTCTGCAAGGCGGCATGACCCGTGCCCTTTGCTCCATGCTGCTCCACGCAGGCTATGGAGGCGTCTATCTGGCCGCTTATGTCCCCGGAATTTGGGGGCACCACAACGGCCAATCGGCCATGGATGGCCTGTGTGACGGCATGGATTACGTGGGAAAGCATAGGCTTGCCGCAGACAGGATGAAGCACTTTAGGCAACTGCGACTTCATCCTGGAACCCTTGCCCGCCGCAAGGATAACGGCCGCCCAGCTCTGGTTTTCTTCAGGCACGATGCTCAAAGGAAAAGCCTACCTTCTCCCACGTCTTAGCGGGGAGAGGTAGGCCGTTTTCTCCTGGTTAATCACTGTACATTTGGGGATGCTCTTTGCTCCCAATGACATGCTAAGGCGAGGGAGCAGGCGTGTCAAGCTAGCGGGATGGCGGGCAAACGGGCAAGCGACGTACATGTTATAATTACCCTTGCCTGGAGAGGTGGCCGAGTGGTTGAAGGCGCCGCTCTCGAAAAGCGGTAACTCCTATGGGGTTCGCGGGTTCGAATCCCGCCCTCTCCGCCATACGGGTCGTTATATCATTGGAGAGGTGCTGGAGTGGCCGAACAGGCGCGCCTGGAGAGCGCGTGTCCCGAGCAATCGGGACCGTGGGTTCGAATCCCACCCTCTCCGCCACAGTAATCCGCATTTAGGCACGACGTGGCCCTATCTCAAGTTCGTCAACCACTTGGAAATCACTAGCAAGCGTGAACCAGCGGACGGTCAGTGCGGCGGGCGTTCTAGCCATCACCCGGTGGCTCACCACTCTCGGCTGTGGCTAAATTGATTTCGCTGGCCACCGCGGCCCATGCCAGTGCCGTAAGCATCCGCACCGGGTTTAGAATCTGCCAGATAGTCCCGTTGTCAACAAAGTAGGCATTAGCGAAAACGAGGGCACCCAGCGACGCGGAAACCACCGCGCCCACGCGTCCCACGGCGCATCTGCAACGCCACAAAGCCACCGCAGCCACACTGGAGGAGCCGATGAACAGCGGGTTGACCGTGCGCCACACGTTACCCCAATGGTCTCCGAACAGTTCACTATAACCGTTCGCGAGCACTACGAGGGCCAACATACCCAGAGCTAGGCTACGCACCCAGGGGACATAGCGGGTGCTCAACCATACCCACCAGACGCCAGCGAACCCCATCAGCAGCGGGGCAATTTGCCACAGCTTCCAGGGCCAATGGGGAACGGACATACCATCCGGGTCGACAAGAACGGTCCTCTCCGTCCAGGCAAAAATGGCCAAGGCAACGAAGGCCGTAACAGCGACGGCGGGGATAGGGCCTAGGTCTCGCGGAGCGACTAGTTTGAACAT
>DAOUKI010000201.1:0-2916 GCA_034421495.1 Dehalococcoidia bacterium | reverse complement strand
ATCCCGGTTTACCACCAACTCCGGCTTGCCTTCTTTGAGCATGAGCAGGTCGCGCCACCAGGACAACCAGAGCGCCAGCGTCTCCTGTAGAGCCCTGCGGTCACGCGATTGCCAGGAAGCGAGCTCCTGCGATATCCGGAAGCGACGCTCCGCTCCGCCCTCCAAGGCATCCATCAAATCGTCCAGCTTTTGCTGCCTCTCGCCCAATACTCTGGGCTCTCTTGCCGCCGTCAGCGCCCAGCCCAGCCGACCACCGGAAAGCCTGGCCAGCAGCTCGGCGTCTTCAGTCCCCAGGCCGTGCTCGCTGACGAGCAGATCGACCATCTCCCTCTCTGGCACCGGCTTGACCTCCAGCCTTTGACACCGCGAGCGGATGGTCGATAGCAACTCGTCTTCCTGTGAAGAGAGCAGCAGGAAGATGACCCCGGGCGGAGGCTCCTCCAGCGTCTTCAACAGTGCGTTGGACGCTTCCAGGCTCATCTTCTCCACGCCGTCGATTATGAATACGCGGTGATTCCCTTCGTACGCTCCCAGAGCGGCCGTACGCTCCATGCCGCGCACCTGGTCTATTCCTATCTCCGTCCGCATTCTTCCCGTGCGCTCGTCCGCCGCCGGCGCTATGACCTGCACGTCGGCATGTATGCCGCGCTCGATGCGGCTGCACGAGGCGCACTCTCCGCAGGGAGGGGAGTCTTGCAGGCAGTTCACCGCCTGGGCTATCTTCATCGCCAGGGCACCCTTACCCACTTGAGGCGGCCCCACCAGCAGATAGGCATGGGAAAGCTGTCCCTGGCTGAGGCCGCGTTCCAGGGCGCTCAACAGATGGTCTTGTCCATGTAAGTTCCAGCTAGCCATTGCTATTTGATCCGGAAGCCTCTTCGCAGTCCTGCAACCACCGCTTGGTCTGTTTGGAGGAACGGAGGCGCACCACTTCCAGGTGAGCATACTCCGGTTGTTGCAGAAGCGCGCCGAGCTCTTTGCTCCGTCTACGGTGAGTCCTCAGCAACCAGAGGAAGAGAGAATCGCGGCTCATGAACTGGACGCGGAAGCGCTCTCTGTTCCCATTCCATAGCTCCTCTTTGAAGAACACCCGTCTAACCGTGCGTGAGAACAACCGCAGGAAGACAACCGGAAACGGATAATCCAGCCAAACGATACCAGTGGCTTTTGGCCATATCAAGTCACGCACCACACTGTAGTTTCCGTCCAAGACCCATCTGTCCAGACTGGTCGCCTCAGCCACGCGCTGTGCTAGAATATCAGCAGGCGCGCGCGTCCAGTTGGGCCCCCAGAACAGCGCATCCATCTCTACGTGGGGAATGCACAAGATCTCGGACAACCGGCGAGCCACCGTGGTCTTGCCTGCGCCGGTGGCGCCCACTACGTTGATGCGTTGTGCCCAATATGTTTGCGACATTGATGTGCTCAAATCAATAACCCGTTCTCGCAAGGACACCTGACAGTATAGCCGTCCGATTCGTTAAACCTCACGGGCATGCTTTGTCAGGTGTTAATCAAATACGTAGGTGCTTCATGAAAACCGGTCTTTTCTTTGCTCTTGCATCGCTGCTCATGCTGAGCGTCATTGCCTGCTCCGGCGGCGAAGCTCCTACTCCTACTCCCACTTCCACTCCCACGCCTACGCCTACCCTCGATACTCCGGCCCAACCAACGCCCGAAACGGCTGTCACTCCAACTCAGCCCGACTCCGGCCAGGGCGGGGTCATTCTGGAGATATCCTCCGGCTCGGAGGCGCGCTACCGGGTCAGGGAGCAGCTAGCCTTTTTGGATTTCCCCAATGATGCCGTGGGCGTCACTCAGGACGTGGAAGGCAAGCTGGTTCTTGGGCCGGATGGCACCGTGAACTCTGATGGTTCCCTAATCAGGGTTGATCTGAGCACATTGCAAAGTGACGAAGACCGGCGTGACAACTACGTTCGCAACCGCACGCTTGGCGCCAGCCAGTACCCCCACACGGAATTTGTGCCCACCGCAATCAGCGGCTTGCAGTGGCCCCTTCCCTCAACCGGTGAAGCCTCTTTCTCCATTACCGGTGATATGACCATTAGAGATGTCACCAAGGAGGTGACCTGGGAAACCACCGCTCAGTTCAACGAGGACAGTATCACTGGAACGGCGACCACGGACTTCACTTTCGACGAGTTCGACCTGAACGTTCCCAGCGTGGCCGTGGTGCTCAGCGTGGAGAACAACATCCGGCTGGAGATAGATTTAGTGCTTCAGAAGACGGAATCCTGAGCGCACCCGCTACCCGTTTCTAAGGACGCCTACCAGCAGGTAAGACTCCCAGTTCTCCGTGTGAACCGGATAGGGGCGCTTTTCCACTTCGAAGCCCGCATCCTTCATCAGGCCCAGCCAGGTTTGCAGCGGGAACAGGCCCGTGACGTGGAAATCGTGCTCAACGCGCAAACGGCCTTCCTCTTCGAATATGTAGACGTAGACCCCTTGTAAAGTAGTATCTTCCGGGTCCGCGTCATACCAGTACTCCACAAACCCAAGCTCATCGCCTTCCCTGCGCTTTATCTCACTCGATATATAGGTACCGGGAAAGGTCTCACGGAACCAGTCCGGGCTTATCACCAGGACGCCTCTGGGTTCCAAGTGCGCCCGCGCCGTATCCAATGTGGCCGCTATTTCCGCCTCGCTTACCAGGTATGATATGGCGTCGTGTATCAGTACCGCCTTGAACCTGTGCCCCAGGCGCACGTTTCTCATATCTCCCAAGTGGTGCTCAACGCTTGGGTTCAGCTTCATGGAGTTCGCAAGCATCTTTGAGGAGATGTCGATTCCCGTTGCCTCAAACTCCGAGGTAAGGTGCGACAGATTGTGCCCTCCCCCGACGCCCAGTTCCAGGATTTTGTGCCTGCCCGGCCCCAGCTTGTCGCGTAGAGTCTT
>DAOUKI010000200.1:0-27230 GCA_034421495.1 Dehalococcoidia bacterium | reverse complement strand
CGCCGTTACCTCGGGCAAACCGCTGGCCGTTGACCTGGAAGAGCCGGACCGTTTGGCAAGAACGGTAGAGCGGCTGGGCTTGAAGTACGTTGTCATCACCTCCGTCAACCGCGATGACTTGCCCGACGGTGGAGCGTTCATATTCGCTCAGTGCGTGCTCAAAATCAGGGAGCGTATGTCGGACGCTGTGGACGGGATAAAAGTGGAAACGCTGATCCCTGATTTCCAGGGAAACGGCTTGAAGACCATGGTGCGCGCTCGCCCGGATGTGTTGAACCACAACATAGAAACGGTACGACGTGTCTTCCATGGCGTTCGTCCCAAGGGCGACTACGACTACTCGCTGGAGCTGTTGGAGCAGGTCAAGCGTATGGCGCCGGATATGCCCACCAAGTCGGGCATGATGGTCGGACTGGGCGAGTCCCGCGAGGAGATACTGGAAACCATGGATGACCTCCGCGCCGTGAACTGCGATCTGCTCACCATCGGCCAGTACTTGCGGCCCAGCCAGAAGCACGCGCCGGTGAGCAAGTTCTATACGCCGGAAGAGTTCTTCGACCTGCAGCGGGAGGGTATGCGGCGCGGTTTCCGCTATGTGGCCTCCGGCCCCTTGGTGCGCAGCTCGTATCTCGCCGATGAGCAGCATTCGGCGGCCTCCCTGGTGCTAGCCTAGCTCTGAGGTGCGGCTCTGCCCGACAGCTTTGACATAGACGATACCCTTTGGGCTGAACGCGACGATGGCGTCGTTCGCTTTCACCGCAAGGCTTCCGGCGCCGCTCCTGATCCGGTCGTCCTAGAGGTGGGACTCTCCACGTTGCGGAACGTGTTGGTCTGGGCAGACGAAGAGCGCGGAGTTACCGCATCCTTCACCGGCCCAATGGCTTCTCAGATAAGAGAGGCAGCTAGAACGTTGGGACTGACACCGGAAATGTTTGTCTGGTACGCCGTAAAAGCCTTTATGGACGTGGGCTCCCATTCTCACTGACATTCGGCCGCGTTCAGTTCCCAAGAGCGGTCTTGACAAGCCCCAGCCCAAATGAGATAAATCGTCTAAATCCACCAATACGAGGGGGGAACATGTACGAGACCAATATGTATGAAGGCATGCTTGCGGAAACCATAACCATCAGAGGCTACAACGACGACCCGGTGTACACTTACTTTGCCAAGCCGCTTGGCCCGGGCCCGTTTCCCGGCGTAGTCCTGGTGCATCACTTGCCAGGCTGGGACGAGTTCTACCGCGAGACCGCCCGTAGATTTGCCCATCACGGCTACCTGGCTATTTGCCCCAACCTTTATCAGCGGTTTGGCCATGGCACTCCCGACGATGTCGCCGCCAAAGTCCGCTCGGAGGGTGGCGTGTCGGATGATTCAGTAGTCGCCGATTCAGCAGCTGCCATGCAGTACCTTCGCTCCCTGCCTATTCACAACGGCAAGGTAGGCATATTCGGCACCTGTTCCGGGGGACGCCACGCCTTTCTGGTGGCTTGCCGCAGTGAGGGATTCGACGCCGTCGTCGAGTGCTGGGGAGGCCGCGTAGTGATGTCGCAGGACGAACTTTCACCGCAGCAGCCCGTTGCTCCCATAGACTACACCGCGGACCTGTCCGCCCCGTTGCTGGGGCTGTTTGGTGAAGAAGACTCCAGCCCTACACCGGCACAGGTGGACCTGCATGAGGAAGAGCTTAAAAAGCACAACAAGGATTACGAGTTCCACATGTACCCCGGCGCGGGCCACGGCTTCTTCTACTACGACAGGCCGGCGTACCGTCAGCAGCAGGCAATGGACGGCTGGGGCAAGCTCTGGGACTTTTTCGGCAGGCATCTTGCGTAGGAGACACGAATCATGTGCACAATGATTACTGAAAAGGCGCTGATGTCCGGCACTGCCAAGGGGCCAAAGGGCTGGTTCGAAGTGCGCCATGCAAACGTTTCCTTTGACCATCCCTTCAATGCTCCGCTTGACCATGCTATAAACATAGACTTTGTCAATGATAGTGAAGGCCTGGGCGCCAGGGTGGCCGTGGAGATCACCGCCGACTCGGCAAGGCGGCTGATAAAGGCCATACAGGATGCGTTGGAGCAGGGTGAGAAGTATCACCTTGAAGAGTTGGAGAGCACTGCTTCCGCATAAAGGATAAAGATATGATGGATGAGCAAGTAAAAGTTGCTACTCTGGCGGGCGGCTGCTTCTGGTGTCTAGAGGCGGTTTTTGAGCAGGTGCGCGGGGTGGAAAGCGTGACGTCGGGCTATGCAGGCGGACACGTGTCCAATCCAACCTATGAGCAGGTATGCATGGGGATTACAGGCCATGCAGAGGTAACGCAGGTGGTCTTCCATCCTAACCTGGTCTCATATCGTGAGTTGCTGGAGATTTTCTTCTCCATCCATGACCCTACTACGCTGAACCGCCAGGGGCCGGACATCGGCACGCAGTACCGTTCGGCGATCTTCTTCCATAATGAGGAACAGAAGGAGGCTGCTGAGGAGTTGATTGCAGAGCTAACCAAGGAGCAGATCTGGGACCGTTCCATTGTCACCGAGGTTACGCCGTTGACCAACTTCTATCCCGCGGAGGATTATCACCGGGAGTATTACCGCAGGAACTCCAGGCAACCGTATTGCCAGGCCATCATCAGCCCCAAAGTTGCCAAGTTCCGCAAGCAACACATGGACAAGCTGAAGCCCGAAGTGGCGCAGCAACGCGCTTAGCTAGCGACGGCGCTCAAGAACGTAGGAAGCAAGCTCCATCAGGGACTTTCTCTCCCTGGTATCCGGGAGTTGCAGCAGCGTTCTCTTGGCTTGGTCGCAGAATTCTCCGGCCACTGCGTATGAATCGCTCAGAACGGAGGAGTTCCGCAGCATTTCAAGTACGCGCTTGTGATTGGCTTCGCAGTCCTCTCCCTTGAACAAAGCCTCTATTGTGTTGTCTTGCGGATAGCGCTCCATTAGCAGCAGGGTAGGCAGCGTGACCTTGCCCTCGATCAAATCGAGCCCCACCGGCTTACCTACCTCCTCTTCTATCCCTTCGAAGTCCAGGATGTCGTCTATTATCTGGAACGCCATTCCCATGTTGCGGCCGTATTCAACGAATAGCTGAACGGTCGATTCGGGCGCTCCGCTTAGAATAGCCCCGCTTTCCGCGGCCGTACGGAACAGAGTTGCCGTTTTGTTGTATATGCGGTCCTTGTATTGATCAAGAGAGCAGTTGGCATTGAATGCGCCGAACGACTCCAAGATCTGGCCTGTTGAGAGTTCCATGATTGTTTCGGCGAAACGGCGGACCACCCTCACGTTGCCCGTATCGCATACGTGCACCGCTGAAACGGCGAACATGAAGTCGCCGAACATCACCGCAATGTTGTTGCCCCACAGGCTATTTACCGTGGCGCGTCCACGTCGCAGCGAAGCGTGGTCTACCATGTCGTCGTGAATCAAAGAGGCTACGTGGAGGAGTTCCACGGCGGCGCCCATGTTTATCAGCAACTCTTCACTTCCGGACTGCGTTCTTCCTGCTAGAAGCGTTATCGCCGGGCGCACCCGTTTGCCCGGAATCAAGGAGGTATGAGCAAGGAGTCCCTCCAAGGCTGAATGTTCCTGATTGGAAAAGGACTTTAGCTTATCTTCCACCGCTTCCAGCTGCCGGTGTACCGGTTCGTAAATGAAATCCAGGATGCTCTGGTCTGTCTTCAAATTTGTCACTAGCGTGTTATGGCCTCTTCCATGCGCCGCGTTTCTTCCTCTACAACTGAGTCGTCCAGCTTGGTGAAGAGCGCCTGCGGCGACGGCAACTCGACCCCCGGCTCTGGCTGCTGAAGCGACCAGCCGTGGTCGTGGATCGTTCCCGGTAAGCCCAGTAGGGTGTGTAATCGCTCTGCGCTGAAGGGTAGGTAAGGGTAGGTAACAGTCTTTAGCGCGGATATGGTATGGAGGGTTACCCAGAGGGTCGTGGCCGTCCTGTCACGGTCATTCTTCATGGTATGCCAAGGCGCTTGTGAGTCCAAGTACCGGTTGGCTTCTTGCGCCAGCGACATCGCGGCGCGAAGCCCCTCGCGGAACCGGGTATTGGATATGTGCAACCCAGTCTCGTTCAAGGCGTCATTGGCTTTGGCCATCAGCGACCGGTCAACGTCGGTGAGTTCATGCGGTTCGGGCACTTTGCCGTCGAAGCCTCGCCGGACCAATGTAAGCACCCTGTGCACCAGGTTGCCGTAAGTTGCCACCAGTTCATCGTTGTTGCGGCGCACGAATTCATCCCAGGTGAAGTCCGTATCGGAGGTTTCCGGCATGCTCGCTGAGATGTAGTACCGCAGTGGGTCAGGCTCGTACCGCTCCAGATAGTCGGTTACCCATACGGCGCGGCGCTCGCTCTTGGAGAACTTGCCGCCGTACATATTGAGGTATTCGTTAGCCGGCACGTCGTAGGGGAGGTGAAGGCCGTTGCCGTACCCCATGAGTATCGCGGGCCATATGATGGTATGGAAGGGGATGTTGTCCTTGCCCACGAAATAGTACGTTCTTGCCTCCGGATCCTCCCAGAACTCCTTCCACGCATCCGGCCTGTTCTGGAGTGTGGCCCACTCCTTGGAGGCAGACAAGTATCCTATAACCGCTTCAAACCATACGTACACGCGCTTTTGCCCGTAGTCCGTCGCCGGAACGGGCACGCCCCAATCTATATCGCGCGTTATTGGTCTATCGTGCAGGCCTTCTTTGATATAGCCCTGCGTGAAGTTCAAGACATTGGGACGCCAGTGTGCTTGCCCCTGCACCCACTCCAGCAAATCGTCTTGCAGAACGCTGAGACGTAAGAAATAGTGCTCCGATTCACGGACCTCCGGCGTGGCTCCGCTCAGGCGGCTGCGCGGGTTCTTCAACTCCAGCGGATCCATTGGCCTGCCGCAGTCGTCGCACTGGTCGCCACGGGCCTTTTCGTAGTCGCAGAAGGGGCAGGTCCCTTCCACGTAGCGGTCCGGCAGAAATCTACGATCGACCTCTGAGTAGAGCAGGGGAGTAGTCTTCCTGACGGCGAGTCCCTTGTCCTCCAGGGTACGGAAGATGTCTTGAACCACCTCTTTGTGGTTCTCGGTGCCCGTGCTGGTGAACAGGTCGAAGGTGATGCCCAGCTTTTCCCACGTCTCAAGCTGGTAGGGACGATACTTGTCCACGACCTGTTGCGGGGTCAGCCCCTCCTCTTCAGCGGTAACGGTTATGGGTGTGCCGTGCTGGTCACTGCCCGACACCATGAGCACCTTGTTGCCCTTCAGCCTGTGGTACCGCGCGAAAATGTCCGCGGCCACGTAGCAGCCAGCTAGGTGACCTAAGTGGACTTGACCGTTTGTGTACGGCCAGGCTACGGCAACAAGAATCTTTTCAGCAGCCAATTTGCTCTCTTTGTGAAGGAATTCGGCCTATTCTAGCACAGACATACCCGGCAACGTTTCTGGGTCATCTTATAGCTCCAGCCATAGGTCGTAGATCTGCCGTCTGGACAGGCTATACTCGATTGATATCTGAGCCGTAGCCTCCTTGACGGTAGTTCCCGCTTCTTTTAGCTCCCGCAGTTTCCTGGCAGCGCCCTCCAAGTCCACTGCACCACTGTCTGGTCTGGCCCCTTCTACAACCAGGGTAAACTCGCCTCTTGGCCGGTCAAAGTGAGCCGCCGCTTCGCGCAGTGTGCCTCGGTATATCTCTTCGTAGAGCTTGGTAAGCTCACGGCACACGGCCACTTTGCGGTCTCCCAGGATTTCGGTCATATCTTGCAGGGAGGCCTTCAGCCGGTGGGGAGCCTCAAAGATGACCAGCGTATAAGGCTCGCCGGCTACCGCGGCTAGCGATTCACGGCGTGCTTTTGGTCTGTTGGGTAGGAAACCCAGAAAGAGAAACCGGTCGGCATGCAGGCCGGAGACAGAAAGCGCCGTGGTCACAGAGGAAGCTCCGGGCACCGCGGTCACCGTGAATCCCGCCTCCGCAGCGGCATCGACCAGCTCACAGCCTGGATCGCTGATGGTAGGCACTCCGGCCTCGGAAACCAAGGCCACGTTGCCTGTAAGCAAAGCGTCCAATACGTAGGGTATGCGCCCGCTCTTGTTGTCTTTGTAATAGCTAATAAGCGGCGTCTTTATGTTGTAGCGACGCAGAAGTTTCCGGGTGGTTCTGGTGTCCTCTGCCGCTATCAGGCTTACATCCTCAAGCACCTGCAGCGCCCGTAAGGAGATGTCTTGAAGATTCCCAATGGGAGTTGCTATTAAATATAGAGTCGTCACGGTCTAATGAGCCTCTTACGCGGGTACTACGGCTATGTTAGAATTATAGTGTACTTAGGGAGACGCCTATAGTGCTCTAGGGAGAGGCATCATGGAAGAGCAGACTATATCACAGTCATCTCGGGTTACGTTCAGAGCAGGCCTTCTTATTGGCCTCATCTCCGGCCTCATCATGACCTTGATCATGGTAGCCCTGAGATTTGCTTTCGAAACCCCCGTCCTTCCCGAAATCATCGCAGATTGGCTTACCAGCGTAACTCCGCCGGAACTGTTTGACTTCGTATTGGAACACCTGCAAGTAGCGGCCAAGCCCCTGATGTTTTCTATCCTGCTGATAACGCAGGTGCTGGCCGGCGCAGTATTGGGCGTGGCTCACGTTCGTTACTCCTCCAAAACGCCCTTCTTGCCGCAAAGCAGCTGGCTAAGAAGTCTCATCTTGGCAACGGTGATATGGCTCGTTTTCATGGTTTTGCTATCTCCAGTGATAGGCGCGGGTCTATTTGGCGTATCTCTGGCCGACGGCCCGTTGGGCTACATGTCCATAACCTATGTCTCTTTCCTTGCCTTCAGCGCCACTTTGGTCGAGTTGCATCGCATAGCCATGGCGCGCCTTAGCCCGGAACCGGTGTCCGGACGGCGGGAGTTCATCAGAAGAGCCGCTTTCTTCGGACTGTTCGCCGCCGTGGGGGGGTTGGCCGTAAGGACCATCTTTCAGAATACCTCAGCCGTTACCCCGTCTACGGTAACCGACGTCGCAGGGATGCCTCCTGTAATTACCCCTAACGACGTGTTTTACGAGGTATCTAAGAACATAGTGAACCCCAGTGTGGACGTGATTGACTGGAAGCTGGAATTCGCAGGCGACTTTGGCAAACCCATGTCTCTGACATATGAGGAGCTTCAGGCGCTTCCCTGGCAGGAGGAGTACGTCACGCTGACCTGCATCAGCAATCGCATAGGCGGCGGGCTCATTGGCAACGCCCTGTGGCGAGGAGTCAAGTTGAGCACGCTTTTGGAGATGGCCGAAATGCCCGACAGCGTTGAGAGGCTGGCTTTCCACGCCGCCGACGGGTACGTGGATAGCTTCCCCACGGAGTATGCCTTGCGTGACCAGACAATAGTTGCCTACCTGATGAACGGTGAGCCCCTCACGGACGGCCATGGATTCCCGGCCAGGATCATAGTCCCCGGTCTGTACGGAATGGAAAACGTAAAGTGGCTCACCAAGATAGAGCCCGTACCGTCATCGTTCAGGGGCTACTGGCAGCAAAGAGGTTGGGCCGATACAGCCATCATTCAGACGATGTCCAGGATAGATGTTCCTACCCGCAACGCGGACATTCCGGTAAACGATGAATCGTTTGTTGGCGGGGTGGCATTCGCCGGCGATAGGGGCATCAAGATGGTGGAAATAAGCCTTGACGACGGCGAAACCTGGCAGACCACTGAGTTCAGTGAGCCGCTTTCACCCTATACATGGGTGCTCTGGACAAGAGATTGGACGCCCACCGAGCCGCAAAGGATTAACCTGGCGGTCAGAGCCACGGATCTGGAAGGAAACACGCAGCCCGCCAAAATCACCAGAGCACTGCCTAACGGCGCCGAAGGATGGCACCGCATCTCGGTGAACGTACGCAGTCCAGCTTGACCACCGTCACTGAGAAGCTCAGACAGCGTAACCGTAGACCCGTCTTCGTTTGCGACTTCTCACCGCCGCGCGGCGCAGACTTCTCCACGGTGGAACAGGTGAAGAGGGTTGGCGCCGACTTTGTGAGCGTGGCCTACAGCCCGGGCAGGTCGGTACGCGTCGACTCAACCGCAATGGCGCAGGTCATCGGTCTCTCCGGCCATCAGGACGTTATTTTCAGCTTGTCCCCCCGTGACATGAACAAGCTGGCCTTGCAGAGTCACCTGCTGGGCGCGCAGGCGCTGGGGCTGGAAAACGTGGTTGTGCTGGGTGGGGATGCCTTCACGCCACGAGACCGCGACTTGCTGACTCCGGTCAACGATTACAGCTCCACGGGTCTGATCAAAGCCATTGGCGACTTGAATCAGGGGGAGGACTTCCGCGGTTTGAAACTGAGGAAACCCACCCGGTTCTGCATAGGAGCCGTAATCGATTTCGGCGCTTCCGATATCGAAAGAGAAGCGAGGCTGACGGAGAGGAAGATACAAGCCGGGACTCATTTCTTCTTCAGCCAGGCCTTTTACAGCGTTGAGGTGGCGAACCGTTTTTACGAGACCTATAGCAGCGTTGCCGGCGGCGATTTAACCCTGCCCGTATTTCATGGTTTGCAGATACTAGAACGGGACGGTATTCTCTTTGGCGACGTGCCAGCGCATTTGAGGAGCGACTTGGAAAAAGGTCGTTCGCCTTTGGAAATAGCCTTCGAGCAGCTTCAGAGCTATATGGATAATGGGATGGACTTGATCTATCTGATCCCGCCCATTCTCAAGGGTGGACGGAGGAACTATGCCGCAGCTGAGCAATTGCTCCTTCAGGTTAAAGCTCAGGTGAAGGCGTGACCGAGGCAATACGCGTAGAAAACCTGGTCAAGAAGTTCGGCAGCCTGGTCGCCGTGGACGACATCTCATTTTCGGTGGATCAGGGCGAGATTTTTGGCATACTCGGTCCCAACGGGGCGGGCAAGACCACTACTCTGGAGATCATAGAGGGGCTTCAGAAGCCCACAGGCGGCCGCACCACTGTACTGGGCATGGACAGCCAGAAGGAAAGCCTGGCAGTCAAGGAGCGCATAGGCGTGCAACTGCAAGCATCGGCGTACTTTGAATACCTCACTCTCATCGAAATTCTAGACCTCTTTGGGAGATTCTACTCAAAGAGGATCTCTTCACGGGAATTGCTGGAGCGAGTGGGCCTCCTTGACAAGGCAAAGTCCACCATCTCCAAGCTCTCCGGAGGACAGAGACAGCGGTTTGCCATAGCCGCTACGCTTATCAACGACCCGGAAGTGGTGTTTTTGGACGAGCCCACCGCGGGTCTCGACCCACAGGCCAGGCGAAACCTCTGGGAGTTTATCCAAGCCATCCACAGAGACGGGTGTACCGTGGTGTTGACCACTCACTACATGGAGGAAGCCCAGTTCCTTTGTCGGCGCGTTGCCATCATGGATCAGGCCAAGATTGTGGCCATGGACACGCCTGCCAATCTGATACGTTCTTTGCCTGTGCCCTACGAAATCAGGTTCACGGCCAGCGACGTTCTGGAGCAACGCGACTTGGAAGAGTTGGAAGGAGCCCAATCCGTCCGCCAAGACGAGGACGGATTGTGGCGTTTGGCATCTTCCGATGCAGCAAAAACTGTGGGAGCTTTGATGAGCCTGTGCCATAATGGCGAGTTGACCCACCTGGAAGTGGCGCCTGCCAACCTGGAAGACGTTTTCCTGTCCATTACGGGACGTCAGTTGAGGGACTGAACCATGTTGCTTTGGTTAACCGTTGCCAATCTCAAGATGACCTACAGGAACAAGCAGGCCCTGTTCTGGTCGCTGGCGTTCCCCCTTATCTTTGTAACCGCGTTTGGCCTGTTCAACTTTGATGATCCGCCCAACGCCACCGTACTGGTCGTTGACCAAGCGCAGGACGCCGCATCGCAGGGCTTTATCCAGGCCATGTCTACGGTGGAGCACATTACCGTGGAGGAACGGTCGGATGCGTCGGTCGCCCGTAGGGAAGTGGAAGACGGTGATTTCAGCTATCTGTTGATTATTCCCGACGGTTTACAGGAGAGAATCGTCCAGGGCCAGGGAGCAAGCCCTTCCAGCTTTTCGCTGATCTACGACAGGGGAAATAGCGGCGCACCCATTACTATAGGCGTGGTGCAACGTTTGGTGGAGGAGATGAATAAACGGCTGGCCAACGCTCCAACGCTTGTAGAGTTGCAGTCTGAAGGTGTCCAGGCACGGCAGTTGACCTACTACGATTTCCTGCTTCCTGGCCTTGTTGGAATGGGAATCATGAACTCCGCTATCGTTGGCATAGCGGCTTCAATGGCTCTCTACAGGCAGCAAAGGATACTGAAGCGGATACTGGCCACGCCTCTGAAAGTGCGTGTATTCTTTGCCTCTGAAGTTCTTGCCAACCTAGTTGTTGCTATAGTCCAGGCTGCCATCATACTGACTGCGGGGATTTTGCTCTTTGGAGCCAACATCTACGGCAACTTTCTCTGGGTGTTTGCCGTAGTTCTGGTTGCCAGCATAGTTTTCCTCAACATTGGCTTCATCATTGGGGGCTTATCCAAGAATGTAGACGCCGCCGTGGGCCTGGCCAACGCCATATCTTTGCCCATGATGTTTCTGGCCGGCGTTTTCTTCCCCAAAGAGGGACTTCCCTGGATTCTGCCCAACGTCGTTTCGTATTTGCCGCTGGCGCCCATGCTGGACGCCCTCAGAGGAGTGGCCCTCGAAGCCGAACCGTTATGGAACTACCCCTACGAGCTTGGCCTGCTCGGAGCCTGGATAGCCGTCAGCGCCGTGGTGGCTGTGCGCGTCTTCAAGTTCGAATAGCCTTACTTCAACAGCAGCCGAATATCGTGGACGAGGGGTTCGGGGTCAAGGGTCAGGTCTGTAATAATGGAACGCATCGTCCCCTGCTGGTCTATGAGGTAGACCGGCGCCGAATGTGTAACCAGGTAAGCCGCTTTCTCGGAAAGCCCTTCGCTGCTGGCAAGGGCTTCTCTTGCAAGGTCAGTGCCCAAGCTCTCTATTGCGCCGCCTGAATCGTCGGTTCGATCCACCGCCACATAGTACGCCTCCCATAGGAGGGATAGCTCCTCTTCCGGCCCGGTTAGAAAAGACCATTTGTCCAACATGTTTCGCTGTTGTGAATAGGCGCGGGCTTGCTGCGGAGTATCCCTGTCGGGGTCTACTGAGATCGCTATTATGGAGACTCTAGCCGTGTCTTCACCCAGGGCTTCATGCGCTTTGCCAAGCGAGTGCGCTGTGAGAGGGCAGATATCCGGGCAGTTGGTATAGAGAAACGTCAACGCAACAACGTTGCCCCGCTTGTCGCTTAGCGATATTTCCTCTCCGAACTGGTCTACCAGCGTGAATCCTGGCGCGGGCTCCTTGGCCGTGAGCTCGGTGCCCATGAAGGATGCTGGTGTCTGAGAACAGCCCGCCAGCATTGCCGCGGTCAACACCCCCACCAGTAGGAGAACCGCGCGTACCCTATAGGAGAAGAGCAAGCACGCAATCACAACTTTATCGAACTGTCCACCATGACAGCCGTGAAGAGAAGCGCCAAGTACAGCAACGAATAGAGATACAGATGTTTGGCCGCACGATTCGTCTGGTCCCTAAGCAGCCTTGCCACATAGAAGAGCAGTGCTGCCCCCAGCATGGCGGCGCTCAGGGCGTAAACCCAGCCCACGGCCTGTGCCGTAACGAAGATCAAGCTAATGGCAACCAGTATTAGGCTGTGCATGAGAATTGCCTTTGTGGTTGCACGTTCACCGGCTACTACCGGCAGCATGGGGATCCCGGCTTTTGCGTAATCGTTCTTGAGCAGAAGTGAAAGCGCCCAGAAGTGGGGTGGCGTCCAGAAGAAGATGATGGCGAAAAGGTACAGCGCGGGCAGGTCCAATCCCCCCGTGATTGCTGCCCAGCCCACTACGGGAGGCACGGCGCCCGCGGCGCCGCCGATCACGATGTTCTGTGTCCAGGTCCTCTTCAGCCACGCTGTGTAGACAATGGTGTAGAAGAGCGTGGCACCTAGTACCAGCAGCCCACTTAGCAGGTTTACCCACAGAGCCAGAACACCGAAGGCAATTATGTTCAGTCCTATTCCCATCCACAGCGCATGCCTTGCGGGGATTCTATGGCCCGGCAGGGGGCGCTGCCTCGTCCGGTTCATCCGGGCATCTATATCGCTGTCCAGGTAATGATTGATAGCGTTTGCGCCGCCCGCGCCCAGAGACCCCGCGAACAGCACCAGCAACGTTGTCCCCAGGGGAGGCACACCCTGAGCCGCTAGGAACAGGCCGCCAAGCGCGGTTATCAATAGCAGTACAATAATCTTCGGCTTGGCAAGCGTGACGTAGTCTTTGACCCTTCCGAGATCTAACAAGGTGGCTTTGGCCAGCGTTGCCATGACTACAAGACCTCCCAGAAGCGCCGTAGCCAAGCTCAGGTGCACGGCTCTGGCCGCTGCGGTGAAGCCCGTCCAGGGATTGGCCGCTCCCGCTATCGTTTGCGCAACTACCAAAGTTCCTACGACGACTCCAGTTATCCAGAAGACAGGCCGCTCTTGCTTGTGGCGCCAGGCCATGATGACTACTATTCCTGCCAGCACGGCTCCCGCTCCTGCCAGCAGGCGATGCAACAGGTGAAGCCACCCCAGCCCGACGTTCGGAGTCAGGCCGCTGTCACACAGCGGCCAGCCGGGACACACCGTTCCGGCTCCACGGCCCACTATGTATGAGCCTGACAGAATGACTATAAAGGTGGCTATGGCTGCCGCCCATGCCCACGAGAACAGCTTCTCGTCTCCCTGTCCTGGGGTGGCGCGAGTCCTGTATCCCCACACCAGGCTGACCATGAGCAAGGCGAAGATAGTTTGAGCAGTGGCAAGGTGCAACGTTCTCAGGTCGGGGTGCAGCTCCGTCAGCACCGTGGCTCCACCCAGTGCGCCCGCGACGCCCACCAGAAAAACCGTTAGGGAAAGGAGTGCCACCAGCGAGTTGAGTCTCCGCTGGTTCCAAACAGCCGTCACCGCGGTAGCCAGGACGATTATTCCCGTACTGCTGGCCACCAGCCTGTGCGTGTATTCGATCAGCGTGTGAAATTCAAAGGGAGGGATCAGTTTGCCATGGCATAGGGGCCAGTCCGGACATCCCAGGCCGGAACCGGTTATTCGTACGATTCCGCCCAGGGTTATCAAACAGAAGACCGCGATGGAAGAGGCGATTATTAGAGCTATAAGCAGATTGCTGGCTGGCTTGAACTGCTCGCTGGCTTCGTACGAAGTTAGCTCAGGTCTTGGGCGATTGGTAACAGCCGAATCGGACATCCGCATTAAAAAGTCGTAACCGCCATCAGTCCCTTTAATATATCATAGGCCGCGTGTTCCTCATAACAGGTGATTGAAGAGCCGCAAAATCCTTGACGCAGATTCACGCAGTTGATATTCTTCACACTTGATTGGTCTATTTTTCACAAAGTGACCATTGGTTGTCAGATATTAGGGTACTAAAGATACATGTGGCGTGACGTTATCAAGCTGAGGACGTTGGTGCTGCTGTTGGGCCTAGCGCTCATGGCCACAGGATGCTTTCCCTCCCACCCGCAGTCTACCTTTGAAGCCGCCGGTCCCGTAGCTCAAGAACAGCTGGACCTTTTCTACATCACATTCTGGGCCGCCGTCTTCGTCTTCGTGGTGGTGCAGGGGGCCTTGATCTATACCATCATAAGGTTCCGCCGCCGCGCTGGAGCGAACGGCTTGCCTAAGCAAACCCACGGCAACACCAGGCTGGAGGTGGCTTGGACAATTGCTCCCGCTATAGTGCTCGCCGTTATCGCCGTGCCTACCGTGGACACAATCTTCAGTACGGCCAATGTCCCTGAGGGAGAAGTGCTTACAGTCACCGCCACCGCACACCAGTGGTGGTGGGAGTTCGACTATCCGGATCTGGGCATTTCCACCGCCAATGAGATGCACGTCCCTGTGGGCACGAACGTAGACGTGATCCTGGAGTCCAAGGACGTTATTCACAGCTTCTGGGTACCCAAACTCGCCGGCAAGGTAGATATTGTGCCCAACAACACCAATTCGCTGTGGTTCAGAGCCGACGAGGCCGGCGAGTTCTACGGCCAGTGCGCCGAGTTCTGCGGCACCGCCCACGCTCTGATGCGATTCCGTGTTTTCGCGCAGCCTCAGGATGAGTTCGATACCTGGGTGGAGGGAATCAGGGCCGAACCGGCAGAGGCCACGGGTCTGGTTGCCCAGGGCGCTGAACTGTTCGCCATGAAGGGGTTTGACGGCACCCTCAAAGGGGAAAGCGTTACCGGGCAGCGTTGCGCTATCTGCCATACCGTAGAGGGCCAGCCGATAAGGGGTGACGTTGGTCCTAACCTCACCCACGTAGCCAGCAGGAGCACTCTGGGCGCTGGTATAATGGACAACAACGAAGAGAATCTGAGAAACTGGGTGAGCAACCCTAACGAGGTGAAACCCGGGGTCGCGATGCCCGTTCTCAACCTAACTGAAGAGGAGTTGGACGCCCTGGTGGCGTACCTACAGAGCTTGAAGTGAAGCGGTTATTGATTCTTGGAGGTCGGTAATGGCGGCTGTTACTAGCCAGATACCTTGGATACTGAGGAGGCCTACCACAACCACTGGTTGGGTAGGCTGGCTGGTAACTGTTGACCACAAGCGCATTGGAGTTCTTTACGGCGTAACTGCCGTAGTCTTCTTCCTCATTGGCGGAATAGAGGCGCTCACCCTCAGATTGCAACTCGCCTCCTCGGAGAACTCCCTGGTCAGCCCGGACGTGTTCAGCCAGCTGTTCACCATGCACGCGCTGACCATGATCTTCTTGGCCATAATGCCGTTAAGCGTCGCTTTCTTCAACATAGTTATCCCATTGCAGATAGGCGCAAGGGACGTCGCGTTCCCCCGCCTCAATGCATTGAGCTATTGGGTATTCCTCTTTGGTGGCATACTGCTGAACGCAGGCTGGCTAATAGGGGCTGCTCCCGGAGCGGGATGGTTTGCATACGCCCCGCTGACCGCTGAAGCCTTCGATGTTGGGAGCGGCATGGACTTCTACGTCCTTGGCCTGCTGGTGCTTGGCACCTCCTCCATGGCCGGCGCATTCAACTTCATTGTTACCATCATAAATATGCGCGCCCCTGGTATGACTCTCATGCGCATGCCCGTGTTCACCTGGATGACGCTGGTCACCTCCTTCCTGCTGGTCACCGCCATGCCAGTCATCACCGTTGCTCTGATTCAGTTGGGCTTCGACAGATTCGCTAGCACCAACTTCTTCAATCCCTCTGCCGGCGGCGACCCAATCCTGTGGCAACATCTCTTCTGGGTCTTTGGCCATCCTGAGGTGTATATACTGATACTGCCTGCCATGGGTATCGTTTCCGAGGTTTTGCCGACCTTCTCTAAGAAACCTCTCTTCGGATACCCGTTTATCGTGCTGTCCGGAGTCTTCATTGGATTCATGGGTTGGGCCGTGTGGAGCCACCACATGTTTACCGTGGGACTTGGCCCGGTGGCCAACGCCACGTTTGCAATCACAACAATGCTGATTGCAGTACCCACGGGGGTGAAGATATTCAACTGGATGGGCACCTTGTGGGGAGGCTCCGTACAGCTCTCCACGGCCATGCTCTTTGCCATAGGTTTCATTGTTCTCTTCATAATCGGAGGTTTGAGCGGCGTTACTCACGCATCACCTCCTGCCGATGCCCAGCAGCAGGATACCTATTACATAGTGGCCCATCTCCACTATGTGCTCTTTGGCGGTTCCATCTTTGGTCTGTTTGCCGGCATCTACTACTGGTTCCCCAAAGTGACGGGTCGTCTCATGAACGAGGGTCTGGGTAAGCTCAACTTCTGGTTGCTTTTTATTGGCATGAACCTGACCTTTGCCCCCATGCACTGGCTGGGCTTGGACGGCATGCCTCGCCGCATCAACACCTACGATTCCAGCATGGGGTGGGATTTCTGGAACCTCTTCGCCACCGTGGGAAGCTGGGTGATAGCGCTGGGAGTGCTGGTCTTCGTCTGGAACTTCTTCGCAAGCCTTCGTAAAGGCGAGAAGGATAGCACCGGCGACCCCTGGGACGGCAGAACGCTGGAGTGGTCGATATCCTCACCACCGCCGGCCCACAACTTTACCGAGATACCCACGGTCCACAGCAGGGACGCTTTCTGGGATCGAAAATACACCGAAGGCCCGGACGGCAGGCCCGTGCCCATACCGGCCGGCGCTGCCTCAAACGGAGGGCATTCCGATGCAGGGCATGGTATCCATTTGCCCGGCCTGTCCTACTTCCCGCTTGCAACGGCTTTGGGTATGGTAATTGCTACCTTTGGAATACTGATCCATCTTGCCGTTATTGTAGTTGGCATTCTGATCATGATGTTTGGAATCTACGGTTGGGCCTTTGAACCGGCCGATCCTGACCCCGGCCCCGAAAGTCATTAGCGAGGTGAATAGTTGGCACAGGCCCTAACGCACTCCGAACACCCCCAGACCACTACAGGCCTGGACCATCGCAAGATGGTCATGTGGGCCTTCCTTGGTTCGGACACCCTGTTTTTCGGCTCGCTCATTGCAACTTACCTGCTTTATAAGGGCAAGAGCGTAGAAGGCCCTTACCCGTACGAGGTGTTCAACATCCCGTACACCTCCGTAAGCGCCTTTGTACTGCTCATGAGCAGCTTGACCATGGTGCTTGCTCTTTCTGCTATTCAGAAGGGCGATCAGCGCGGCCTCAAGATATGGTTGCTGGCTACGGCATTACTTGGCGCGGTCTTCCTCGGTGGACAGTACTTTGAGTTCACCTTCTTTGTTGAGCACAACGGTCTCAACTTGACGAACAACCTGTTCGGCACTACCTTCTTTGTCCTCACCGGCTTTCACGGAGCTCACGTAACCGTTGGCGTGATCATTCTCCTGTCCTTCTTCGTCGTGGCCTGGAGAGGCAGGTTGAAGCCCGAGCAGCACTTGAACATAGAGCTTGCCGGTTTGTACTGGCACTTTGTGGACGTAGTCTGGATTGTCATATTCACAGTGGTATACCTGGTAGAGGCGCCCAACATTGCAGCCTAGGTGAGCTAGTCCTACGATGAGCACAACCGTACATACAAGAGAGGCAGGTCATCCTACACCGGCTAAGTACGTAGCCATAGCCGTAATACTGTTCGTCGTCACTGTTGTAGAGGTGGCCATCGTTTACCTTGACCTTGCCACCGCTTTTCTTATATCTGCTCTCATAGTGCTTTCCGCGGCCAAATTTACGCTGGTGGCCATGTTCTATATGCATTTGAAATTTGACAGCAGGCTCTTTTCCGCATTTTTCGTTGGGGGCATGCTGCTCACCACCGGTGTGATACTTGCCTTGATGGCGCTCTTTGGACTCTTAGTCTCGTAGGTAAATATGGACAAGAAAACACTGCAAGACCGCATAATGTCCGCCATATGGGTGCCCGTGCTTGTGCTCATTGTCACAGCGGCCATCATCATTGGCATAGGAGAGTTGCTCCTTGCCCTGGCTGAGGTCCAGGAAAAGGTGACCATCGGTGGCATTCAAGTAAAAGAACCGTGGTCGGTGCTTGTAGCGTTGATCATCGCCGCCGCGATTCTCGCTGGCGCGGCATTTCTGGCAAAGGGTGACCGCGGCTCATCTTCCTAAGCCCGCGGGCTTTGCGTATGGACGGGTAGGGTAGTGGCAGATACAAATCTCTGGCTCCAGTGGCATTTCCATCCCGACATCGTCCTAGGTATTCTGTTACTACAGGGCGCCTATCTGTTAGGCGTCACCCGTCTGCGAGGGCGCTTGGGCCGCGCCGAACACGTTGAGGCCAAGCACGTCATTTTCTTCTCTGCCGGAATGCTGTCCATGTACCTGGCGCTCTCCTCTCCCATTCATCACCTAGCCGACAACTTCCTATTCAGCGCTCACATGGTGCAGCACTTGATTCTCATCCTTGTCATGCCTCCCCTTCTGCTGGCGGGGACGCCGCCCTGGCTGATCAGACCGCTTTTTCGCCACAACCTGACGCTGTCTGTGGCACGCTGGCTCACCCGTCCCGTACAGGCGTTTGCCATCTCCGGCTTCGTTCTTGCCGTCTGGCACCTCCCCGCTATGTACGACGCTACGCTCCAGACGCACGGAATCCATGTCTTGGAGCACCTCATGTTCATGATCAGCGCCGTCATCATGTGGTGGCCTGTGATGAGCCCCCTCTCCGAGGTTCCCAGGGCCAGCTACCCCATGCAGATGGTGTACCTGTTTCTGCTCACACTTCCTGCCGGCTTCATAGGCGCCGCCATTACCTTCTCACCGCGTGTGCTGTACTCTTTCTACGCTACGGTACCCAGGCTTTGGGGCTTGGACGTGGTGTCGGATCAGCAGATAGGGGGGCTGATCATGAAGCTCCCCGGAGCGCTGGCCTTCTTTATAACCATGGGTGTCGTGTTCGTTCTGTGGTATCAGAGGGACCAGAAGGGCTATACAGATGTTGTGGAGGAGCTGGAGTCGCCGCAGCATGCCACGCCGCAGCCTGAGCTTGCCGAAAGATAACGTCTCTTCACCATGGGCGGCTGTATTGACGCTCCATCCTGCCTGATGCTACTCTGAAACGTAGACGGGGACATCATACGTAGGGGTGTAGCTCAGCTGGTAGAGCAGCGGTCTCCAAAACCGCAGGTCCGGGGTTCGAATCCTCGCGCCCCTGCCAAAGGGATAAACCCGTGCCGAGGTGGTGGAATCGGTAGACACGCTGTCTTGAGGGGGCAGTGCCCGTGAGGGCGTAGGAGTTCAAATCTCCTCCTCGGCACCAGAAATAGGATGGCGACGTAGCCAAGTGGTCTAAGGCGGGGGTCTGCAAAACCCCTATTCGGCGGTTCGAATCCGCCCGTCGCCTCCAACTTTTTCCAAAGCCAAGGCCGCGCAATGAACCAAGCTGACCTCGAACACCGAATCCATCAAGTGCTCTCTGAATTCGAGTTGATAGGGCCGTTTTTCGCGGGCTATCCAGTCAACCAGAACTTCGATTACTCCGCACTCTACCCTCTGCTGGCCTTCGCGTCGAACAACGTGGGCGACCCGTTCGGCTACTCTCGCTACCAACTGAACACGCATGAGACCGAACGGGAAGTGGTCCGCATGGTCTCGGAGTTGATGCGGCTGCCGCCGGACGAGGCCTGGGGATACGTCACGACGGGCGGGACAGAGGGCAATATGTACGGCATATACGTGGGCCGCGAAATGCTGCGCCAGCCGGTCGCCTACTTCTCGCAGGATACGCACTATTCCGTGCTGAAGATCCTGCACGTCCTGAATATCCGTAACGTTATGATCCGCAGCCAGGACAACGGCGAGATTGACTACGACGACCTGCGCGAGTCCATTCGGATATACCGCGACTCACCCGCGCTGATAGTGGCGAACATAGGCACCACCATGAAGGGCGCGGTTGACGACCTTTACCGCATCCGCGAGATCATCCAGGAGCTGGCGCTGACCCGCTACTACATCCATGCCGACGCGGCGCTAAGCGGTATGATCCTGCCCTTTGTTGACGACCCACAGCCGTTCGGATTCGACAGCGGAGTTGATAGCATCGCCATTTCAGGCCACAAGATGATGGGATCACCGCTGCCCTGCGGCGTGGTGGTCACGAGGCGAGAGTACACCGCACAGATAGGCCGCGCAATCGAGTACGTGGGCGCTTTGGACACCACTCTGCTCGGATCGCGGAACGCTTTCACGCCAATGATCATATGGTATTCGCTGAAGAAACACGGGCTGGACGGCTTTCGCCAAATAGTGGCACAGATGCTGGATACCGCCGAGTACGCGGTGCGGCAGTTCAACGCCAACGGGATTGCGGCATGGCGCGCCAAGAACAGCGCCACAGTTGTGTTCCCACGTCCCTCGCCGTATACGCTCTTCCAGTGGCAGCTGGCGCCGCTGGAAGACATTGCCCACCTGATCACCATGCCGCACGTGACCCGCGATATGGTTGACCAGGTGATAGCCGACTGCCTTGAATGGCCGGGGGAGTAAACATGAACCAGCGTTCCGATGAGGACACAGGGAGGGGTGGCCGGGTCATTGTGATAGTCCCCGACAAGCCGGGCGGGCTGGCGCGGGTCGCGAATGCTCTCGGCGAAGAGGGTATCAACATCGAGAGAATCGACGGCCGGCTGGCCGGGGAGATTGGAGTTATCACTCTCAGTACTGATGATGACGACGCCGCGCTTCAGGCGCTGCTCAAGGCCAACCTGCGCGCAGTGACTTCGGATGTAGTCGTCTTTCGGCTGCCCGACAAGCCCGGAGCGCTGGCCGGCGTGGCGCAGCTATTTGGTGAACACCAGATAAACGTGCGCACTATCCATATTGTGCACCGCCTCGCCGGACAGGCTGTTGTCGCAGTCACCACCGACGATAACAACAGGGCACGCTCCCTGATCGACAGTAACTCCTTGATTTAGCCGGCACGCACATCGTACCCAGTTTCCAAGTACCCCTTGCCTTCAGCAATTCATTGAGAAGCCGTACCCACCTGCATCAGGCAGGGCCGCTGGTACGGCGGTGTTCCGTAGGGTAACATTTAGACGTGCACCACGCCGGGGTGGCGAAATGGCAGACGCGGCGGACTTAAAATCCGCTTCCCGCAAGGGAGTGTGGGTTCGAATCCCACCCTCGGCACCAGTATACTCACCCTTTTTATATATACAAAAAGGGTTGACAAGCCTCAAATCATCTATACAATTTGATGTACGAATGGGATGAAGCAAAGAACCAGGCCAATATCACGGCGGGGCGTCCCGGCTTTGGAGCCGTGGAAGAGTTCGAGTGGGAGACGGCAATGATTTTCCCCAGCCCTCGCCACGGCGAGACCCGTTGGGGCGCCATTGGGTTTATTGGAGACCGATTGCACTACGTTGTGTACGCCCGTCGCGGCGACAGAAGGCGCATTATCAGCCTGAGAAGGGCAAGCAAGAAGGAGGCGATGTATTATGCCAAAGCTTAAGCCCGGAACAATCTGGCCAACAGATGAAGAAGAAGCCGAAATACAGCGGCACATCGCCGAGGACCCGGATGCCCCGGAGATAACCGCTGAGGACTGGGCCCGCGCCCGTCCTGCCATCGAAGTAGAGCCGGAACTGGTGGAGTGGTCCCGCCGTAGGCGCGGCAAGCAGAAAGCCCCCACCAAGCGGTTGGTGTCCATCCGCTTGGATGAGGACATTGTGGCCCATTTCCGGTCCGGCGGGCCGGGCTGGCAGACCAGGCTCAATGACAGACTGCGCCAAGACGTCTTGGCTATTAGGGAAGGAGGGCCGGCGACGCCGTATCAGGCAGGGGAGGGGGAGTCTGTTCCAGGTGCTTCTGAAGAGCAGGAGAGTCCTACGAAACCTACGGCGAAAGGCGGTAAAGGCGGAGGCGGCAGGGGCAACAACCCAAAGAAGTAAAACGAAGGAGATGAGGGACTTAGACAAGTCGGATGGGGCAGCAAAATGCCATCGATAGGTGATTTCGTCGATAACCGCTGGGCGGATGCCAAAGAGGAACTGAGGAAGTTGGATAGCGACTTTGTTAGCAGGCTTGAATCCGAGCACCGGCTGCAAACCTTAGGATTGGGTATGCCTCAACAATACAGTGTTGGAAGTAGGCCTAAGCGACCACTCGCCAAGGAGTGGCACCGCCTATTGGAGGATTGTAGCGAACTTGTCTTGCAAGAGACCATTTTGCAAACGGCAGTAGATTGCTTGATAGACGACTCCCGTAGAGGATTGCCACCCGTTGCCGTTGGAAAGCGATTCTTTTATCACATGCACTCTTGGTTCATGCATGCGGATACGTTGCTCGAACGTGCCCAAAGTGTGATTGAGAAGACTACGTATCTGTACATACCTAACCGTAAGGTAGCCCGTAAAATAGCTAAACGTCATTGCAACTTTGTGCGTAGCAACGAATTTTACGAGAAAATCAGAAAGCTAAGGGTTCAATTTGCCCACGGAACAATAAGGTCTTGGGGGCAAATAGTGACCGAGGACAATCTGTGGGAGGAGTCAGTTGCGGTTAGAAAGACTCCCCAGCTTTACTTTGACCAGTTTCTTTTCCCTAATAGAGAAAAGGTAACACAATCTTACGGCATCATAGTAGATGGTGACACCAAAGGGATGCTTGATCATATCGGCGAGATTTTGCATGAGTTTGAGAAGGATATTGCAGACCAATGGTGAAGGGATAGGGTTAGGCCAAACGAGAAGTTGTGAGCATGAAAGAGCCTGAGATGCAGGACTTCGGGATACAACCGAAGGATTATGATCTTTATCGCGGGACTTCTAAGGCCAGTGATGAGGCTTCAAATCTGGGTTGCCTCTTTACACTAGTGGTTCTGCTGCTGGTTGTGTTTGCGGTTGGTTTCTTGTATGGCGTAGAGGTGGCAAGTGCCACTTTCTTTTTTGGCATCATTCCTGCAATCTTCGTTTTTATGTTGTTGTCTGAAGCTATCTTGCGATTCCAGAAGTCTCGTTTGTTGAAAAGCCAGCAGATCGAGCGGATCAAGCTGTACGAGAAGGCAAAGGCAGACTACATAGAGGCAAAGTGGGAGGCTGAGAAACAACAACGAGAAGCCGAGAGGGCGCGGCGGGAAGCCCAAAAGCAACGACAGGAAGCTGAGAGGCAACGTCAACGTATACGTGAACAATACTGGGAAGCTATGGACGGAGTTGAGTTTGAGCGGGAGTTGGGTGGTTTGTTTCGAGCTATAGGTTACGGAGTAGAAAGGACTCCTATATCGGGAGACCAGGGAGTTGACTTGGTGCTGAGGAAGAACGGAGAGACTACCGTCGTTCAATGCAAAGCCCATAAGAACGGCGTTGGTCCAGCAGTAGCAAGAGAGCTATTCGGCAGTATGGTCGCCTTTGGCGCTCAGAGGGCAATTCTGGCCTGCACCGGAGGATTTACAAAGGGTGTTTATGAATTTGTGAAGGGGAAGCATATACACCTCCTCGATGCCTCGGCTATTGCAAGGATGACGGAAGGGGTGGTAGACAAGATGCCGGAAGCGATCCGGCAAGTTGAACAGATCAGAAATCAACCGGCATGTCCCAGATGTAGAAGGCGAATGGTCTTGCGCAGGAGTAGTCTTGGTGAATTCTGGGGATGTTCGGCATATCCCAGGTGCAGAGGAACGAGAGATGCAGAAGATTATTGACTTCCGGGGGTGTCCCCTCCGTCATTCTCGTGTTCTACACGGGAATCCAGGGGCCGGGGGCGTGGATTCCCGCCCCCGGGTGGGAATGACGACCTACTCCCCCTCCACAAGCGTCAGCACCCGCATGGGGTTGTCCACCATCATCTTGGTGGCCTGCCTCTCCGTGACTCCTAGCGTGAGCAGGTAGGGCAGGAACTTCTCCATAACGAACGAGTACCCCGTGCCGCCGTACGCCTTCAGGTGTATCTTCATGCAGACGTCCTGGGACAGCAGTATCCGGTCCTCGTAGCCCGCTTCTATAAGCTGCGGTATCGCCTCCGCCACCAGCACGTCGCCCGCCGCCTGGTACACCCGGTTCAGGTCCGTATCGTAGATGTAGGGATACCTGGCCACCATGGCGCCCACTCTACCCAGCGTGTCGAACTGGATGTAGACGCCCATCTCCAACAACTCCAGCAGTAACGGCACGTCTCCCGCATAGGTGTTGCTGTGCCCAAACACCACGCGATTCAGGTCCGCCCCTTCCTCTCCCAGGATGCCCGCCACCTCCAGCTTCTCTCTGTCCGTGCCCCCCTGGTGGAATGATATAGCGGCGCCCGTGGCCCTGCTCGCCTGCGCCGACGCCCTGATGCTCTTCACCTCGTTTGGTGTCAGAGGATTGCCGTTGATTCCCACCTCTCCAATGATCCCGGACTTTATTCCCGTGCCGTTCACTCCCACCGTGCAGTCGCGCACTATTTCGTCCGCCAGGTCTTCCACCGTCCGCTCGTCCATGTCGGCGGGGTGATAGAACCTCTGGTACCAGCCTGACCCCATCACGATGTTGAGCCCGGTAGCGTTGGCCACTCTTCGCAAGGCCTGCGGGTCCCTTCCCAGGCCGATGTTGGTCACATCAACCACGGTCCCACCGCCGCTGTTCTTGAAATACCGCAGTTCCCGTACCGCCACGTCCTCGTCGGTCAGCATGTAGTTGTCCTTCATGTGCTTGCGTTCGCGGGCCAGGTGCAAGTTCTCCAGAGTCAACTTCTGGTCCCATATCTCAACGTCCGTGGCCGGTGCGTTGAATCCAAGCGTCTTGTCGCGCCAGAAGTCTATGAATACGTGCTCGTGCATGATGGCGGCGCCCACTTGGTCGGGGTCCACAGGGCCGTTCACCGTGATAACCTTACCCGCCATGTTAGTTTGGGTCTCTGTGCTCATAAGTGTCACCCTCCCTCAGAGCATTCCTGTCGCTGACTATATCCGACAATCCACGGCCAATCAATCATCATAGGGCGTTGCTGTATTACCCAGCGGCTGGCAAACTCCTCCGTCTTGATGATAGATTACCGTGCAGAATCCAACCCATCATGCGGAGGTAAAGCTAATGCAAGCAGCTCGTGTCGTCGGTCCCCAGCAGCTACAGTTTGACGACATTCCGATGCCTGAGATCAAAGACGGCCAGGCGCTGATACAGCTCCAGAGGCTCTCCGTCTGCGGCAGCGACTTGCGCATCTTTGATAGAGTCCTGCCGGAGGAGCAATACCCTCTGGAACACGGCAGACCGTGTCACGAATGCGCCGGAGTTATTGTGGAGAGCCGTACCGATGAGCTATCGGTGGGCCAGCGCGTGATAGTGCTTCCTTCCACGAGCGCCGGCCTGGTTGAATACCTTGCCGAACCCCCCAGTCGCATAATTCCTCTCCCCGACGACGGGGACCTCTCCACCTGGGTCATGTGCCAGCACATGGGAACCGTGATGTACTCCTGCGACCGGCTGGGCAGCGTCCTTGGCAAGCGGGTAGTGATCATGGGGCAGGGGCCTATTGGACTGAATTTCACCTACTGGATGGCTCAGCAGGGGGCCAGGCAAATCATCACAGTTGATCTGCTGGACTATAGATTGGAGGTCTCCAAGCAATTGGGCGCCACACACACGATCAACTCCTCCAGGGAAGATGTCATCGATGCGGTTGCTGAAATCACCGGCGGGAGTCAGGCCGACGTGGTGATTGAGGCCGCCGGTGAGGCTGAGACCATCAACTGGATGTTCCAGGTCATCCGCAAAATGGGTCTGGCCGTGCTGTTCGGACAGCCCCACCATGAAGACGTGCTGCCCATCAACTACGATGCGATGATGAGCAGTCTTGCCACCATCCTGCCCACTATCAGCTCCAGGCCGCCCAACGATCCCACAAGCCACATCAAGCACTGCGTTGACCTGGTGGCTCAGAATCGGCTTAGCTTGGAGCATCTGGTGACGCATACGCTGCCCTTTGCAGAGGCAAAGGACGCCTTCCAAATGTACAGCGAAAAGCGGGACGAAGTCCTCAAAGTGGTGATGGAGCTCTAGCAGCCGGACGGCTGTATAACCAGCACTCTATCCAAGCCCGCAAGGTCTTTGTGTCTGCTAGTTGTTGCGCTAGGCCAATAGCTTTTAGCTGTCATCTCTGTGGCGTCCATTTGGTGCGGGTCCATCTCCAGCAAGATCACACCTTCGCCCTGTAGCAAACGTTGCGCTTCCTCTAGGAGCCTCCGGATCAGGCGAAGGCCGTCGTCACCGCCGTCCAACGCTTCCCGCGGTTCGAATACCCGTATCTCAGGCTCCAACGATGGTATGGCGGCGCTGCTCACGTAGGGCAGGTTGGCTATCAACATATCTACCGGCCCCAAAAAGCAAGACAACAGGTCGCAGTGTAAGAACTCTATGCGGTTCCGCAGCCCATGGCGCTCGGCGTTGGCCCGGGCCGTGGTCAAGGCCTGCTGCGATATGTCGGTAGCACGAATATCCACGTTTGCCAGGTGTGAGGCCAAAGCTAGTGCTATTGCGCCGGATCCCGTGCCTACCTCTACTACCCTCAATTTGGACTGTTTTGGCATCTGCTTGGCTAGACGTATAGCCTGGTCAACCAGAATTTCCGTCTCCGGTCGGGGGATGAATACGCCGGGCGTTACCTCAAGAGACAGTCCGTAGAATTCACGATAACCCAGAATGTAGGGCAGGGGCTCGCGGTTCAGTCGCCGCGCCAATAGCTCATCCACCCGATGTATGCTGGAATCGGGTACGTCTTCATTGAAAGAGGTGTACAGAGCCGCGCGATCTACTCCCAGGGCCGCGCTCAGCAGAAGCTCAGCTTCCAGACGGTGTTCCGCTATTCCCGCGCCACGAAGTGACTTGCTTATGTTGAGAACGGTTTTACGGATTGTGACCGTTTCAGAGGCTTTCCATTCGCTGACTTTGTTCATATTCTCTGAGGGGCTCGACAACCGGCGCCATCTCGCCATCTAAGATGGACTGTATGTTGTGGAAGCTCTTGTTGATCCTGTGGTCTGTAATGCGGTCTTGGGGAAAATTGTACGTCCTGATTTTCTCGGAGCGTTCTCCTGTGCCCACCTTGCTCCGTCTTTCCTGGCTGAGGCTTTCTTGCTGTTCTCGCTGTGCCTTGTCAAATAAGCGCGCTCTGAGTACGTTCATCGCCTTCTCTTTGTTACGCAGCTGCGACCTTTCGTCCTGGCACACGGCCACTATTCCGGTGGGCAGATGGGTAACGCGCACTGCGGTGGCAACCTTGTTCACATTTTGCCCGCCATGACCGCCTGCGTGAAATATGTCTATTCGCAAGTCTTCGTCTTTGATGTCAATGTCAACCTCTTCAGCTTCCGGAAGAACGGCCACGGTAGCTGTGGATGTGTGCAGCCTGCCAGAGGACTCCGTTACGGGGACCCTCTGCACCCGGTGTGCGCCACTTTCATACTTGAGGTAGCTGTACACGTCTCGGCCATTGACCTGGAATACTATCTCTTTGAAGCCGCCAACCTCCGATTCGTGAGCGTCGACTAGGTCAACTTGCCAGCGTTGAAGTTGAGCATAGCGAGAGTACATCCGGTAAAGATCACCGGCAAAAAGCGAAGCTTCGTCTCCCCCGGTAGCGGCGCGTATTTCCACAAAGACGTTTCTTGTATCTGAGGGGTCTGTGGGTATTAGCGCCTGCTTCAGATCCTTTTCAAGGGCGCTCCTCTTATCCTCCAAGGAAGCGACCTCTTCCTTAGCCAG
>DAOUKI010000199.1:0-3678 GCA_034421495.1 Dehalococcoidia bacterium | reverse complement strand
CCAAGCAGCTTAACCTCTCCCTTGGACGCCTTGGAGAGGCCGGTGATCATGTGCAAGAGGGTGGTCTTTCCCGCGCCGTTGGGGCCCAGAAGACCCGTTATGCCGGGATATATGTCGAACGAAACATCGTTCACCGCAACCACGTTGCCGAACCACTTGGACACGCCGGCAACGTTCACCGTGGGGCCGTTGCGGCTTTCGGTAGACGTTTGCAATGCGCTCATATAGCTATCCCCTGATAACGCCGCCAGAGGACGAATCCAGGCCCCGCGGTCAGAATCAAATACCAGCCGATGGGAACTATCTCCGGTAGCTCCTCCACCAGGGCGCCAAACCCGGACTCCGCCTCTTCGCCAAATATCATGTCATTGATCCTGATGGGCACGTCTCCAATACTCAACAGGGCGAACCACTTGGCCATGTCTCCCGCAATGGCCCCACTCTCTTCCACCTCTACGGTCACGGTCCCATCGGGCGCGGTGGTGGTCCTCATCTCCGTTTGTTCAGATGTGGCAAGGATCCCCGCGGTAGAGGTGGAAACTACCCACAGACCGATTACGAACGCAGCCGCGTAGGCTCTTCGACTCGTGAAGGCGGCAACCGCCATGGGCAGGGTAGTGGTGAAGACCGCCACTACTAAACCGGCCGCCAGGAAGCGGGGAATGTCCAACCAGTTTTCCCTTACGTACTCCACCGGGTCGGACGCCGTGAGGAGCAACCCCAGGAAGAGCAAAATCTGCCCGGAGTACACAATGGCAAGGGTGACTATAAGAAACGCCGACCACCTGCCTGCAACGTAGTCGGTGGGGGTTAGAGGCCTTACCAGGTAGAGGTGGAGAACACGGTCGCGACGGTCGGGGATCAGCAATTCAGGGGCAATTATGGCGGAAAAAAGCAGGAGAATCGTGGCGATCATTGAATAGTAGCCCGCGTGACCGGACACCTCAAACCCGGGCCCGGCCACAGACGCTATTATGATCATGACGACTGCCGGGCCCAAGGCCGACAAGAAGAGCAGTACCGGCAAGACCTTGGCGCGTGAGCCGCGGCCTATCCCCAGCGCTGACCTTATCCCGTTGACAAGCAGCGCCCGGCGAGCGCGCCCCCTGCCTTCCCTGGGGCCATCGTATCTCTGGTAACCCAGGTCATATATCTCTCCCTGTCGCTCGGTAGTCATGCTTGGTCGCCTCTGAAGATGTCCTGCAGGCTGCCCCGTCTGGGAGCCAAACGACGCAGCCTGGAATCAGCGTCTACCAGGGCATCCCGGATGTCATCGTACTGTTCCTCGGTTACGTCTTGCACCACCACGCGAGCACCATCCAGTTCAGCCTGTACCCCATGCTTTTGCAAGGCTTCCATTAGCTCGTCCAGGTTGTCGTCAACCTCCAGGAAGAGCGTCTGGGTCTCCTGGGTGAATTGCGCAACCGCGCCCGCTTGGGTGACGCGGCCCCCTTCCAGAACAACGATACGATCGCACGTCCGTTCAACCTCACCCATGAGGTGGGAGGAAAGAAGCAAACTTATACCGAACTCGCGGCCGGTACGCCTGATCAAGTCGAGCATCTCTTCGCGTCCGCCTGGGTCCAGTCCCGCCGTAGGCTCGTCGAGCATTACAATCGTGGGGTCGTGTACCAGGGCCTGCGCCAGCTTGACGCGCTGTTTCATGCCCGTGGAATACTCCCCTATGGGACGGTAACGTTCTTCGTCTAGGCCCACGTGTCGCAGAACGTCGGCGGCGCGGGTGCGGGCATGGGAGGGAGGCAGTCCACTGACCTGGGCCATGTGCGATAGGAACTCGGACGAGTTGATCGAGTCCGGCAAACAATCGTGCTCCGGCATATAGCCAAGCCGGCCGCGAATATCAATGGAATTGTACGGTTGCCGGCCCATGACCTCGGCGGAGCCGGACGTGGGCTTGAGCAGCCCAAGGAACAGTTTGATAGCAGTGCTCTTGCCGGCTCCGTTGGGGCCCAAAAGTCCGGTAATTCCCTCTTCTACCTCAAAGTCCACGGAATCAAGAGCGATTGTTGAGCCGTAGCGCTTGGTGAGATTCTTGGCTTCCAGGATAGGCGGCATGAAAAAGAGTATAGTAAATCGGCGATAGTTTTGGAATCCTCGCTTTATTGGATGACCACTCTTTGATGAATAACCTCAGCGTTAACTGCACCGGGGCTTGCTGAACCATGCCGGCTCCTCGCATCTTTAGCACTTTGAGCATACGCGACTTCCGCCTGCTCTGGGGGAGCAGCTCCTTCTATGTAGTAGGAGCTGCAACGGAGCTCATTGCCCAGGGCTGGATGGTGCTCTTGCTAACCAACGATTCCGCGCTTTGGGTTGGCATAGCTTCAGGTACACGCGGCGCTGGGCACATAATCTTTGCGCTTATTGGAGGGGTTCTGGCAGACCGGTTGAGCCGCCGCATGGTGCTAACCACGTTCAGAGCCATAAGCGGGCTGATCCTCTTGGGTCTTGCAATACTAGTTTTGCAGGAAAGGGCAGAACTCTGGCACATACTTATCGTTGTTTTTATACAAGGTTCCATTGATGGCATCGTCGCGCCTGCCTTCAACGGCCTCATCTACGATACCGTAGGCCCGCGCCGGCTGATGAATGCCGTTGCCTACACCCTGGGAGGTTTCCATATCTTTTGGACCGTTGGATCCGTGCTTGCCGGCAATTTAATCAACTCATCAGGTATAGGAGCCGCCTATGCTCTAGCCGGCGCCGTCTACTCAGCCAGCGTACTTCCTCTGCTCTTCATGAAGGTTGCCAGGTCAGTGCAGCAGAAGCAGGAATCCATCTGGCGCAACCTTGGACAGGGGCTTGCATACGTTGCGGGAAACGGCTCCCTGCGAGCCTTGCTTATGCTCAGCGTTCTCACCGAGACTTTCGGGTTCTCCTACATTGTCATGCTGCCCGTGATAGCCAAGACCGTTCTCAACGTGGGGCCCGTAGGGCTGGGGTACCTCTCCGCGGCTGGGGGCGCAGGAGGACTGATAGCCACTGCGGTGTTGGCCGGCTCCAGCGATTATCCAAACAAATGGAGGCTGCTCACCATAGGCACGCTGGGCGCGGGAACCGGAATCATTCTATTCGCCTTCTCCTCCTGGTACGCAGTCTCGCTTGCCTTGGCGGCCGCCATTGGGCTTTGCCTTGTGGTGTACGACGCATCCCTCAATACGCTGCTCCAGCTAACATCCGACGAGAATATGAGGGGACGAGTCCTTGGGCTGTACGGCATGACGTGGGGATTCACACCCGCGGGCGGCTTCATTGTGGGAGCCGTTGCCAGCGCGGCAGGCGCGCCAATCGCCTTAGGAATGGGGGGCGTCGTCATCGTTTCCTATACGGCAGCCGTCATAGCTAGGATGGGAGCCAGGATCAAGTCACCCGACCCCAATTAACCCGCCGGAGTAGTCGGGTGAGCGGCTCCCCCTCCCGCCATCATTCGTCGTTCCCGCGCAGGCGGGAACCTAGGGACGGGGCCAGCGGACTCCCCACCCGCTCATGGTGAGCCCTATACCCCGCTCGTGGTGGGCCTGTCGAACCACGCCGGGGGATGCGCCCTTCGACAAGCTCAGGGCGAACGGATACCAAAACCCGCTCATTGCGGACTTGTAGGGGCGGTTCGCGAACCGCCCTCATTACCGCCATCCTGAGCGCAGCGAAGAATCCAAG
>DAOUKI010000198.1:0-12975 GCA_034421495.1 Dehalococcoidia bacterium | reverse complement strand
GCTCCACGTAGCCGGCCTGTCGTATGGCTCGCGGGCCAAACCTTGCGCCGGGGCGGTAGATCACCATCTCGGCGGGTGCGCCGATGATGGCGATGTCGGCCTCCATCTGCTTCAGCTCAGCGGCGGTAAGGGCAAGGGGAGCGTGGATGAAGGTGGGTATTCCCACGTAGGAGGCGTGCTCTTCTTCACCGTGGATGTCAGGCATGCGGTTCTCCCATGAGTTGGAGGGGATGATATGAGGGTGGATGGCGGGGTGTCAAACCTACCCATCCAGCCCGGGCAGGGGGCGCTCCCATGCGCCGGTGAAGACGAAGTCCGAGAAGGGGTTGCGCTCCCGCTTTCGCTGCTCGCGCTGCTTGAGCTCGTCGGGGAGGAGGTTGAGGTCGCCGAGGTAGCCGACGGCGCACGCCGTTACCGGCTCGAATCCGTCCGGCACGCCGAATGTCCGGCGCACCCTGTCTGCCGAGAATCCGGCCATGTAGTGGCAGTGCAGTCCCAGGTGTATGGCCTGAAGGAAGAGGTTCTCCAGGGAGGCCCCCACGTCGTGGGCGAAATGCCGGTTGGGTCGGTCGTTGCGGGTGGTCTTGGCCACGGCGACGAAGAGCAGAGGGGCGTTGGCGGCCCAGAGCCGGTTGCCCTCGGCGAGGCAGTCCAAGACGGCGTGGTGAGCCTCGTCGAAGTTGAGGCCGACGATGTATCGCCAGGGCTGCTCGTTGCCCGACGACGGCGCCCAGCGCGCCGCTTCGAACAGGGAGCCGACGGTCTGCGCGTCCAGTAGGCGCTCGGGGTCGAAGGAGCGCGGGCTCCACCGGTTGGCTATGACGGGAATGACGGGGTAGGTGGTAAGTGCGGGGTTGTCCATGAGGCTCTCCTAAAGGCGGTCTGGATTTCTTATGGTACTATCCATAGGCTGCAAAAGCGAAGGCCAGGCAATGGAGGAAGACGGACAGGAATGACGCCACCCCGCCGGATTGCTTCGCTGCGCTCGCAATGACGAAAGGGGCGTGTGACAGGTGAGCAAGTGGTTAAGACGATTGGCGACGTGTAGACGGGTTCCCGCCACCCCTGGATTCCCGTCGTCACGGGAATGACGTGCGAGGCAGGCGCCCAGGCAATGGAGGAAAGGATTGGAAGCTGAGAGCAAGTTCATCGAAACGCCGGAGATAACGCTGCACTACCTGGAGTGGCCGGGCAGCGGCCCACCGGCGGTGCTGCTTCACGGCAGAGGTCTCTGCGCACAGGTGTGGCGTCCCACGGCGGAATCGCTGGCTTCACGGTTTCGCGTGGTGGCGATGGACCTGCGGGGTCACGGCGACTCCGACAAGCCGGGCGGCTACAACTGGGAGAACGTGGCCCCGGACCTGAAGGCGTTCGTGGAAGGGCTGGACCTGCGAGACATACTGCTCATCGGCCACTCAAGGGGGGCGGTGCTGGCGGCGCTGGGCGGCTCGTTCATCAGCGATAGGGTGAGAGGCGCCATTATCATCGAGCCCGGCATGCCGGTGCACAACCCGGAGCCGGGCAGCCACCACGACCGCAGCGCGGCGGCGAGGATAGCCCGCAATCGCCGCTCCCTGTGGCCCAGCCGCCAGGCCATCTTCGACCGCTACTCGCAGGCGGAGGCGTTCCGGAACTGGAGGACTGACCTGCTCTGGGAGTACATAAACGGCGGCACGGAGGAGTTGGAGGACGGACAGGTGCAGCTGAAGTGCACGCCGGAGATAGAGGCGGAGTTCACGGCGGCGCAGGCTCCCGCCGACCAGGAGGAGTGGCTGGCCAGGGTCACTTTTCCCATACTGCTCATCACCAGCGAGAACCCTACTCGCCATCCGGCGGCGAATCCGTCTTTGCAGCTATTGCAGAGAGTCGCGCCCAGCTTTGAGCACGTCATTATGAAGGACGTGGGGCATTTCATTCCGCAGGAGAGGCCGGACGAGCTGGAAGGGGAGATCGGTCGCTTTGTGGAGAGCGGGGTGATGAAGGCTATGTAGGGCTGCGGCAAGGCGGGCAAGCGGGCGTGAATGACGCCACCCCGCCGGATTGCTTCGCTGGCGCTCGCAATGACCCTTCCCTTCGGCTAGGCTCAGGGTAAGCTCCCATCCGCCACCCCTGGATACCCGCTTTCGCGGGTAAGACGGAAGGGGTGTGGCTGAGGGCTAAGGGGGATAGGGCGGTTCGCGAACCGCCCCTACAAAAAGCATGGCAGCGGTGGGTTCCCGTCGTCGCGGGTAAGACGGAAGGAGCGCCTGCCTACAACGGTTCTACGGAGTGGGTGCGGGGCCTAGCACGCGATAGCCTAGATTCTCCTCGGTTCGCTCAGCGGTGGGCAACACCTCAACAACGACGTTGGACAGGCCGACGACATCGCCGTTTTCGTCGAAGCTGTAGCTATCGCCGATGGCGCCGCTCCAGGTAAGCTCGTTGAGGCAGTCCCGGAAGCCGTCGGCGTCCTGATCATCCTCGGTCTTCTTCAGGCACTCAGCGGCGATGTACACGTCGTCGTAGGCGGAGCCCTGGAACCAAGGCAGCGTCGCCACGGCGCCGTACCGTTCCCGGAAGTTCGCGAGGAAGTCCTTGCCGGCGGTGGTGGTCAGGTCCGGGTTGGGGATAATGGCCTTGAGGCCGGTGGCGGCATCTCCGGCAATGCTGAGGGCTTCGGGCGCAGTGGGCACGATCTCCGAGTAGATGGGGCCTTCGTAGCCCAGCTCGCGGGCCTGTTTCATGATGGTCCCCCCGGCCGCCTCACCTTGGGCTGCCAGTAGGATCGCCTCGGGGTCCGCATTGATCAGCTTCGTCAGCTGGCTGCGGAAGTCGATGACGTCTGAGGAGAAGCCCTCCGCCGCAACTACGGAGCCGCCCAGTTCCTCGAACCGTGCAACGGAGGTGCTGCGGGCGCCCTCCGCGTAGTCGGTGGACTCGGTGATGGTAGCGATGGTGCTGATGCCGTCGGCCCTAAGCGTGTTGCCGATGTCGATGCCCAGTTGGAGGTCGTTGATGGCGGTTCGGAAGATGTAGTCTCCAGCAGAGGCGATATCGGGGCTTGTGGCCGACGCCGAGAGCATGACGACACCGTCTTGCTCAGCCAGCGGCGCCGCGCCGAGCGTTGAGCCGCTGCAGGTGGCGCCCAGGATGATCTTGACACCGTCCACGTCTGTCAGTTTGTTGTAGGCGATAATGGCGTCCTGCGCGGCGCACTTGGAGTCCTCGACGATGAGCTCCAGCATCCGACCGTCGATGCCGCCGGCGGCATTTATCTCCTCCACCGCAAGCAGTTTGGCTTGGAGCAGCGGGTTGCCGTATGACTCGGCGACCCCGGTGAGCGCGTCCATTGCGCCGATCACGTAGGGCTCGTCCGAGTCCCCGCCGGTGCAGCCCACCGAAAGTAGCAGCAGGCCCAACAGCGCAAGTGATTTCCAGAGTTTTGATCTCATAACCTTCAACAAAAGACTACATCCTTCCTTTTAACAATTATTGCATTCTGCAACATTAGAGTACATCAGGCTCTCAGAAATCCGCAAGGTTGACTCGGGACGTTGCCAGGCGTCGTTGCCTCCGAGGAACGGCTGTCCCCATGCTCCACCAGATTGCTTCGCTGGCGCTGGCAATGATGGAGGGTGCCCGCTCATTTCCTTCGACGATGCTCAGGATGAGCGGGAGGGCGGCGTCACGGGCATGACGAGTGGGGGTGATGGGAGTGGCTGGTGCAGGCCAGGGCAACCACGAGGGTTGCCCCTACGGGGCAGGTGGATGCGGCTCCCCGCCGCCGCCCCTGGATACCCGCTTTCGCGGGTAAGACGCATCGTGCTATGCCGTGGTCAGGGGCATGATCTCTGAGGCGAAGTAACGCATTCGCTCCAGCGTGCCTTCCAGGGTGGGTGTTTGGAAGCCGAGCATGAGATGTCGCACGCCCAGCTCCTGGAAGGACAGGATGTCGTCCGCTATCTGCCGGGGCGTGCCGGTGAAGGTGAGCCGCTCACCGTCGGGGCCGGCGCCGGCTTCCTTTTCGTTGTACCAGACGGCGCTGAGAGCAAGGTCTATCTCCGCGGGGTCGCGTCCGAACTGCTCAGAGTAGCCGTGGAGACGGCCGATGGCTTCGGAAAGCTGGCGGACGGTCTGCAGGGGGTAGGTGGGGTTGCTGCCGATGGGATACCAGGCATCGCCGAGGCGTGCGGCCCGGCGCAGGGCGGCGGGGCTTTCGCCGCCTATCCATAGGGGAGGGTGCGGCTTCTGGACGGGCTGAGGGCTGAAGATGACGTCGGAGAACGCGGCATATCTGCCTTCGAAGGCCGGGGCGTCGCTGGTCCAGAGCTCTTTGAAGACGCGGATGTATTCGTCGGTGACGGAGCCGCGGTTGTCGAAGGGAGGGGTGCCGATGGCATCGAACTCCTCGCGCATCCAGCCCGCGCCACAGCCCACGGTGAGCCGGCCCCCGGAAAGGTTGTCGATGGTGGAGAGTATCTTGGCGGTGTGCACGGGATTGCGGTGCGGCACCACCATGACGGAGGAGAGCAGGCGCACCCTGGTGGTGTGGGCGGCCAGGTAGGCGAGGAGGGTAAGCTGCTCCAGGCATTCGCCGGACTCCCATCCGGTGAAGGTGCCGCTTTCGCTGTAGGGGTAGGTGGAGTCGATGCGCCGCGCCACCACGATGTGGTCGGGGACGCCGATGTAGCTGAATCCCAACTCCTCGCCGCTAGCGACGAGCGCAGCTAAGGTTTGCGGCGTAGACAAGGGGCCGCGGGTGGGTACGCCAAAGCCAAAGTCCATGTGGTCTCTCTCCTGGGTGGTTGTTTGGAGTAGAGGGTAGTGAATTAGTGATGGTGATGTCCACCCCCGTCAACGGTATTGAAGCGCCCGCGCTTTTTCCTATAGCCTATGCGCCCAAATCCGGGAGCGCGGCAGGCGGACGCGGTCCGACCTTAGCCAGCCGAAAGAGCGAGGACTCATGGACAACATAGACATTGGGAGCTTGAACTACCTGGCAATCATTGTGGGGATCATCATCAACCAGGCGCTTGGCGCGGGGTGGTACAGCGCGTTGGGGAAGCCGTGGATGGCGGGGGTCGGCCTCACGATGGAGGATCTGGAGGCGATGAAGGGGACTGCACGGCAGTGGTACCCCTACGTGGTGGCGGCTGTGAGCGCGCTGGTGTTCATCCTGGGTCTGGCAGTGGTGATTCAAGGCATGGGAGCGGAAGGCGTTGTCGAAGGCCTCATTCTCGGCCTACTGGCAGCTATCGGGTTCATTGCGACGTCGTACGCAACGACCTACAGCTTCGAGGGCCGCAGCCTCAAGATATTCCTGATCAACACCGGATATCCGGTGATATCGTATGGCATCATCGGCGTGCTGCTGGCGGTTTGGCAGTAGGCTGTATACCCGTCACGGAGGTTTATTCAAGGCCACGCGGTTTGGGAAGCAGAGGCTTTGGATTCTCGACGCAGGGCGTCTCAGAATGACAGGTGTGTGGGTATCCGCCTGCGCGGGTACGACCCTTAGGCAGGGTCAGGGTAAACTCCCCCCGCCGCCAGATTGCTTCGCTGCGCTAGCAATGACGGAGAGGGGCGGTTCGCGAACCGCCCCTACAATGCCTGACGGTTGGCAGGCGGGAATGACGGATGGGGTCGGTTACGGCGCGGTGGCCCAGCGGGCCAGCATCTTGTCCGGTGAGGCAATCTCCTCAAGCGAGGTGTAGTAGTAGTCCTGCCACTCGTGCTCCGGCATGCCGGTGAAGAGCATGAGGTTGAGGGGGTACTGCTCCGAGTCGGTGGCGCGACGGAAGTCGTCCCGGAAGAGGAAGGTAGGCTTGCCCAGGGCGACGGCGATGCCAAGCTCCACCATGACACCTTCGTCCGGGGGCACGCCGTTGACGACGGCGAAGATGGCGTCGGCCTCCCGCACGTCTCTCACATCGGCTTGGCCGACGCGGTAGGCCCAACCGGGCTTCAGTCCGGCCTCCTGGTTGTTGCGCTGGAAAGGCTCCCAGACCTCCAGGCCCAGGGATTCCAAGGCGGTCACCAACTCCGGCAGCACCGTGGCGCGCTGCCGGGCGGAGAAGCCGTAGGGATTGGCCAGGTAAACGGTCTTGCGTCGACTTGGTTCCAAGCGTTCCTCCTCTGTATGGAGCGTACTGTAACAGACGGTGGCGGGGGTTTGAACTGCATCTGTTCCCACCCCCGCCGCCAGATTGCTTCGCTGGCGCTCGCAATGACGGATGGGGTGGCCGTGATGGAGAGGGCGGTTCGCGAACCGCCCCTACAATGGTGCGGGGCTTTCCACGCCTGCAACCTTGCCCCAAGCCATGCGATGCCCTAATGTAGTCGTCTATGCAAAGGCTGCCCACCGTTCCCATTCCCATGCCCTCCCGGCTCTACTACGGCTGGGTGATTGTGGCCGCGGGCCTGGCTATCAACATGGCCACGACGCCACTGAACCCGGTGGTGTTCTCGTTCTTCATAGCGCCGATGAGCGAGGAGATGGGTTGGAGCCTGGGAGCGCTGTCCCTGGCGATAACGTTCCGGATGGCGGTAAGCGGGGCCACCGCGCCGCTAATCGGGCTGATAATAGACAAGTTCGGTCCGCGGTGGCTGGGGCTCTTGGCCGGTCTGGTGGCGGGAGGCAGCCTGATTGGGCTGTTCTATGCAGAACAGATCTGGGTTATATATCTGCTGTTCGCGATTTCAGGCGGCGTCGGCCTGGGAGGCGGGCCGGGAGGCAACCTGCTCACCCTGGTGCCGGTGGCCAAGTGGTTTGTCCTGAAACGGGGCCGAGCCATGTCGATAGCCACCACGGGTATGGCCGTAGGCACGGTCTTAGCCATTCCGGCGACGCAGTGGATAATCCAAAACATGGGCTGGCGCGAGGCGTGGGCCATCCTGGGCGTGATGGTGGCGATCATCATCATTCCGCTGAGCCTCCTCTTCATGAGGGGCGCTCCTTCCGACCTGGGACTGCAGCCGGACGGTTTGAACGGCACGCAGCCAGCGCCATCGCCCGGGGGGCGGGGGTCTGGGAGTGGCGTCGAGAGCGACTGGACGGCCAAGGAGGCGCTGCGGCAACCCGTGCTATGGCTGATACTGTTTGCGCTGGCCGTGGGCGGCTTCGCGCTGGCGGGCACGCTGCTTCACCGAGTGGCGTACTGGGAGGAGACGGGGATGTCGCCGGCGCTGGTGGCTTTCGGCACGGCGATGGACCCGTTCACGTTCATGTTCTCCGTGGTCGTCTTCGGCGTGATTGGAGAGAAGGTGAGGACGCGGAACCTGGCGCTCTTCGGTGGGCTGGTGTTCACCCTATCCATGATCCCGATGATACTGTCCAGCGGCCAGACGTACACCATATTTGCCCACAACATGATCTGGGCCAGCGGGGGAGGCGCCTACATCACAGCGAACAATCTGATCTGGCCCAACTACTTTGGCCGGAGGTCTCTGGGCACCATCCGCGGCATAGTGTTCCCGGTGCAGGTGGCGGCGACCGGCTTGGGGCCACCGGTCTACGGGTTCTTCCTGGATGCCGGAGTAACCCATGGCACGCTGTGGATGGTCTCGGCGGGGTTCTTCGCTATGTCGGGCATTCTGCTGTTCATGGCAAGGCCGCCGCAGCGCAAGGTTGTGGCGGAGGAGGAACCGGCCACACTTCCCGAATAGGAGGCGATTCATGGAACTGGAAGGAAAGGTGGCCGTCGTCACCGGCGGTGGCGCGGGAATAGGCAAAGCAATTGCCGTCGCGCTGGCGGCAAAGGGAGCCGTCATCGCCATCGCCGACATCGATCAGAGCGTGGCCATGGAAACATCGCAGGAGCTGGAGGCGGGAGGCCACACGGCGGGCGTGTTCGTCTGCGACGTATCGGACTCGGCGCAGGTGGAGCGGTTGTTCCAGGGAGTGGTTGGCGCCTACGGAAGGGTGGACATCCTGGTGAACGACGCCGGTGTGGGGCACAACTCCGGCGTGCTGGAGATAACCGAGGCGGAATGGGACCGCATAATGTCGGTGAACCTGAAGGGGGCGTTCCTCTGCTCGCGGGCCGCAGCCAGAGCGATGATAGACCAGGGCCAGGGAGGACGCATCGTAAGCATAGCGTCGACGGCGGGAGAGAATGCGCGAGTGAACAGCGCGGCGTACTCGGCGTCGAAGGCGGGCTTGCTTCAGTTCACTCGCGTGCTGGCGATGGAGTTGGGGCCGCACGGCATCACCGTCAACGCGGTGGCGCCGGGACTCACCATGACCGATTCGCCGGTGTGGAATCCGCCCAGCGAGGCTTATCAGAAGGCGTTCATCGAGCAGACGGCACTGGGGAGGACGGGAACGCCGGAGGATATGGCCGAGGCGGTGGCTTTTCTTGCCTCGCCACAGGCGGAGTACATCACGGGGCAGACGCTGTTTGTGGACGGAGGTTACTCGGCGGGGAAGATGTCGGTGAGGGGGTAGGGGGGCAGGTGGTTTGGGGTATAATGGCGGGAGCAGCAGGCAGAGGCCATCAAGGCTAACCTGACGCGGTTGGGGTTTGGGGTAAGCAAGGAGGAACCACGATGATTCCAATAGTTGCCGAGCGCAGCGCTGAACTTGAGTCGCTCTGCCAACGCTACAGCGTGTTGCGCCTGGAACTGTTCGGTTCTGCTGCCACCGGGGAATACCGGCAGGCGGACAGCGACCTGGACTTCCTGGTGGAGTTCAAGGAGTTGTCGGTGAGAGCTTATGGCGCTGCCTACTTTGGGCTGCTGAAGTCCTTGGAGCAGATGTTTGGACGCTCCGTAGACCTAGTGGACAACTCCACCATCAAGAACCCGTATCTACGGGAATCGGTTGATGAAACCAAGGTGTTGGTATATGCAGCGTGAAGCCAAGAAATACCTGTACGACATACAGCAGGCCGATGCACCACGACTGGACGCGCAAATCGAGGCGAATCTGCGGCGGCTTGGATTTGGCGCCGAACGGGAGGACACGAGATAATCCCAGTTGTCGAGGGTACATGGCGTTGAGGCAGGGATAAGTCCGTGATGAGCTCAGGAGGGAGACGGCTTAGGAACGTAAGAGCGAATCGTGCCATTCGTGCATTCCATCGCCTGGGATATGAGACCGTGCGCGTTCGTGGAAGTCACCATATACTCAAGCATCCGGATGGGAGTATGCTCGTGTTGCCGATGCACAGAGGAACGCTGAAAGTAGGCATCCTTCTGGACGCTATCGAACGGGCAGGCATCTCGGTGGAAGAATTCGAAGAGCTTCTGTGAGGTGAAGTCATGGAGTACTCAGTAGTAGTACATGAAGCCGAAGAAGGCGGTTTTTGGGTGGAGGTCCCGGCATTGCCCGGCTGCTACTCCCAGGGCGAATCGCTGGAGGAAACCCTGAAAAACGTCAGGGAGGCCATTAGCTTGTACTTGGAGGTGATCAGGGACGAAGGCCAGGATGCGCCTAATGACGCTGATGTCGTCTTTCAAGTGAGCGTGGCGGTGTAGCCAGGCTGAAGCAGTCAAGGCTGAAGGAGCAAGCAGAGCCATGAAGTACACGGTAGTAATCGAAAGGACTGCCAACAACTACGCAGCGTACGTGCCAGACCTGCCAGGATGCGTGGCTGCAGCCGACACCCGCGAAGAGGCGCTGAAGGAAATCCGAGAAGCCATAGAGTTCCACATTGAAGGCATGCGCGAAGACGGCGAGTCTATACCGGAGCCTCAAACCACGGCGGCAGTGGTGGATGCTGCCGTCACGGTGGCGGGGTGAACAACGACGGTAGGCTGGCAGAATGACGGTCACCCCACCGCCAGATTGCTTCGCTGCGCTCGCAACGACGAAAGGGGGGGTGCATGGGAATGATGAGCCCCCGCCCCTGGATACCCAGGAGAGGGCAACCACAAGGGTTGCCCTACGTAGTCTTCCTAAACCGCTACAGGCTCTCCCATCTGGCGGACGGCGTTCCATTCTTCTTCGGTGACGGGCTGAATGGATAGGCGGTTGCCGCGTTTGAGCACGCCCATGCTTGCCAGCTGCGGGGCCTCTTTCAGCTCATCGCGGGTGACTATGCGGGTGAACCGTTCCAGAGGCTTGAGGTCGACCATGTACCAGACTGGGTTGTCGGGGGTGCTCTTGGGGTCTGGATGGTCTGATTCCGGGTCCCACGCCGTGTCGTCGGGGTAGCCTTCGCGGACCACCTCGGCGGTGCCCACGATGGCTATAGGGTCGGCGTTGCTGTGGTAGAAGAGAACGCCGTCGCCCTGTTTGACCTCGTCGCGCAGGTAGTTGCGCGCCTTGAAGTTGCGCACTCCGTCCCACTCGGCCACGCCGTCGTCGACCAGGTCGTCGAAGGAGTATGCGCCGGGCTCCGATTTGAACAGCCAGTAACGCTTTGCCATGGTTTCGCCTCCGTATGGAATTATAGGGCAAGCTGGCAAGCTGGCAAACGGACACACAGCCCCCCGCCCCTGGATGCCCGCCTGCGCGGGCAAGACGGAAGGGGACTTAGTCACGGGCATGACGCACCAATGACCACTCCTGGATGCCCATCCCCGTATCGTGGTACGGGGCAGGCTCAATCTTTCCCCCATCAAGGGGGAAGAGGTTTTGCATTATAGCGGACGCTTTTCGTATAGAATACGCATCCACGTGACAAGCGTTCCGGAGGGAGACATGCCCGGCAGTGAGATGAAAGCGCCCGAACAGATAAATCCGCAGCGCCTGGGCGATTACCTGGACGTGATGAGCAAGGCCGTATTTCAGACCGGGATGTCCTGGAGGGTCGTGGAGAACAAGTGGCCGGGGACAAGGGAAGCGTTCCACGACTTCGACGCGGAGAGAGTGGCAAGCATGTCCCTGGCTGAAATAGATGCGATTGCCGGGGATACGCGGGTGATCCGGAACCGACGCAAGATAGAGGCCATCGTGAGCAACGCGGCCAGGATGGTGGAGCTGGACAGGCAGCACGGCTCTTTCAAGAGCTACCTGGGGAGCCACGGCGGCTTTGAGGGGACGGTTGCCGCTCTGCGCAAGGAGTTCAAGTTCCTGGGCGACATGGGGGCGTACTATATGCTGTACGTGGTGGGCGAAGAGGTGCCCTCTCACGAGGAGTGGATGAAGTCGAGGGGCAGATGACGGCGCTGGAGGAGAATACGGTTTCGGGGGACGCGTTCCAGCAGTTCAACCTGTGGTACGAGGAGGCGCAGCAAGCGGGCGAGGATTTTCCCGACGCCATGGCGCTGGCCACCGTTGGCAAGGGTGGCGCGCCTTCCGCTCGCGTGGTGCTGTTGCGCGCCGTCGGTGAGGGGTGCCTAGTCTTCTTCACCAGCTACACCAGCCGCAAGGGTGAAGAGCTGAAGGACAACCCCAGAGCCGCCGCGGTGTTCCACTGGCCCAAGCTAAGCCGCCAGGTCAGGGTGGAGGGCAGTGTCGAGCCCGCGCCTGCGGAGGAGTCGGACGCCTACTTTGCAAGCCGTTCTCGCGAGAGCCGGGTAGCTGCCTGGGCCTCCGAGCAGAACAAGGTAATCCCGGAAAGGCGGTGGCTGGAAGAGCGCTGGAGCGAATACGACGCCCGGTTCAGGGACGACGTTCCCAGGCCGCCGGACTGGGGAGGGTACAGACTGCGGGTCAGGGTGATGGAGTTCTGGCAGTCCAGGGAGCACCGCCTGCACGACCGTTTGAGATATACTCTGGAAGAAAGCGGGGGGTGGCGCATTGAACGCCTTGGCCCTTGAGAGGCCTTCATGTGGGTAGGGAACTTCAAGCTCCTGGAGCCGTTGCCTGAACTGCGACAGCCGCACGTTATAGGGTCGCTGTCGCCGTGGGTAAACGTGGGCAAGTCGGCCACCATTGCCCTGGAACGGCTGGAACGGGACATAGACGCCCGCGATCTGGCGTCGCTGGCCAATCCCGGCCGCTACTTCGACTTCACCCGCTACCGGCCAACCATCTTCTCCATAGAAGGACGCCGCGAGACCTCGATTCCCAACGTCCACGTCAAATACGCCAGGGGCCACGCCGGTATCGACTTCGTCACGATGCGCCTGCTGGAGCCGCACGCCAACACCGACGAATACGTCGATTCCATAGTGGAGTTGATGCAGCGTTTGGGAGTGGAGCGGTACTGTCGCATCGGCAGCATGTGGTCGGACGTGCCCCACACCCGGCCTCTGCCGGTGATGGCGACGCTCAACGGCGAAGACATGGGACTGCCGGGCACCATGGTGAGGCAGCAGAGCCGCTATTCAGGCCGCACCTCCATAATGAACCTAGTGGGCAGCAGGGCGGCGGAGCAGGGCATAGAGGACGCAAATATCCTGGTGCGGCTGCCTTCAATTGCCAGGCTGGATGAAGACCACAACGGCGTGTCCCGTCTGCTGGGCACTCTGTGCTATATGTACGGCTTCCCGGCAGGGTTGGCCGACAACCGGGAAGGGCAGCAGCAGTACCAGCAGGTATCGAGGCAGATCGAGCAGAACCCTGAGCTGAGGTACTACCTGAGAGAGCTTGAGGCCACCTACGATTCCTGGACCGCATCGCAGGGGGAAAGACCGCTGGGGCCGCCGTACTCGATGCCGCCGGGGTTAGAACAGCTCCTGGACGACATAGAAGGTCAGCTTTAGGGCAACCAGAAACGGAGGAGCGGCGAACTCAACCCGCCGCCCCTCCGTAGCGTGAATCTATTTCAAAAAAACGATGGTCTTAGCGTACGACTCTCCTGAAAAAGGCGCTTTGGAGAATTTCCAGTGGCGTCCGTATCCCCGTTTGTACCCGTACTTGCCGTATCCGAATCCAGACTTGCCAAACCAGGGAATCGCCTCAGGGCGGGACTGGCGCCACTCCAGGTATTCATCCGCCTGTTCCTGGGTTATGAGCCCCTTCTCGACCAGGCTGTCCAGCTTGTTCTGCATCGCTTCATCCCTGAGCTCTTGTCGTGCCTGCTTCATGGCGTCCTCTACCTGAGCTTCGTCCAGGCCGAGTATCTCCGCCACACGCGAGGTGAACTTGTCGGCCTTGGAATCGCC
>DAOUKI010000197.1:0-1582 GCA_034421495.1 Dehalococcoidia bacterium | reverse complement strand
CCGTACAGCTTCCCTGCGCTGTTCCTGAGTTACGTCTTGGTAGGCGTCTTGCTCACTATCAAGCCGCGCCATTTTCATCCTCCCTGTACACCAGTATATGTACGGATATAATCCTACGGAGCATTAGCGCCGGCCGTCAACACACGTTGAGAATACATATGAACGGGGTTATAGTGCAGCCGGTGAGTTCAATCAGTGTGCTTCAGGGCAAGTTCTTGCGTATAGAGTGTAACGTTGAGTTGTGCGCCTCGCCGCGCATCCTCGGAGTCGTTCGATGAGCGGCGCGGCGTTCGTCTACGCTGACCGGCTTTCCCGCCATGTCCTGCGAGAAGGCCATCCCATGCGACCGGTCCGGCTCCGCTATGCGTACGAGTTGCTGGAGGCGCTGGGCGCTTTCCAGCCTCCCGATTCGTCGCTGGTGGAACCGAGACCTGCGTCCGAGGAGGATCTCCTAACCTGCCACACGCGGGACTACGTGGACGCGACCAGAAGCCTGAGCGCCGGGCTTTACACCGGCGACCCCGCAAGGTACGGATTCAGCGCGGCCGGAGACAACCCGATCTACGGTGGCATGTACGATGCGGCGCTGCTCTCCACCGGGGCGTCGCTTGTTGCCGCCGAAAGAGCTCTGTCGGGAGAGGTGAGGGCCGCTTTCAACATATCGGGAGGGCTTCATCACGCCATGCCGTCCAACGCCTCCGGCTTTTGCATCTTCAACGACCCGGCCATAGCGATAAAAGCGATGGTCGATAGCGGCCTTCGCGTGGCCTACATAGATATAGACGCACACCACGGCGACGGTGTACAGGAGATGTTCTACGGTACGGATTCCGTGCTGACCATCTCGCTGCACGAGTCCGGGCGGTACCTTTTCCCGGGGACGGGCTTTGTCGAGGAGAAGGGAAGCGGCGCCGGGGAAGGCTACTCCGTCAACCTGCCCCTTGCCCCCTATACCGGTGACGACGTATACCTCTGGGCGTTTCGGCAGACGGTTATTCCATTGCTGGAGCTGTTCAAGCCGGACGCCCTGGTGACGCAGCTGGGCGTGGATACGTACTACTCGGACCCGCTGACACACCTGGCTCTTACCAGCAGGGGATTCGTGTCGGTGGTGGAATCCTTGGCGCAGGCCGCTAAGGGCCTGCCCTGGATTGCCCTGGGCGGCGGCGGTTACGACCTCTCCGCCGTGGCCAGGTGCTGGACACTGGCTTACGGAGTGATGGCCGGCCGGGAATTGCCGGATGCTGTGCCTGAGTCGGAAAAGGGCAGGTTGGGGAAGGATAGGGTGTCAGACCTTGAGGAACCTCCCATAACGAGAGACGCGGTTCAGGCGACAAGGCAGTTCGCCGAGGCTAGCGTCAGGATGGTGGAGGAAGTAATCTTTCCCCACCATGTCTAGCATCCGAAATTGTTGAAATGAAGACCTTGGCAGTGATTTTTGGAGGTGTACGATGTTTCCTAAACTCATCGCAGTCGTTGTCGTTCTGGCAGCAACAATTGCGGTTCTGGCCGGCTGTGAGCGGGAGACGACGGATCAGCCTGCCGGCGTGGGCGCGGAAGTCTCGGCGGCTATGATAGGGCC
>DAOUKI010000196.1:0-2931 GCA_034421495.1 Dehalococcoidia bacterium | reverse complement strand
GGACTGGCCTACGATATCCATAGCTCGGCTAGCCATTTTAGGGATACGGGTTCGATAGCGATATATTTCGGCGTGGACCCCAAGAAGGCGCGCTACGCCATCGAGACTACGATTGAGGAGCTGCACAGCCTCAAGGAAGACATTCCGGAGGAAGATCTGCACCGGGCGCGTGAGCTGTCCAAGGGCCGTTTGCTGCTGCGCATGGAGGACACCCGCGCTGTCGCGGCCTGGGGTGGCGCGCAAGAGCTCCTCCACAACGAGGTGCTCTCCGTGGACCAGGTGGTGGAACGCGTGGACGGGGTCACTACGGAAGACGTGAAGCAGGCGGCCAACCAGTTCCTGGCCAGGGACAAGCTGAACCTGGCGGTGGTAGGCCCGTACCGCAGCGACAAGCAGTTCCAAAACGTCATCCGGCTATAACGCCCCCCGCTCATGCCCTTCGACTTGCTCAGGATGAGCGGGAAATACGGGGGCGGTTCGATAAGCAGCGCGGCTTGGAAGCAGAGGCTTTGGATTCTTCACTTCGCTGCGCTCCGTTCAGAATGACGGTGCGAGCCGCCGGATTGCTCCGATTCCTCGCAACGACGAGGAGGGTGGCGTCACCGACCCTGTGCCCGCTGGGTCAGGGCGTGGGCTATCTTCTCCCGCGACGACATGTCGCTGAAATCCTGAATACCTCTTACCGGCGCACCGGAAGGGACGCGTTCCCCGGCGATCTGGGACTCGATTTGCCCGCGCACTCGCTCCACCATCTGTCGCGCACCGGCCAGGGAGGTCTCGACCTCTTCCGGCGATTCTCCCCCGACCAGCTCCTCCGGTATCTCGGGAGCGGCGGCGAGCAGCGCTTCTCGATAACGGGCGGTGGCAGAGGCGAGCCTGCTCTGCAGCGCCTCGATCTCTTGGTCGCGCTGTTCCAGGGCCGAGCGCAGCTCGGCGAGCTCTGCCTGCGCCTCGTCCGGTGTCGCAACGGCTTCGGCGGCTTCACCGTCCTGCTCATCTGGCTGTACCATCGTCTCTTCAGGGGTTACTTGCTCCATGTCGCCTCCTCTTCTGCATAGTGCGATTAGAATAAGCCGGTGTATGGCGTTTGGGGAAGGAGGAGATGGCAGGGTGCGCGGGGTTGGGGAGCGTGGTGACGAGGAGAGTTCTACTTGTGTGTACGAGGGCTCAACAAGTGCTCAAGAACAGGATAAAGCACACCTAGCAGAAGGAACAGCTGTTGTCGGTTGCCTTTAAGACGTAGCCAATGGGAACTACAGCAGAGGTGTTACCTGATTCCTTATGTTGTCTACTAGTGGGACAAGGTCGTCTCTAATATCAATTAGTGAATGACTATGACAATTGTACCTAGCATTCTCGCTTTCAGTCTTCAGAATGTCATAGTCGCCGGTTATTGCGTCCAAGTCTGCATATCGCGAAATAGACGTCGTCCGTTGTCCGTGTGTTGTCGGGTGGTCTCCTCTATCGGCAAGGTATGCCTCCACCCAATGAACCGCTTCGTAGAAAATGCCTGTAACAACCCAGTCCAGAAATTGGCTAGTGTTTAGGTCGTGTGCTTGCCAGAAATGCCTGTTGTGGTCAGCCTGATTGCGGTGCTCGTCCTTCGACGGCATGGGAGAATTCCTTCCCTGAAGTCGTTACTTATTGTTGTAGACGAGGAAGTGGAAGTGCATTCTTAGGAACTAGCTCAGTTGCCTTACGCACCCCTCGATACAGAGTATGGAAGTCGAAGGAGAAAATGGGATTGTGTTCTCTGGCAAGAAAGAGCTTCAACAGTGCCCGTTCTGCATTAGATATGTTGCGGACTACCTGCAAGTCACGGTCAGCAATGATGACCCACACATCAAAGGTGTTCTCGTGTTTAGCAACGAAGATGCTTTCAACCCCGTCAACCTCATAAAGGCTTCCACGAAGAATCCCTATCCATGTATCGGCTGGACGTGTCTCCAATGCGATGCTCTGTTGCATTTCTTTGTCATTTGAATGGCTGGCTGGGTCGCCTCCTTGGTTGATGACCTCCTCCACAGCACCTTGTGCTAAGGATGTAAGTATGCCTTGACTATAGGTGACAATCCTTGTCCCAGTAGACTGAGATGCCCAGCGCATGGTGTTTGAATAGCTGACCGAAGTTCTCATGTGTCGTTATTTATTTCTTAAGATTGTCGGGTGCTCGGATAGTTAGAACATTTCCTGACTTGGCTACGTATACGGGATTGCCTTCAGCGTCGTACTCTCCCTCAACTCGTAGCACTTCCGACAAAACAAGTCGTAGGCGCAGGTGCGAGCCATCCATCAACTGATACTCGTTCCAATCCTCTCGCTCAATGCGGAAATCGACTGGGGTGGCTTCTACGTCGCGTCCCTGAAAGTTAATTCTGACCATGATTATCCCAACTGAGGATTAGTAGGAAGTCTTGACTTTTTGCAGGGCCGACGGTAAAGGTTAATATAGAAAAAGTCAACCTTCAGGTATTATACCTGAAAGCTTCCTCATCAAGATAACAGAAACGTGCTGCCACAGCAATTCTCACCCCTCCTCTTGCACCTTGGCTAGCTCCGCTTCCGGGTTCGGCACGCCGAGGGCTTCCATGGCGGTGCGGCGGCTGTGGATCCCTGAGCCGACCAGCACCTGCTCGTCGCGGACAAGGCGTCCCCTGTCCTGGGGCAGTACGGGTCCCCAGATGATCTCCTGGCGCACCGGCAGATAGCTGACGCCGCTGCGCTGCTCCAGGATGCGCAGGATAAGCTCGTTGCGGCGCTTGTAGGCGGCAGTGCGAACCAGCCGCTTGCGTCGTATTCTCTGCAGCAGCGGGTGCAGCTCCATCTCCAGGGCCACACCGGACAGCGCCTTGGGATTGTCGCCGAAGCTGGTGCGGGGCGCCTCGGATAGGTCGTGGATGGCGCGGTAGATGAGTTCGATGAAGTCGACGT
>DAOUKI010000195.1:0-1771 GCA_034421495.1 Dehalococcoidia bacterium | reverse complement strand
AAGCGGAATCTGCCCCCCTTCCCTACCAAGATAGGCGTAGTGACGTCTCCCAGCAGCGCCGTATTGCACGATATAGCGACTGTAGTCCAGCGGCGGTATCCGCTGGTGGAGCTTGTTGTTTCGCCAACGTCCGTACAGGGCGAACAGGCCGCCCTGGATATTGCGGATGCCCTGAACGAGCTGAACAGGCTGCAAGAGATAGACGTAATCATAGTGGCCAGAGGAGGAGGCTCGTTGGAGGAGCTGTGGGCGTTCAACGAGGAACCCGTAGCGCGGGCCATCTATGCCAGCCGCGCACCTGTAGTTAGCGCCGTTGGACACGAGACAGACGTCACTATTGCGGACCTTGTGGCCGACCTCAGGGCGCCTACGCCATCGGCGGCGGCAGAGATGGTAGTTCCAGACATGGCGGGTCTTCTTGGCCAGGTCAATGAGTGGCAGAACGATATCCTTGCCGTAGCTAGGCGGATATCGTTCGAAAAGCGACGGGACTTAGATTCACTGGTGCAACGCCTCAACAGCCGCGGGCCGCAAGTGCAAGACAAACAGCAACGGCTGGACGAGCTAACTCAAAGCTTATCCAGAAGCCTGTGGGTGACGCTCAATCTATCACGGGAACGGTTCCAAGGCTTGGAGCAGCAACTACGGGCTCTCGACCCCAACTCCGTACTGGAACGAGGATACGCTATAGTACAACGGTCAGACCAGGGCACTTTGGTCAAGAGTGTAGGCCAGGTTGAAAAGGATGATGAACTGAACGTGCGGGTGAGCGATGGTTCGTTCAACGCCAGGGTTAGATAGCTCCGCCGACCTGGGAGCTTTGTAAAGGAACGTTAACGCTGTAAAATGGAATTTCCGTTCCGAGAGCCATGGACAATCAACCCTCCAACATAGAACAACTCTCCTTTGAAGAGGCTTACACCAAGCTGGACGAAGCCGTGCGATCCCTGGAGGCGGGTGGCGCCACCTTGGAAGAAGCAACAAGGCTCTTCGAAGAAGGCATGCGGCTCGCCAGGATATGTCATCAACATCTCAGCGCCACTGAACTGAAGATAACCCATCTGCAACGCTCGTTCGGGGAGCAGATGACGCTCTTGAACAAGCCGGAACCGGAAGCGGATGCTTAAGGCCGACCTTCACGTTCATACCGAGTTTTCATTCGATTGCGCAACCCCCTTGGAGAAACTGATACAAAGGTGTCTGAAGCAGGACATAGGGTGCCTGGCCGTTACGGATCACGACACAATTCAGGGCGCACTAAGAGTCAAAGAAATGGCCCCGTTCAAGGTTATAGTTGGGGAAGAGATCAAGACCAGAGAAGGAGACCTGATAGGCCTGTTTCTCCAAGAAGAGGTGCCCTACGGACTCTCCGCTGTGGAAACGGCGAAGCTGATCAAAGAACAAGGCGGCCTGGTGTCGCTCCCCCACCCTTTCGACAGATTCCGGGGCTCTGCTATGAGTGAGGAAGGAATAGCCGAACTCCTGCCCATGATCGATATAATAGAGGCGTTTAATGCGCGCAACACCCTGCCGGGCGCTGACCGCAGCGCCGGAGAGCTTGCAGCCACGCACGGGATTGCGCTTTGCGCCGTCAGCGATGCGCACTCGCTGGGAGAAATAGGTAAGGCATACACCCTTGTTCCGGATTTCAGCTACGGCCCCCAGGATTTCCTGGAAGCGCTGCGTCAAGGGAGCTTGATAACGAAACGCAGCAGCCCTTTGGTGCACCTGATTTCAACTTACGTGAAAAACAAGAAACGGATCCTGAGGA
>DAOUKI010000194.1:0-2963 GCA_034421495.1 Dehalococcoidia bacterium | reverse complement strand
ACCCCATGAATACTTGCATGAAATACTTGGCCTCACCCCAAACCCGCGACAAAAAACGCGACGGGATCGGATTCGTTTCCCCATTTTTCGCCAACCTCCGAACCATTTTAGCCATGCTATTTGACATAACGTTTGAAACGAATACTCCCGCCACCACCCCCTCCGTCGTTGCGAGCGCAGCGAAGCAATCTGGCGGTGGTGGGGAGTTTACCCTGAGCCTGCCGAAGGGTCATTCCCGCCCCCGAGCGGGAATCCAGGCGGTGGGGTGTGGGCTCCCGTCTGCACGGGAGCGACGACGGGCGCGTCATTCCCGAGAAGTCGGGAATCCAGGGCGGTGGGGCGGGGCCACCACCCCGACCTGTCGAAAGACCGCCATCTCCCCCTATCCCATAGGCCGATTTCTCCCTATCATAGCCCCATGAATACTTGCATAAAATACTTGGCGTCACCCCAAACCCACGACAAAAAACGCGACGGGATCGGATTCGTTTCCCCATTTTTCAACAACCTCCGAACCAATTTAGCCATGCTATTTGACATAACGTTGGAAACGAATACTCCCGGCGCCGCAAAACGAAATGAGCGGGTAAGACCTTTGGCCGTCAGGGCAACCACGAGGGTTGCCCCTACTTTACAATGTAGAAATATTTGCGCTAAACTCAGTCTTACCAGGGCAGTAGGGGTGACTTCCTTTGCCCTGACTTTCTTTTTGTTTGTTGGGCGAGGGACGACGTGGTCCACAAGGAAACATACTTAACGGGAGAGGGACTGACCAATCTGGAGACCGAGTTGGAGCACCTGCGCTCCGTATCGCGTCAAGAGGTGGCCCAGCGAATCCAACAGGCAAAGGAGCTGGGCGGCACCGTGGACAACGCGGAGTACGAGGTGGCCAAGAACGAGCAGGCTTTCATAGAGGGCAGGATCCTCACTCTTGAGAACACGATCAAGAACGCCGTCATCATTCCGGACGACAGGAAGCCCTCCGGCAAGGTGGAGGTTGGGTCTGAAGTGACCATAAAGGATGCCGCGGGCAAGGAGCATACCTACACCATCGTGGGCAGCTCAGAGGCAGACCCCTCCGAGGGCAAAATCTCCAACGAATCACCGGTAGGCCAGGCTCTATTGGGACGCAAGAAAGGGCAGCAGGCCGAGGTGCAGACCCCATCAGGGTCTATCAAGTACACTGTCGTAAAAATCTCTTAGCCGGGGTAGGCGGCGCAGCCGTCGCCCGGCGCCCGGACTTTCAGATGACACAACGGAGCAAGGCGCTCGCCGAATCGCGCCAGGACAAGCTTAGAAAGCTACGTGCCCAAGGCATCGACCCGTACCCTCCACGGTTCCATCGCACCCATAGCAACAGGGAAGCCGTGGACTGGTACCGGAAGGCCGAGGCCAGCAGGGGAGAGGGCTACCAGAGCCGCAAGAAGCTGGCGGTTGCAGGTCGCATCACGGCCCTGCGCGACATGGGCAAGGCCGCTTTCCTAGACCTGCGCGACGGTTCTCAGAGGCTGCAGGTGCACCTGAGAAGCGACGTCCTGGGGGAATCGTACGGCTTGATGGAGACGCTGGACCTGGGCGATTTCCTGGGCGTCGAGGGGAGCATGTTTCGCACGCGTCGCGGCGAGATAACCCTGCAGGCGCGCAGCATCGTTCTCCTGGCGAAGGCGCACAAGCCGCCTCCGGAAAAGTGGCACGGCCTCCGTGACGTTGAGATACGTTACCGGCAGCGTTACCTGGACTTGATAGCCAACCCGGACGTGAAGACCGTGTTCCAGAACAGGAGCAGGATCATATCGGCGGTGCGCAGCTTCATGGACGGCCGGGGCTACATAGAGGTGGAGACGCCGGTGATGGTCCCCGTGGCGGCAGGCGCCATGGCACGGCCTTTTGTCACCAAGCACAACGCCCTTGATCGTGAACTGTATCTGCGCATTGCAACGGAGCTCTACCTGAAGCGGCTCATCATAGGCGGGCTGGACAGGGTCTACGAGATAGGGCGGATATTTCGCAACGAAGGCATAGACATGGACCACAACCCGGAGTTCACCATGCTGGAGAGCTATGAGGCCTACGCCGACTACAACGACATCATGGCCCTGGTGGAGCAGATGGTGTCGACAGCGGCGCGCACCGTGAACGGCTCGGCGAGGGCTACCTTCCACGGCCACGAGATAGACTTCACGCCTCCCTGGCGTCGTCTTTCTCTCAAGGAAGAGCTGAAGAAAGCGGGACTGGACATAGAGGAGTTGTCGGAAACCGAAGAGTTGGTGACCGCGGCCAGGGCGAAAGGCGTTGAAACCGCAGGCCTGGAAAGCCGGGGCAGGATCATAGACAAACTGGTTAGCTCCCTGGTTGAGCCTAACCTGATCCAGCCGGCTTTCCTGGTAGACTACCCGGTTGAGATGTCGCCGCTTGCCAAAGCAAAGCAGGACGACCCGCGCTACGCCGAGCGTTTCGAGGCGTTCGCCGGGGGCATGGAGATAGCCAACTCGTTCACGGAGTTGAACGACCCCGAGGCGCAGCGGGAGCGGTTCCAAGAGCAGGAGAGGCTGCGGGAGAGCTTTGGAGACGAAGATTTCGATCGCCTGGATGAGGACTTTCTCACGGCGATGGAGTACGGCATGCCACCCACCGGCGGGCTTGGGGTGGGCATAGACAGGCTGGTGATGCTTCTCACTGGCCAGGACACCATCAGAGACGTCGTGCTGTTCCCTCAGCTTAGGAGCAGGGGGACTGAAGCATGAAACGCCACATGACGGTTACCGCTTTCGTGTCCAGAGAGGGCCGCACCCTGTTGCACTGGCACGCCAAGACTCGCATGTGGCTGCCGCCGGGAGGACACATAGAGCCTGACGAGGACCCCGTTCAAGCGCTGTGCCGTGAAGCGGAAGAGGAGACGGGGCTTGCCATAGAGGTGCTTCCTTCTTCGGACTCTTTTCCATACGAGGAGCCCGAACAGCTTC
>DAOUKI010000193.1:0-9148 GCA_034421495.1 Dehalococcoidia bacterium | reverse complement strand
AGCACCGATACCATAACCTTCTCCCTCCCCCCGGAGATGGCCGAGCAACTGCGGCAGGCGGTGAAGGAGGAGCAGCGTACCGTGAGCGAGCTGCTCCGTGAGGCCATCCGCCTCTACATGGAGGAGCGGGAGTGGCGCAGACGGGAGCGGTTGGAATGGCTGAGCTCCCGCACTACGAGAACAGCAGAGAGAAAAGGGAGGAGAGACACATGAACGACCGACTCGATTTGATACCGGCGGCCCTCTATGCCAGAGTTTCCAGCGAACGGCAGGACGTGGACCTGTCCGTGGCCGCCCAGCTTAGGGCGCTCAGGGACTACGCGGAGAAGAACGGCTATCTGGTCGTCCGCGAGTACATTGACGAGGCGGAGAGCGGGCGCGCCGCCAACCGGCCCCAGTTCCGCAGGATGCTGGACGAGGCCGGCAAGCCCGAGGCCCCCTTCAACGAGATTCTCGTCTGGAAATTCAGCCGCTTCACCCGCAAGAGGGAGCACGCAGTCGCCTTCAAGTCCCTGCTACGGCGCAAGGGCATCCGCGTGGTGTCCATCACCGAGCACGCCGAGGACACCGCGACCGGCAGGCTGTTGGAGGCCATCATCGAAGGCGTGGACGAGTTCTACAGCGAGAATCTTGCCCAGGAGGTCACGCGCGGGATGCGGGAGGCCGCGTCCCGTGGCTTCTGGATGACCACCTTAGCCCCCTACGGATACAAGAAGGTCTATGTCCAGGACGGGGCCAAGAAGCGACCAAAACTCGGCCTGAACCCGCCCGCCGACGCCGTGGTCCGCCGCGTCTTCGACATGGTGCTCCAGGGCAAAAGCATCCTCGACGTGACCAAGGCCCTCAACGCCGAGGGCATCCCCACAACCAACGGCAAGAAGTGGATCAAGACCTCCATTCAAACCATGCTGAACAACGAAGCCTACACCGGCACGCTGGTCTGGGGAGCCAACGCAAGGGACGGACAGCCCCCCATGCGCGTCGAGAACGCACACCCAGCCATCGTCAACAACGAGGAGTTTCGCAGGGCCAGGAAGTTGCTCGGCTCCCGCGCCCCGAAGAAGATACACCCCCGCCGTGCTGCCAGCCCCTACCTGCTGAGCGGCCTGCTCAAGTGCGAAACCTGCGGCAGCGCCATGACCGCAGCCGAGGCCAAGAGCGGCAAGTACACCTACTACGTCTGCCAGTCGGTGCTGAAGCGTGGCAAGGGCGCTTGCAAGACCCCCAGGCTCAACGCCAAGAAATTCGAGAAGATCATCGTCGACGAACTTCGAGCCAACGTCCTCACCGAGTCCAACATCAAAGACCTTGTGAAGGTCGTGGACGAAGAGATGGACGGCGTGGCCAGTGAACAGCGGGATAGGTTGGAGACCATTGAGGACGAACTTGAGGACGTGAAGAAGCGGCTGAGCCGCATCTGGAACATCATCGAAACCACCGACATCGACATGGCCGACGCCTCGGAGCGTATCAAGGAACACCGGGAGCGCAAGGATAGGCTGGAGATTGCCGCACAGGACGCGAGGGCACTGCTGTCCGAGAGGCGGGAATTCCTCGACAGCGCCGATACCATCGCCACCTTTGCCGAGGAAATGAGCAACTTCCTCCAGGCTAGCGAGCTGACGGAGACCAAGGCGTTCGTCCGGTCTTTCGTCAAGGACATCAAGGTCAAGCCCGGCAGGGCCGCCATCATCTACTCCATCCCCACACCGGATGATAGCCCAATGGAGGGAGAGGACGCTGCTGAGATTGCCCTAAACAGGCGTGTTCGCAGTACAGGACGTGGTGGTACGCCCGGTGGGATTCGAACCCACGACCCCCGGTTCCGAAGACCGATGCTCTGTTCCGCTGAGCTACGGGCGCACGCTGATTTAATCGTAGTCCTCGTTCTCTACTCTGTCCACTGCCGACTGGCGGCTACCGTTGGAAAGGCGATGCCACGCCCAGCTTGGCGGCTATCTCTTCAAGCTGCGCCGCCAGGGCCTCGTCTACCTCCGCGCCGCTTTGACGGTACTCCTCCTCACGGCGGTACTCGACTTCACCCGGCGCCAGGATTTCGTCGAAGCCCGGCCTCAGCTTGCTCGACTTTACCTCGCTAATGAAGGCGTCCATGCGCGACTTGAACTCGTCCACCGGCATGAACCATGCTATGTCCAGGGCGATGAAGGTGTGCGCCACGTCCTGTCTGGCCGGGTTAGAATACGGCGACAGCCCGAAAGACCCGCCGCTGATTACGCCGGTCAGCACATCCGTTATCATGGCCAGCCCGTATCCCTTGTGCTGGCCTATACCCAGCAGCGCGCCCTGCATAGCGGCTGCCGGGTCGTCCGTCTCATGGCCGTCGGGAGTGAGCGCCCAGTCCGTCGGCATCTTCTTCCCTTCACGCACCAGCCATCGCATCATCCCTTTGCCCGCGGTGGTTAGGGCAATGTCCAGCACCAGGGGAAAATCACCGCCCGTGGGCGCGGCAACGCTCCAGGGGTTGGTCCCCACCACGCTGGTTGCCCCTCCCCATGGAGCCATCTCCGGCCCCGCATTGGTCATGGCAATGCCGATGCAATCGTGCTCAAGGGCGATACGTGCATGGACAGCCGACGAGCCGAAGTGGGTGCTGTTGTGGACTATCACAGTGCCTATGCCGCTGGACTTGGCCTTTCCCACGGCGAGTTCCATGGATTTCTGCCCTATCATGGAGCCAAGGCCGTTGTGGCCGTCGACCAGGGCCAGCGCCGCCGACTCCTTCACGACCTCAAACGGCGCTTCCAGATCGATTCCGCCGCTGCCGATACGGTCGTAGTATTGCAGCAGCTTGCTCACTCCCTGCCCCTGGCCGGGTAGACAGCGCAGGTGGCTCTGCATAATGCCGTTGCCGCAATAGCGGATCTGCTCCTCCGACATGCCGATGGCGCGCAGCATATCGTGGACGAATGTCTCCAGCTTTTGGACCGGAATCCGCACCTGTGTAATAGTCATCTCTCTGGCTCCTTACGACTCGATTCTTACTGAGTACCCGCGAACTGCTCCAAGGACGGCGCGGGGGACTTGACTTCCAGGAACGTGGACTCTTCCAGTGCCTGAACGTTGTGCGGCACTCCTATGGGATGTCGGCACACGTCGCCGGGCTGCAGTACGAACGTCTCTTCACCGACGATTGCCTGCACCTTGCCGCTTATCACGTACAGCAGGGATTCGTGGTCGTGCGCATGCATTGGAGACGCCGCGCCCTCTGCATAGACCATCTGCATAATGGTCATCTCATCTCCTTGGAGAAGCGGTTTGACCCTGGCGTTCCCGCTTACGGGCAGACCCTCCACGCTGGTAACCGTGCGGTACTCAACGTCCGAGTTTCTTGAGACAATCATGCTGGACCTCCTTGCACCGGGTCATGGAACTGCGCCTTAACTTATCACAAACACTCCGGAACCGTTGATCTTCCCCGCCTTGAGCAGCCGCAGCGCTTCATTGGCCTCCTCCAGGCTGAACGTCTGTATTTGCGTTTCAACGGGCGCTTGGGCCGCCATCTCCAGCAACTCCATGGCGTCCCGTCGTGTAGCGTTGGCCACGCTGCGCAGGATGCGCTCACCGTAAAGAAGCTCGTACGGCATTTCAGGGATGCGACTCATGGTAACCCCGGCCAGCGCTAGCGTGCCGCCCTTCTTGATGGATCTCAGCGCTTGGGGGACAAGCTCACCGGCCGGAGCGAATATGATGGAGGCGTCGGTCTCTTCAGGCGGTCTATCCGCCGCCGTGCCGGCCCACTCCGCGCCCATTTCCAGCGCCATCTCCTGGTGCTCGGCGCTTCTGGTGAATACAAACACGCGGCATTTCAGATATCGCGCCAGTTGAAGCGCTATGTGCGCTGAAGAGCCGAACCCGTACAAGCCCAACGTCTGTCCGGGTTCGACTCCTGAGAGCTTCAGCGCCCTGTATCCGATGACACCTCCGCAAAGCAGCGGCGCAGCGTGCTCATCGGAGAAGCTTCCTGGAATGCGGTAGACGAAATCAGCCGGAGCCGAGAGATACTCTGCATAGCCGCCGTCGACGTCGTACCCGGTGAATCTGGCCCTGACCCAGAGGTTCTCCCGCCCCCACTTGCAGAAGCTGCATGCGCCGCACGTCCAATGCAGCCACGCGACCCCCACGCGGTCGCCGGGTTCGACGCCGCAGGCTCCTTGGCCTACTTGCTCCACCACGCCAATCGCTTGGTGGCCTGGAATCACCGGCAGCTTGCGTTGGGGCAGGTCCCCTTCAATGATGTGCAAGTCCGTACGACAGAGGCCGCATGCTTTGACCCTGATTAGGACGTCTCCGGGGCCCGCTTGAGGGACCTCGACGTCGTTTATATCCAGGGCAACGTCTTCAATGGGAGCGGCTTGGTTGACTACGACGGCTTTCACGGATTCGGAATCTCAGAGCAGTGATACGAAGGAAATGAATGGGGTGAGCGGAGGGATTTGAACCCTCGATCTCCAGGGCCACAACCTGGCGCCTTAACCACTTGGCCACGCCCACCATGACTACGGGCCGCGGCAGTCTGTGGCGAGAAGCGCTGCCCGGCGGCCAGTTCTACGTAACGATAGTAGCATCCACAGCAAACGAAATAAAGGTCTACTGCGCCACCGCTTGCTTGCTTCAAACCGCCTTCAAGTATAATCTACGCCGTGGATTATCGTGAATCAGCATCATCGCCAGAAGAACCGGCCTATTGTGAGGAGCATATTTGAGTAGCCGCGTATTTGTGACTGGTATCGGGATGGTCACGCCTGTTGGGCTGGATGCCGCTGAGACCTGGCATAGCCTTGTCAATGGCGTATCCGGCGTCGACTATATCTCGTCGTTCGATGCGGAGGGCCTGCATACTCGCTTTGCCGCCGAGGCAACCGGGTTTGAGCCCACCGATTTCCTGGATAAGAAGAGCGCCCGCCACATGGACAGGTTCGCTCAGTTCGCCGTGGTAGCGGCCCAGGAGGCGCTCTGGCAAGCAGACCTGGATCTGACAAAGGAGGACGCCACGCGGGTTGCCGCCATCGTGGGCAGCGCCGTGGGAGGCTTGATCACACTCTCTGAACAGTACCAGGTGCTCCAGGAGCGCGGCGCCAACAGGGTAAGCCCGTTTCTCATTCCCAAGATGCTGGCCGATATGGCCTCGGGACAGGTGTCCATGAAGCTGGGGATCAAGGGGCTGAACTATTCGCCGGTGTCGTCCTGTTCCAGCGGCGGCGAGGCCATAGGCCAGGCCTGGCACATGATCAAGCGCGGCGAGGTGGACATAGCCATTGCGGGCGGCGCGGAAGCGCCCATCTGCCCCATTGCCATTGCCGGGTTCAACGCTTGCCACGCCCTATCCAAGCGCAACCATGACCCCAAGGGCGCAAGCAGACCGTTCGATATCGATCGCGACGGCTTTGTAATGGGCGAGGGATCTGGCATCCTGGTGTTGCAAAGCGAAGATAGCGTGCGGAAACACGATTCGCACGTACTCGCTGAGCTTGTCGGTTACGGCGCTACTTCCGATGCATTCCACGTCACCCAACCCGAACCGGACGGCGACGGCGCAGCCAGGGCTATGCGCATGGCCCTTGAAGCCGCCGGCCTGGCTCCGGAAGAGATCGGCTATATCAACGCCCACGGCACTTCTACGCAACTGAACGACAAGGTCGAGTCCATTGCTACAAAGGCCGTGTTCAAAGAGCACGCTGAGCGGGTGGCCATCAGCTCCACCAAGTCGATGACCGGACACCTTCTTGGGGCGGGCGCAGCCCTGGAAGCGGCGATCAGTGTGGCAGTCCTTGAGAAAGGCGTCATCCCGCCCACCATAAACCTGGACAACCCCGGTCCGGAGTGCGACCTGAACTACACGCCCAACGTCTCCAGGCAGCTCAAGGTGGATGCCGTGATGAGCAACGCGCTGGGATTCGGCGGGCACAACTCATCGCTCATCTTTCGTTCAGTGAATGGAAGCCTGGCTTGAATCCGGCGCTAGGCGGCGCGCCTGCCCCCCAGCGGGTTGAATGGCGAGTTCTTCCTGCCGTCCCCCAAGAGATAGCCAGTCCCCTTATGGATTCGGGGCTGACGCCAATCCTCGCTCAGCTTCTCTACAACAGAGGCTTCCATAGCCCTGATCAAGCCCTGGATTTCCTTTCCAAGGATGAGGTCTCTCACGATGCCGCGCTACTGCCCGGGCTGGAGCAGGCGGTGGAACGACTGAGGACAGCGGTACGAAACCGGGAGCGCGTTGCCGTATTCGGCGATTTCGACGTGGACGGCATCACGGGAACCGCCATCATGGCCCGCGCCTTGACCTCGCTGGGCGTCAAGGTAATACCGTACATTCCTCATCGCGTCGAAGAGGGTCACGGGCTGAGCACGGACGCCGTCGGCTACCTGGCGGCCCAGGGCGCGACCCTGCTGGTCACGGTGGACACCGGCGTCACCGCCTTCGCAGAGGTGGCGGCGGCGCAGGACATGGGCGTAGACGTAATCATAACCGACCATCATCTAGCCCCTCAGGGAGCGCCGGATGCTTGCGCCATTATCGACCCGCGGCTTCCCGGCTCGACGTATCCGTTCCCACACCTCACGGGCGCTGGCCTCGCTTACAAGCTAAGCGAAGCCCTGCTACAGTCGTTTGGCACAAACGCCCAAGAGCAGATGGGCACTCTGATCTCCCTGGCCGCTCTGGGCACCGTGGCCGACGTGGCGCCGCTGTTGGATGAGAACCGTTCCATAGTTAGGAGCGGTTTGGAGGAGCTTGCCCGTTCCTCGTCGACCGGTCTACAGGCCATGTTCAGGACGGCGCGCATCGAAGACGTCTCTTTCGATGCCGAAACCATCGGCTGGGTGCTGGCGCCCCGGCTGAACGCTGCGGGAAGGTTGGACCACGCCGACGCAAGCTACAGACTGCTGGTCACCAACGACGCCGGAGAAGCGGAAGGTCTGGCCCTGCAGCTGGAACAGCAGAACCGCGACAGGCGGACCATGACGACGGAGGCGTACGAGAAGGCGCGGTCTCTGGTGGAGCCTGCGCCGCTCATCATGGTGGGAGATGAATCGTTTTCTCCGGGCATCATTGGGCTGGTCGCCAGCCGCCTTGCCGAGGAGTTTCACCGGCCCGCCGTTGTGCTCAGTTTGGGCCCGGACGTCAGCCGGGGGAGCTGTCGCAGCATCCCTGAGTTCGACGTCGGTTCCGCATTGCATGAGGTGGCCCCGCTGGTGGAGGGAATGCTAAGGTTTGGCGGTCATCCTCAGGCGGCGGGCTTCACCGTCCGCACATCGAGCTTGGACTCTCTACGGAGTCGGCTCACCTCCGTGGCGCGGGATGCGCTGTCCGACCAGGTCTTGCAGCCGCGCTTGGACATAGACGTGGAGTTGCCGCTGCGGGACCTGCCGCGCGACATCTACCCCATGGTGCAAAGGCTGGCTCCGTTTGGCGCGGCCAACCCCGCTCCGCTGTTCCTTAGCCGCAACGTGCAACTGATGAGCAACCGGCAAACAGGCTCCAATGGAGACCATAAGCTGCTCAAGCTGAAGGAGAACGGTATAACCTGGGACGCCATTGCTTTTCGCAATAGCTGCCTATTGCCTGAAGGCGTCGATAGAGTGGACGTGGTCTATACCGTAGAGATAGACCGCTGGAGGTCCCATCAGACCTTGCGGCTGAACGTCAAGGACGTGCGGCCCGCCGTTGCCGCTTAGGCCCTGGCCCCGCGCCGCCGCGTACGGGCCTTGGAATCGGTCTTGGGCGCGCGGCGTATCAAGCGCGCCTTGTATGCCAGCAGCGGCACCGTGATTGCCAGGACTATCAGCGCAATTATGTGGGCTTCTTGCAGCCCGGCAAACCACTCCTTGTCCAATCTGAGGAACTGGATGAAGAAACGCCCTATGGAGTAGAGCATCAGGTATAGCGCAAACAACATGCCCGGCGGAGCCAGCCTTCCTCTCAGCTTCCAGAGCACCGCCAGCACTACCATGTTCCAGATCATCTCGTAGGCAATCACCGGCTGGCTGGCGTTCAGCCCCCATCTTTCAAAGGAAGGGCTCAACGGATGACCGTACACAAAGCCCCATGGCAGGTCGGTGCGCACCGAGAGATGCTCTCCGTTGATGATGTCCCCCACGCGGCCTATGGTCTGCGCGATGAGGAGCGCCGGAGCGGTTATGTCGGCCAGTGCGCCGGCGGAGAAGTTCCTGAAACGGGCGTACATATCCCCTTTCAGGTAGCCCTGGGATATCCTCTCTCCCACCAGGCGCTTGAGCCACGGCGCTGTCTCCCCGGAGTAGACTCGGCCCAGGTACTTCCTCATCCAGATGTAGCCGTAAGCGCCGACAAACCCGGTGAGTATGGCGCCGTACAGGGCAATTCCTCCCTGCCATACGGCGTACACCTGCCCCAGGTTCTGGCTATAGAAGTCCCAGCGGTCTATGACGTGGAAGATCCTGGCGCCCACTATCCCGGAGATAATGGCCCAGACCGCGGTGGCAAAGACGACGTCCGTATCCATGCCGTCGCGCTTTGCCCACCTGGCCACAAGGATCACTGCCGCAGCCACGGCCACGAAGGTCAGGAATCCGTGCCAGCTTAGTACAAAGCCGCCGCTCTCAAAAATGTTGGGATTGACATCTATTCGGATAGCTAAGGGTTGTATGGCATAGTTCAACATAACCCACCAATTGTATTACGGCTTAGCTTGGTGTCAAGGAACACGCCCCGGCGCCGCCTGTAAATCCGCCCTGGAGACCTTTACGGAAGGCCGTCTGCCCGCAAACCCACGATGTGTCCGTCGTTCCCGCGACGGCGAGAACCCACGGGCGGGGTGTTGGTATCCGTTCGCCCTGAGCATAGTCGAAGGGCGCATCCCCCCGGCGTGGTTCGACAAGCTCACCACGAACGGCCCCCCATTGCGGACTTGTAGGGGCGGTTCGCGAACCGCCCTTTCACCTCTGGAGAACCGCTCCCTCACTGTCATTCTGAGGAGCGCAGCGACGAAGAATCCAAAACCTCTGCCCGCAAACCCACGATGTGTCCGTCATTCCCGCACAGGCGGGAACCCAGGGGCGGGCTTTGGTATCCGTTCGCCCTGAGCATAGTCGAAGGGCGCCCCCTGGCGTGGTTCGACAAGCATGTCCTGAGCGTAGCCGAAGGGCTCAC
>DAOUKI010000192.1:0-3678 GCA_034421495.1 Dehalococcoidia bacterium | reverse complement strand
TCGTCCGCGACCGACTCATCAAGCGACACTACGGGAAATCGCTTCACAAACTGATCGGAGCCCAGGTAAGAAGCAAATCTGGCTGTGCCGTGCGTCGGAATAGTGTGGCTGGGCCCGGCTATGTAATCGCCTAGCACCTCGCCTGAATGGTGCCCCAGAAAGAGTGCGCCAACGTGGCGAATTTTGGGCTTCAAGGCCCATGGGTCTTGGACCAGCAAGGTAAGATGCTCCGGTGCAAACAGGTTGGCAACTTCCACAGCCTGGTCAAGGTTGCCCACAATGAAAATAACCCCTTGGCCGTCCACTGCCCCACGGACTATCTCTCTGCGCTCAAGCGTCTCCATCTGCCGTTCCATCTCAGCCGTCACCTCATTAGCCAGCGCCTCGGAATCGGTGGCCATGGCCGGGGAAGCCATGACGTCATGCTCCGCCTGCCCAAGAAGGTCCGCTGCGCAGATCCTGGGGTCTGCATGCTCGTCCGCTATTACCATAGTCTCGGTTGGGCCGAAGATGCCGTCAATGCCCACGGCTCCGAACACCATCTTTTTGGCCAGCGTGACGAATATGTTCCCCGGGCCGCATATCTTGTGCACTGCGGGCACCGACTCCGTGCCGTAGGCCATGGCCGCGATTGCCTGCGCCCCGCCTATGCGAAACACGCGGTCCACGCCTGCCGCATAAGCCGCTGCCAGCACGACGTCGGACTGTGCGCCCCTCACGGGCGTGCACATCACTATCTCATCCACACCAGCGGAGCGGGCGATGACCACAGTCATAAGCACTGTGGATGGATAGGCAGCCGTGCCTCCCGGAGCGTACACGCCAACCCGCTCCAACGGGGATACGGTTTCACCCAGGCCGGTGGTCTCGTCGTACCATGACTTGGGAAGAGACGCCTTGGCAAAGCTGCCTATTCGTGCGGCGGCTGTCTGCATGGCGTCTTGGAGCTCTTCAGGCAGCGAGTAGTACGCACGCTCCATATCCTCCCTATCGACTTCCAGGTCATCGTAGTCCACGCCGTCTATGCGCCGGGAAAACTCTTTGACCGCTGCGTCGCCCCGGAGCCGCACATCTTCCAGTATGCAAGCAACCACTTCCGACGGAGACATAGCCCTGCCAAAGATATCCTCTATCCCCTTTGCCACCGCCTCCGGAACGGCATCGGACTCTATGTTGCCACGCCCGGCAATATGATTTTTGGCCTCTTCCAGGCCACGGAGAATCCTCATGCAAACACCAACTTAGCTAATTGAAAGAACAGGCTATCAGCCTTCACCCAGCGCTCCGAGAAGCTCCCGGAACGCCACGGACTCTTCATGATACACGTATCTGGGCTGGACTGCGGATATGCCGGTAGCCCCAATTGATCTAAAGTGATCAAGCGACTCTTGCAGACTGGATTGGGGGACCACCACGGTCACAGCATACCAACCCTCTGCATCCGGGGTATAGACGCGGGCTACCGTAGGGCCCTTGAGTCCCGCCAGATTGGCGCGGGACATCACCGCGAGAGCCACCCGGTCGGCGGACTCCCCCTGCACGTTGGCAGTGACCCTGAAGTAGTTTCGCGCCTCCATGTAGCCCTCTATCCGCTCAATGAAGCGGCGGGTCAGCTCCTTCTTCACCCCGTTGCCTCTCAAAGACGTCCTGTTTCCTATGAGGCACGCTTGAGATTCCATGACCGTCCCGTCCGCCAGGGTCTTGAGCTGGTTTTCCCTCAGCGTGGTGCCGGTGGCGGATATATCCACAATGACGTCGGCAAAGCCCATGAGGGGGGCCGCCTCCAGGCTGCCGCTGGACTGGACTAGCGTGAAATAGTAGATGCCGCGGCTGAAGAAGAACCTCTGGGTGGATCGGGGATACTTCGTGGCGACGCGTAGATCGCGGCCCCGTTCCCTGAACTCCGCAGCCAGGTCTGCCAGGTCTGCCATCTCCGAGACATCCAGCCACCCTTGGGGAACGGCGGTCACCAGTTTGCACCGGCTATAGGACAGGTCATCGATGATGGTGAGGCTCTCGCCGTCGTCCAGCTTGTACTCGGCAAATCTGTCCAACCCTACAATTCCTATGTCGGCGCTGCCCTCCTCCACCTTGCTGGTGATATCGGCAGCACGTTGGAACAGCACTACCACGTCGCTCAATGAGCTGAGCTGTCCCATGTAGTGCCGGAAATTCCCCCTGGACACGCTCATGCCACATTCCGAAAGGAACCCCAGCGTCGACTCGTACATCTCGCCGTCGCTGGGTATGGCCAGCCTCAGCGTTTCTTCAGGGCCTTTTTGTGAAGAGTTGTCAAACATCTTCGTAAGAGACCTCTCCGTTCGACTCAACCGTGATCACCCGGCTTATCCCCGTCTCCCTGGCATACGACACGCTATCCTCCAGGGAACGAGCCGTCACATCCGAATGCACCCTGCCTCCCAGGCTGCGAAGTCTGTCAGCCTCACGCAAAGCCGCCTGGAAGGCCGGTTCGCCGGCTGGCCTGACAAGCACCGCCTCCCCCTGCTCTTCCCAGAGCCTACCGCCGTCGCCATCCTGAATCACGGCTTCCACCACGCGCTCCAATGACCAAGCGAAGCCCATGGTTGGCACAAGCTCCGTACCTCCCATGGCCCGAGCCAAGCCGTCGTAGCGGCCTCCTCCTCCCAGGGAAACGCCGTTTGAGCCGGGCCGGTTCAGGTCGAAGATAAGGTCGCTGTAGTAAGCGATCCCCCTTGCCAGGCCGAAGTCCAGCACAACGTCGGCTTCCACTTCATGTATGGCGAAGGCCTTTAGCGACTCCTCCAAGCGGTCCAACTCCGCCAAAGCCCTGGCCGGAAGCTCCATCTCCCTCACGCTGCCCAGCGCCTCCGTGATGCTGCCGTTCTTCTGGGCAACCTTGCTCAACAGAACGGCGGCATCATCGAATCCATCGAAGTCGCCTCTCGATCTGTGTTTGCGGATGAACCGCTCGTGTATTTCCGTTGGTGTGCGAACACCCCTGGCAAGTAGATTAGTCCTGCCAAGGTACTGCTCCAGTGCGCTCATGGTGTCTTCGGACGGATTGCTATCCTGAACGGGTGTCTCGTTATCACCCTGAGACAACCCCAAAATACCGGCTCGCCTGATCACCTCCTCAACGCCTTCATCGCCCCGGCGCAGGTCCGATATGCTATTGAGCAGGAACAGCCCCGCCCTGTCGGATACTCTCTGCTCTTCCAGAAGCGCCCCCATGAATCCCACGTGGCCTATCACCATCTGACACTTGATCCCCAGCCTTGCCAGGCCCTGGCAAGCTATAGCCATGACTTCCGCGTCCGACCAGGGGCCGGCCGCGCCTATCAGCTCAGCCCCGGCTTGGGTGAACTGGCGGTATTCGGCCTCATCCATCTCGTATCTGAACACGGGGCCGCGATACTGCCAGCGCAGCGGGAACTGACCGTCTCCCAGGCCTTGCAGATGTGCTCTCACTACGGATGATGTAAATTCGGGCCTCAGGCTTACCCGCCTTCCACCGGGGTCGGTGAAGGTGTACATCTTGCTGGCGAGCTCTCCGCCCGACTTGCGCAGGAAAAGCTCGGTCTCTTCCAGCAGAGGGGTGTCTATACGGCGATAACCGTAGCCGTCAAGGAAATTACCCAAAGTGAGGCCAACCCAACTGAGAATTCGGGTCTGGTCCGGTTGCTGGTCTTGCATGCC
>DAOUKI010000191.1:0-20077 GCA_034421495.1 Dehalococcoidia bacterium | reverse complement strand
TATTAACGCGGTTTACCTCCCAAATTAGAGGGGACAGGCCTCGAGCGCCGGATTGGGCTGGGTTCGGAGAGTACTACTGACCCTACAAGACAAGCGTGCCGTTCTGGATACCCAGGTTGAGGCCATTGGGACATTGTTGAGAGCTAGGAGATGCCTAACCTAGCCTAGTCGCTGACGGTTGACAGGGCTAGCCGTAGAAGATAGAATAGTCGATTGTTGCCATCTGTGATGGCTCGACTATCTATGCTTGGGGCTGAGAGGCACATGCCTACCGTAAACCAACTGATACGCAAGGGTCGTAAGAATCTGCACAAGCGCACCAAAGCGCCTGCGCTAAGGTTCGTGCAAAACTCGTTGCGCAACCGTACCGTGAGAGGTCCAGGTTGTCCGCAGCGTAGAGGCGTTTGCGTTCAGGTGAAAACCGTAACTCCCAAGAAGCCAAACTCCGCGTTGCGCAAGGTGGCGCGGGTGCGTCTCACCAACGGAATAGAGGTCACGGCCTATATTCCCGGCGAAGGCCACACTCTACAAGAGCACTCGGTGGTCTTGGTTCGTGGAGGCAGGGTCAGGGACGTTCCCGGAGTGCGCTACCATATAGTTCGCGGTGCTCTGGACTCTACCGGCGTATCGGACCGCAAGCAAGGCCGCAGTAAATACGGATCCAAGAAGGGCTAGCAACTCAGGCGGTCATTATGTCCAGAAGAAGGCGAGCAGAACGCAGGCAGGTCATGCCCGATCCCAGGTATGGGAGCGAAGAGCTTGCCCGGTTCATCAACCGCGTAATGATTGGTGGCAAGAAGAGCGTTGCCCAAAGGATTGTTTACTCTGCTCTGTCCAGGCTGGAAGAAGAAGCGCACCGGCCCGGGCTTGAGGTTTTCCAGCAGGCCATGCGCAATGCCACACCGGCCCTGGAAGTAAAACCACGCCGCGTCGGCGGAGCCACCTACCAGGTTCCGGTAGAGGTTAGGGCGGATCGGCGTCAAGCGCTAGCCATGCGCTGGCTCATCACATCGGCGCGCTCTCGCAGCGGGTTGCCGATGTCTGAAAGATTGTATAGAGAGCTCCTGGAAGCCTCCCGAGGTGAGGGAGCGGCAGTGAAGCGGCGGGAGGACTTACATCGTATGGCTGAGGCCAACCGGGCCTTTGTCCACTATCGCTGGTAGTGCAGCCGCGTATATTTAATCCCCCTACACGGGTTTGTGGATCTCGGAGTCAGCTGTCCATGGATGAGATTCGGAACATAGGGTTTATTGCGCATATTGACGCTGGCAAGACCACCGTCACTGAGCGGGTGTTGTTCCTTTCCGGGCTGACCCACAAGCTGGGAAGCGTGGACGAAGGCACTGCGGTAATGGACTGGATGGACCAGGAGCGTGAACGAGGCATTACCATCACGGCCGCCGCTGCCACCACCTCTTGGAAAGAGCACCGCATCAACGTCATAGATACACCCGGCCACGTCGACTTCACCGCGGAGGTGGAGCGCAGTCTCCGCGTCCTCGATGGCGGAGTGGTCGTCTTCGATGCCGTGGCAGGCGTGCAGCCTCAGTCAGAGACGGTATGGCGCCAGGCCGATAGATATCGCGTGCCCCGTATCTGCTTCATCAACAAGATGGACCGCGTAGGCGCCAATTTCCAAAGGGCCATAGATATGATACGGCACCGCCTGAAGGCCAACCCCGTACCCATACAGATGCCCATTGGCAGCAACTCCGAGTTTCAGGGTGTGGTGGATATTCTGGAAGAAAAGGCGCTCATCTATTCCGAGGGGAGCATCCTGGCTGAGGAGGCGCCCATACCGGAGCAGTTTCGAGAAGAGTACCTCAACTATAGAGATGCCCTGATGGAGAAAGTGGCTGAGACGGATGAAGCTCTTCTCATCAAGTACCTGGAGGGGGAAGAGATATCCGCCAGCGAACTGCGCTCCGCTCTGCGGCGTTCCACAATCCAGAACCACATTGTGCCCGTCTTGTGCGGCACGGCGCTGCGCAACAAGGGCATTCAGCCTCTGCTGGACGCAATAGTCGACTACCTCCCCTCTCCGTTGGATGTTCCCCCCGTAACGGGCGTTCATCCCAAGACGGGGGAAGAGACGCTTAGAGAGCCTAGTACGGATGAACCGTTCTCCGCGCTGGCTTTCAAAGTAGTTACAGACCCTTACACGGGTCGTTTGGTGTATCTGCGGGTATACTCCGGCAAAGTGGCCAGCGGCTCCACCGTTTACAACGTCACCAAAGGCCAGCGTGAACGGATGGGTCGCATTCTCAAAATGTTCGCTGACCGCAGAGAAGAGGTTAGCGAACTCCAAGCCGGTGACATAGCCGCTACGGTTGGCCTCAAGAACACCTTCACCGGCGATACCCTTGCCGCGGAGAACTCACAGGTACTGCTGGAAGCCATCCGTTTCCCACAGCCAGTTATCACGATGGCCATAGAGCCGAGAAGCAAGGCGGACCAGGACAGACTTACTGACGCCTTGGTCAAGCTGGCTGAAGAAGACCCCACGTTTATCATGAGGTTTGATCAGGAGACCGGACAGACGGTCATCTCCGGGATGGGCGAGTTGCACCTGGAGGTATTGGTGGAGCGGCTGAAACGCGAATTCAGCGTTCAGGCCAACATAGGCAAGCCCAGGGTCTCCTATCGCGAGGCTATTACATCTGCCGTACGGGCTGAGGGCCGCTTCGTGCGCCAGACCGGGGGCCGCGGTCAGTACGGACACGTCTGGCTGGAAGTAGAGCCGTTGGAGCGAGGCACCGGCTTCGTCTTCGAAGATAAGATAGTGGGCGGCACAATACCCCGGGAGTACATCCCCGCCGTTCAGCAAGGAATCAGAGACACCCTGGAGAACGGTATCGTTGGCGGCTTCCCCGTGATAGACGTCAAAGCCACGCTGGTCGACGGCTCCTACCACGAAGTCGATTCATCCGAGATGGCGTTTAGAGTCGCCGGTGGCATGGGCATGCGTGAGGCTTTGCGACGCGCCGGTTCGGCCCTGCTTGAGCCGGTCATGTCGGTGGAAGTGATCACACCGGGCGATTTCCTCGGTGAGATACTCTCCGATCTAAGCAGCCGCCGCTCTCAGATAAACAACATGGAAGGCCAGGGAGACACCCAGATGGTGTTGGCCTACACTCCACTGGCGGAGATGTTCGGCTACGCCACGGACTTGCGTTCCATCACCCAGGGTCGAGCCAGCTACACCATGGAGTTCGACCACTATCAGCGCGTGCCTGATAACATCGTACAGGAGGTAGTCCGCGAGTAGCGCGGTCCGGCAAAGCAGGAAGATATGACAACCTCAGCCCCAACACAGCATAGGCAGCGCATAAGAATAGTCTTGAAGGCGTTCGACCACCGACTCCTTGACCAGTCGGCGGAGCACATTGTCGAGACGGCTGAGAGAGCGGGAGCGCAGGTGGCTGGGCCCATACCGTTGCCTACGTCCATCAAGCGGTTCTGCGTCATACGCTCACCGCACGTCGACAAGAACTCCCGTGAGCACTTTGAGCTGCGTACGCACAAGCGGCTCATTGATATTCTGAGCCCCACGTCCCGGACCATCGACGCGCTGACGAGGCTGAATATGCCCGCAGGCGTCGATATATCGATAAAGTTGTAGTTGGAATAGAAGATGCCAATAGGTTTACTAGGCGAAAAATTAGGCATGACCCAGGTCTTCCGAGAAGACGGCACGGCCCAGGCGGTGACGGTATTGGAGGCTGGCCCCTGCATGGTGACCCAGGTCAAGACCATGGCCAAAGACGGCTATGAAGCGGTGCAACTCAGCTTCGGAGAGAAGCGCCGACTGAACAAGGCTGAAGAGGGACACTTGAGAGGAATAGGGAGATTCCGCTATCTAAGGGAACTGCCGCCCGCGGACCTGAGCTACGTTCAGGTAGGTCAAACCGTGGACGTTTCTATATTCCAGCCCGGCGACGTCATAAACGTGACCGGCACCACCAAGGGCCGCGGCTTTGCCGGAGGCATCAAAAGGCATGGCTTCAGCGGCGGGCCCAAGACTCACGGACAGTCCGACAGGCATCGCGCTCCGGGCTCCATTGGCGCAGGCACCACGCCAGGCCGGGTGCTCAAGGGCAAACGCATGGCCGGACACATGGGCAACGTCCGCGTCACCGCGCAGAACGTAGAGGTGGTACAGGTGGACTTGGAACGCAATTTGCTGCTCATCAAAGGAAGCGTGCCGGGCGCCAACCGGCAACTCGTACTCATTCAGCACACTAACGAAGGCATCCAACGGCTTAAGCAGGACCCCATCTGGAGCAGGCCCGTTGAAAAGCTGGATCTTCCGGAAGATCCGGATGCCATTGTAGAAGCCGAGGAGCAGGCGGAAGCAGTGACAGAGACCACTGCCGGGGAGCAAGAGTCCGCCGACGAGCAGCCGGTGCAGCAGCAGGAGGCTGAGGCGCCCCAGGCATCTACTCAGGAAGAGGCCTCTGAATCGAGTCCAGAGACAGCAGAAGAAGTGGCGGATCAGACTGAAGAAGGGCCATTGGATGAAGTGGAGGAGACGCCGGAGCCAGGCGAAGAAAAGGAAGGGAAGGGACAGTGAGGCTTCCCGTAATGGACATAGCGGGTACCCAGGTTGGAACGCTGGAAGTCAGCGATAGTTTGTTTGCTGTTCCAGCCAACCAGTCGGTGGTGCACCAAGCCATGGTGCGCCAGCTTGCCAATGCCAGGCAGGGCACGTCCTCCACAAAGACGCGGGCCCAGGTATCGGGCGGTGGGGCCAAGCCCAGGCCTCAGAAGCATAGTGGACGCGCTAGGCAGGGCAGCATACGTTCTCCCCAATACGCAGGAGGAGGCATTGTGTTCGGCCCCAGCCCTCGGAGTTTTCGCCAGAGTATGCCCAAGAAGATGCGCAGGCTCGCTATTCGTTGCCTGCTCTCGGACAAGGCCAGGGAAAACAGGCTGACTCTTCTTCAGAACATGGAACTACCCACTTCCCGTACCAAGGAGATGGTGAATGTACTGAAGGCGCTGGACGCAGCTTCAAGCACCCTGATAGTCACTAATCAACCCAGCAGCAACGTAGTCCTCTCTGCCCGTAACATCAAGGAAGTAAAAACGCTTCCAGCCTCCAATATCAATGTCTTGGATTTGCTGAGGCATGACCGCCTCATCATGACAGTAGACGCCGTCCACCGGGCAGAAGAGTTGTGGGCGGGCGGCGTAACCTCCGCTGAAGTGGAGATGGAGCCAAAGGCTAGGACGCGTCGGCGTGCTTCGTCCACCGCTGCTCGTGGCGGCAGAAGCCGTCGAACCAAGGCAAGTGCGGACCAGGAAGCAACAGAGGCACTGGAGCCGGAAGCAGCGGTGGAAGTAGAGCCGGAAGCAACGGTGGAAGTGGAACCGGAAGCGGCGGTGGAAGTAGAGCCGGAAGCGCCGGTGGAACCTGAAGAAGAAAGGCGTAAGGAGGCGTAGCCATGGAACAGCTCAACATCCTGCTGCGTCCCATAGTCACTGAGAAAAGCACCGTGCTCCAGGAGCGTAACAAGTACGTGTTCGAGATTACGCCCAGAGCCAATAAGATAATGGTAAAAGAGGCGGTGAAGCGGGCCTACAACGTGGACGTGCTCCAGGTGAACATTGTGAAGAACAGGGGCAAGAGGAAGCGCTTTGGCCCCCGCTGGACGCAAACGCGAGACCGCAAGAAAGCGATTGTGACCCTTAAACCCGGCGATAGGATCGAGATATTCGAGGGAGCGTAGAATATGCCGTTGAAGACATATAGACCCACAACTCCCTCCCGGCGCGGAGCGGTTTCCACCACTTTCGAAGAGTTGACCGGTTCCCGCCCTGAAAAGTCGCTCGTTGCCCCGCTGAAGCGTTCCGGAGGAAGGAATTCCAGGGGAAAGATCACGGTGCGCCGTCGTGGCGGCGGCGCCAAAAGGTCTTATCGCATCGTAGACTTCAAGCGGGACAAGCTGGGAGTGCCCGGCAAAGTGGCGACCATTGAGTACGACCCCAACCGCTCGGCAAGGATTGCCCTCATACACTATGCGGACGGGGAGAAGCGCTACATACTTCATCCCGAGAAGTTGAAGGTGGGTGATCGCGTTGAAGCCGGCCCCGACGCCGAGATCAAGGTTGGCAACGCTCTTCCCCTGAGCCATATACCCACAGGTACTCAGGTGCATAACATAGAGATGCAACCCGGCATGGGCGGCAAGATAGTGCGCAGCGCTGGGCTGTCGGCGCAGGTGCTGGCCAAGGAGACCAACTACACGCTCATCAGGCTGCCATCGGGCGAGGTTAGACGCATACTCAGCCGGTCCATGGCTACTGTGGGCGAGGTGGGAAATTCGGACAACAAGAACGTGAAGCTGGGCAAGGCCGGCAAGAAGAGACACCTTGGCAGACGCCCATCGGTGCGGGGCTCCGCCATGACTCCCAGAGACCATCCCCATGGAGGCGGAGAAGGACGCTCATCCGTAGGCATGCCCGGGCCCAAGACGCCCTGGGGTAAGCCCGCACTGGGCTACAAGACACGCCGTAACAGGCGTACCGATAATATGATAGTCCGCAGGAGAGGCAATAGGAGGTAGCGTAGCTAAGTTATGTCACGCTCGATAAAAAAGGGGCCTTACGTGCACCCAAAGCTGGCAAAGAAAGTTTCGGCGGTGCAGAGAAGCGGTTCTCGCACGGTAATACGCACTTGGTCGCGCGCCTCCATGATCATGCCGGATATGTTGGGATTGACTATTGCCGTCCATGACGGACGCCGCCACGTGCCCATCTTCGTCACTGAGAACATGGTGGGGCACCGCCTGGGGGAGTTTGCACCCACCCGGACGTTCCGGGGTCACTCCTCCAAGTCTGAGCGCACCAGTTCGGTGAGGTAATCATGCCTGCACAAGCCACAGCCAAGAATATCAGCATATCCGCCAAGAAGCTGAAGTGGGTGACAGCCCTGGTTCGCGGCAGAAGGGTTGATGAAGCACTTACCGTATTGCATCATCAGCCGACACCTGCTGCAAGAGAAGTGGCCAAAGTGTTGAAGTCGGCGGCAGCCAATGCCGAGAACAATCTACTGCTTGAGCCCGATGAGTTGAGAGTGGTGCAGGTTTACGCCAACCAAGCCCCGTCCCTGAAGCGGTTCAGGGCTTCGGCGCGGGGACGTGCCGGGCGCATAAGCAAGCGTTCCAGCCATATCACCGTTGTGGTGGACGAGGAGGTTTAATTGGGCCAGAAGACCCATCCCATAGGCTTTCGACTTGGCATCATCAAGGACTGGGACGCCAAGTGGTTTGCTGCTAAGAGCGAGACCTACAGGGATCTCCTTCAGGAGGATCTGAAGATCAGAAAGCATATCAACAAGACATACGTGGACGCCGGTATAGCCTTGGTGAATATAGAGCGCCCCAGCAATGACTTGGTGATCACCATGCACACATCACGTCCCGGCATCGTCATCGGGCGCGGCGGCCAGCGTATAGAAGAGCTGCGGAGGGACATAGAGAGGATCACCGGCAAGCGCGCCAGGGTCAACGTCCAGGAGATCCGTCAGCCGGAGTTGAACGCCTACCTGGTGGCTAGGAACATCGCCGACCAGCTTGAGCGCAGGGTAGCTTTCCGCCGCGCTATGCGGCAGGCTTTATCCAGGGCCATGCAGGCCGGCGCTCAGGGTATCAAGATTGTCTCCTCGGGTCGGTTGGGAGGCAACGAGATAGCCCGTAAAGAGAAAGCCATGGAGGGTCGTGTCCCCCTACACACGCTGCGCGCCGATATAGATTACGGGTTGGCCGAAGCTGCCACAACAATGGGCAGGATAGGCATCAAGGTCTGGTTGTACAAGGGTGACATCTTGGCGCAGCAGCAGGAAGAGGTAGAGGAGTTGGGCACAATAGAGGTGACCCTCCAGGCCGGAGATACCGATTCGGAGAGAGATGGCGTTGATGAGGCGCTGGCGTCCGGCAGCAGGAGGATTGCATCTGCCGGCGATGTTCAGGATGATTCAGTGAAGGATACGGAGGCACAGGATGTTGCAGCCGAAGAGAGTTAAGTTCCGCAAGACGCACCGCGGCCGCATGCGCGGCGCAGCTCATGCCGGCAATCAGGTCCTCTTTGGCGATTTTGCCATGAAGGCAATGGAGCCCGCCTGGATCACGGCGCGCCAGATAGAGGCAGGCCGCCGAGCTATTACTCGTCACGTACGCAGAGGCGGCAACATCTGGATCCGGGTCTTTCCGGACAAGCCCATTACCAAGAAACCTGCGGAAACCCGGCAGGGATCGGGCAAGGGCCCCGTTGACCAGTGGGTTGTCGTGGTCAAGCCGGGCAGAATCCTCTACGAAATCTCCGGTGTACCGGAGGATACGGCAAAAGAGGCTCTACGCTTAGCTTCTCACAAGATGCCCATAGACGTCCGCATCATTGCCCGGCAAGACGGTCACGTTGCCGCCGGAGCGGGAGAGTAACCGTGCGTATCTATGAAGTAAGGGCTTTGTCCCAGGAAGACTTGGAGAAAGAGTTGCAAGAGACCTACAAAGAGGCGCTGAGTGTGCGCTTCCGGCTCTCTACGCGGCAGTTGAGCGATACTTCGCAACAAAGAAAGGTGCGTAACAAGATAGCTAGAATCAAAACCGTACTTCGGGAGCGTCAACTGTTGGAGCAGGCAAAATGAGTGCTGCAAACCGCAAAAGACGCATTGGCCAAGTGATCAGCGATAAGATGGATAAGACCGTGGTGGTAGCCGTCCAGTGGCGGCAGCGGCATCCCGTATATCGAAAGAGCATACGTCGCATCTCCAAGTTCCACGCACACGATGAGCAGAACGACGCTCGCATAGGCGACCGGGTGCTAATAGTGGAGACCAAGCCGTTGTCTCGCCTCAAGCGGTGGCGCATAGCTGAGATACTGGAACGGCACGAGGTTCCGGAGATAGCTCCGCAGGAGATAGGCGCGGCAATAGAGGAAGAGATCGCCCAGCCGGAGGCTGCTGTGGCCGTGGCCGACGTCCCTCAAACTGAAGAGGTAGTTATAGCCGAACCGGAAGTGGCTGAGGAGCCTGAACCAGAGGCGGCTGAAGAACCTGAACCGGAAGAGGCTGAGGAACCTGAACCCGAGGCGGCTGAAGAGCCTGAACCGGAAGTGGCTGAGGAACCTGAACTGGAGACGGCTGAGAAGCCCGAGTCGGAAGCGACTGAGGAGCCTGGCCCTGAATTGGAGCCCCTCGCAGAAGAGACAACTGAGGGAGACGTTGCTGAAACCGTGGAGCCCTCCGCAGATGAAGCGCCGTCCCAGGATGCTCCGTCCACCGGGCAAGAGCCTGAGGCTGAGGTCTCTGCGGAAGAGGAGGCTGAACGGACAGTTGAAGAGAGAGAAGGCAAGGAAGGACCGTGATACAGACGTACTCCAGACTTACAGTAGCCGATAACTCAGGAGCCAGGGTGATCATGTGCATCAATATCCCTGGAGGCACCCGCAAGCGCTATGCTCGCGTCGGTGACGTCATCGTCGCCGCCGTGAAAGAGGCCACGCCCAACGCCCCGGTGAAATCCGGAGACGTGGTCAAAGCGGTGGTGGTTAGGACGTCTCATGCCTACCGGCGTCCCGACGGCTCGCATATCCGTTTTGATGATAATGCAGCCGTGGTTCTCACGGATCAGCTCTTGCCCAGGGGGACTCGCATCTTCGGCCCGGTGGCTAGGGAACTGCGGGACAAAGAGTACATGCGGATAGTTTCCCTGGCGCCGGAGGTGCTCTAGTGAACATTAGAAGGAACGATACGGTGGAGGTCATTTCCGGCAAAGACGCCGGAAAGAGGGGTACGGTCCAGTCCGTCCTGCCCGCCAAGAATCGCGTCACAGTGGAAGGCGTCAATATGGTTAGAAAGCACCAGCGTCCTACCTCCACTCTGCGGCAGGCCGGAATAATCCAGATGGAAGCCTCTCTTCATGCTTCCAAGGTTATGCTGGTTTGTCCAACCTGCAACAAAGCGGTTCGCGTCGGGCGCACGTACCTTGACGATGGTCGTAAAGTACGTGTGTGCCGTTTATGCAAAGAAATGATCGATAGATAGAGACGTTATGGAAGAAGTACAAAAGCAACCGAAATCAGAGTCCACCCGGAGCCGGAAGAAGCCGGCCTCTCCCCAGCGTGGGCGCCAGGCCAAGCCGCAGAGCACTCAAGAAAACGGCTCTCAACCTGCTGCCAACCACGTGCCAAATCTGCTGCTCAAGTACCGGCAGGAGTTTGTGCCTCAGCTCATCAGCGAATTTGGCTACAAGGTCCCCCTACAGGCCCCGCGCATGGAGAAAGTCGTGATGAACGTGGGTCTGGGAGAGGCGTTGACTAACTCTAATGCCATTGACTCCGTATCTCAGATGCTGACCGCCATCTCCGGGCAGAGGCCGGTGGTCACCAGGGCCAGGAAGTCAATAGCGGGCTTCAAGATCAGAGACGGCATGCAGATTGGCGTCATGGTAACTCTGAGAGGACGCCGCATGTATGAGTTCATGGAAAGGCTCATCAATGCCGCGCTTCCCCGCATACGAGATTTCCGCGGTGTACCCAGGACCAGCTTTGACGGGCGAGGAAACTACTCGCTGGGCATCAGAGAACAGATCATCTTCCCAGAGATAGACTACAACCGAATAGACCGCATCCGCAGTTTCCAGGTGACCTTTGTCACCACTGCTCAGAAGGATGAAGAAGCATTCCGCCTCCTGGAAATGTTCGGAGTACCGTTTGCCAGGGAGCAGCTCGACTGAGGTAAGAATGGCCAAAGCAGCAAAAGTAGCCAAATGGCGGAAGCCGCCAAAGTTCAAAGTACAACATCACAACCGTTGCAACCTCTGCGGGAGACCCAGGGCGTATATTCGCCACTTTGGACTGTGCCGCATCTGTTTCAGAACGCTCTCTTTGCGCGGCGAGCTTCCCGGCATCAGAAAGGCTAGTTGGTAGGTGTTACTGTGACTCAAACGGATCCCATTGGGGACATGCTAACAAGGATACGCAACGGCATTGCCGTGCACCGTGACTGGGTGTCCACACCGCCTTCCAAGCTGAAGAGAGCTATCCTAGAGCTTCTGAAGAAGGAAGGCTTCATCAGTGACTATCATCAGTTCCATGAAGAGACCGGGGAGGTGCTGCGCATCAGACTTCTCTATGACGAGGACAACCAGTCCGTCATAAAGGGACTCAGGCGCATCAGCAAGCCGGGCTTGCGAGTGTACGTTGACAAAAAGCAGCTTCCTCGCTTCTACGGCGGTAGAGGCCTGTCGGTCATTTCAACGTCCAAGGGATTGCTGAGCGGACAGGACGCTTGGCGACGGGGAATAGGTGGAGAAATACTTTGTTACGTTTGGTAGGAACATGTCCAGAATAGGCAGGCAGCCAATAGAGATACCGCCAGGGGTCAGTATCAAGGTAGATGACGGCCTGGTCAGCGTAGAGGGGCCCAGGGGCTCCTTGGCGCAACAGGTCAGAGACGGCATAAACGTGTCGGTGAACGATTCTCAGATCCTGGTGACCAGGGAATCCGAAGCTAGAGAGCATCGCTCCCTGCATGGATTGACGCGCACATTGATAGCCAACATGGTCACAGGCGTCTCCCAGGGATTCCAAAAGACCCTGGACATAGTTGGAGTGGGATATAGAGCCCAGCAATCCGGCCCCAACGTGATAGTCCAGGTCGGCTACTCCCATCCCGTGGAAGTGCAGCCCATGGAGGGCGTAGACCTTGAAGTGCAGGGTAACAACCGCATTCACGTGAACGGCATAGACAAACAGCTGGTGGGAGAGATGGCCGCTCGTATCAAGAGGATACGCCGCCCCAACGCCTATACCGGCAAAGGGATAAGGTATCTTAACGAGCGCATCCGTCTCAAACCGGGCAAGAGTGCGGCGAGGGCTAGGTAAACGTGGCTCGAAAACAGAACAGGACCCATAGCAGACGCTCTAGGCATATCCGCGTACGCAAGAAAGTGGCGGGGACTGCCGAGCGGCCCAGGTTGAGCGTGTTCCGCAGCCTGCGCCAGGTATACGCTCAGGTCATCGACGACTCAACGGGCCGCACGATCGTTGCCGCCTCCAGCCTGTCTCTGGAACAGAACGGAGCGGGTATGGTGAAGACGCAGGCCGCATCCGCCGTGGGCAAACAGATTGCTGAGGCGGCAAACAAGGCAGGCGTTACCAGGGTTATCTTTGACAGAGGGGGCTATAAATACCACGGTAGGGTCAAGGCACTGGCCGATGCTGCCCGTGAGGGAGGTCTTGAATTCTAATGGTCAACCAGATGAATAGAGTTATCGATGACCTGGACAGGGAGGAAGTGACCCTTACCGAGCGTGTTGTCAACATTCGCCGTGTTGCCAAAGTCGTCAAGGGCGGACGACACCTCACCTTCAGTGCTCTCGTCGTGGTCGGTGACGGCCAGGGCAGGGTCGGTTCCGGGTTGGGCAAAGCTATCGCCATACCTGACGCAGTGAGGAAAGGCGCTACCATTGCGCAAAAGACGTTGATTACCGTGCCTCTGAAAGGCACCACCGTACCCTTTCAGGTCAAGGCCAAGTACGGCGCCGCTCAGGTGATGCTAAAACCTGCCCCTCCCGGGACTGGCATCATTTCCGGGCCCTCCATGCGCGCCGTGCTGGATATGGTTGGAGCCAAAGACGTTGTGGCCAAGTCCCTGCGTAGTCAGAACCCTATCAATGTAGTGAGAGCTACCATAGAGGCATTAAGGCAGCTGGCAATGTTTGCGCCCGAACAGAAAGAAGCCCCAGAGGAATCTGAACAAGAACAGACCGCCTCCCCTATACCGGTTGAGATTGAAGAAGAGGGTTCCCCGGTATTACCGGCAACAGAGAGAGGATATCCAGGCTGAGCGTAGAACATGAGCAAACTGCTTATAACATGGACTAAGAGCACAATAGGCTACCCTCGTACTCAGCGAAGGGTGATCAAAGCGCTGGGATTACACAGGTTGCACCACACGGTGGAACATGCCGATACGCCTTCCATACGCGGCATGCTGCACAGGGTGCGGCATCTGGTTACAGTTGAACAAGCCAGGGATGACCAATAAAACCATGAAACAGCACCAGTTGAAATCTGCCAAGGGATCTCGCACACGCCATCGTCGCGTGGGCCGCGGCGACGGCAGCGGCCGTGGGAACTACTCCGGGCGCGGTATGAAGGGACAGAAGTCGCGAAGCGGCGGCAAGCTGCGCCGTGGATTTTCCGGCGGCACCCTGCCCTTAATGAAGGCCTTGCCCATGCTGCGGGGATTCACCAATATATTCCGGGTGGAGTACCAGGAAGTGAACTTGGAGCGCCTCAATTCACTCCCTTCGAATGCCGCCGCGAACCCCACGACGCTCAAGGAGCTTGGCATCGTAAAAAGCAATAAGAAACCGGTCAAGATACTGGGCAGAGGCACGTTGCAGGAACCGCTCAACGTGACCGCCCACAAGTTCAGCAAGTCAGCTCGGGCTGCAATAGAAGCAGCGGGCGGTTCGGTAGAGGTGGTATGACCTCGCGTGCTTCATCCGTAAGGCAGCAGCAGTCATCGCGCCCGGCTCTTCTCCAGGCGATGATAGACGCCGTCCGTGTTCCGGACTTGCGGAACCGCATTCTCTTTGTGCTGGTCATGCTGGTGGTGTTTCGCTTCCTGGCTCACGTCCCGGTCATAAACATTGACCGCAACGCCTTGAACAGCGCCTTTGAGAGCAATGCACTGTTTGGCTTTATAGACCTGTTCAGTGGCGGCGGTCTGCGCAACCTCAGTATAATGGCGCTGGGCGTCTACCCCTATATTACGGCATCCATAGTCATGCAGTTGATGACCCCGGTCATTCCACGTCTGCAGGCTCTCGCTAAGGAAGGTGAGGCCGGCCGCCAGAGAATGAACCAAATCACTCACTACTTGATGGTGCCTATAGCCCTTGCCCAAGGGTACGGGCAGCTTGCCCTGATAAACCGCTTTGGCGGCCTTGCAGGTTCCGACTTCACCACCGGCCTCAACCTAACCACCGTTACCATGGTCATTTCCATGACGGCAGGCGCAGTGTTCCTGGTCTGGCTCGGTGAGCTCATCACTGAACGGGGCATTGGAAATGGAATTTCGATCATCATATTCGCTGGCATAGTGGCCGAGTTCCCTCAGCTTGTTGGGCAAGGCTTCCTGGAACGAAACAACCTTGGCGGCCTGTTTCTACTCATCGCTATCGGCGTAGTAATCGTCTATCTAATCGTATACTTCACGGAGGCACAGCGGCGCATCCCAGTGCAATACGGCAGAAGCGTATTCAGGGGGGGCCGCATGTACCGCCAATCTGGCACTACCTATGTCCCGTTGCGGGTAAACTCCGCGGGCATGATACCTCTCATCTTCGCCTTTTCCATCATGGTGCTGCCCGCCACCATGGCCAGCTACATCGCCAGCCCTACCAGCACATCGGTCTTTGGCCAGATTGCTCGCTTCTTCGAGACCTCGCTGGCGCCAACCGGGCTGACCTACTGGATACTTCTGTTCATTCTGGTAGTCGTGTTCACTTTCTTCTATACACTGGTCACCTTCCAGCAACAGAACCTTGCTGAAAACTTGCAGAAGAACGGGGGCTTCATACCGGGCATCAGACCCGGGCGTCCCACAGCGGACTTTCTCAACCGCGTCATCATACGCATCACCTGGGGTGGCGCTATCTTCCTTGGAGTAGTAGCTATCATTCCCTACTTTGCCACTATACTAACGGACATACGCGCTATTCAGTTGAGTAGCGCCAGCCTGCTCATCATGGTCAGCGTGGCATTGGACACGCTGAGACAGCTAGAAGCGCAGCTGCTCATGCGCAACTATGAAGGATTTCTACGGTAGGTAAGATTTGCGGATAGTATTGCTTGGACTGGCTGGAGCCGGCAAAGGTACACAGGCCCACCTTCTCTCAGAGGAGTTGGATGTTCCCTCTATATCTTCCGGGAACCTGTTCCGGTATCACCGGTCCCAAGGTACTGAGTTGGGGCTGCTTGCCAATAGCTACATGGAGAAGGGTGAGCTTGTCCCAGACGACGTAACGATCAGAATGATCCTTGAACGCATAGAACAGGTTGGCGGCGCGGGCTTCGTCTTGGACGGATTTCCCAGGACACTCCCGCAAGCCAGAGCTTTGGACCAGGCGTTGAACGGCATCCCGATAGAGGGCGCCGTCTACATCCAGGTTAGCGAAGACGAGCTTGTGCAACGGCTTAGTCAGAGGCTGGTCTGCGACGGTTGCGAGGTCCCCTACTCGATGATTGACCTGGATGCCGCCTCCCAGTGTGAAAAGTGCGACGGAGTGCTGTATCAGCGAGACGATGACAAGCCAGAAGTGGTGAGGAAACGTCTACAGGTCCAGTGGTCCGGCCTCAACGAGTTGCTCGGTCACTATGGAGCACAGGGCAAACTGATTGAAATCAACGGAGAGCAGGCCGCTGGACAAGTTGCTACGGAGACCTTGCGGGCTGTCTCCGGGCTTGTTGCCGTTGAATAGGCGAGGTTTGGGAGCTAGGGCGGTTGAAGTATAATAGATAAGTTGACCATGCTAAACATGACAGACCTTTTGTTGAACGAAATAAAGACGGGCGCCAGTGGGATCAGCGTAAAATCGCCGCAGGAGCTTGAAAGTATGCGCAAGGCCGGTCAGGTCGTGGCGGCTGCCATAGAAGCCCTGCGTGCCGCTATTCAGCCCGGTATGAAGGCTAAGGAGCTTGACCTCATAGCCGAACGGGAAATAAGACGTCTCGGCGCAAGGCCCTCGTTCAAGGGCTATCGCGGGTTTCCTGCCACAATCTGTTTCTCATTCAACGAAGAGATAGTGCACGGCATACCGGGAGATAGGGTAGTTCGTGAGGGCGACATTGTAAGCGTCGATGTCGGCGCTATAGTGGACGACCACCATGGGGACAGCGCCACGACCATCGCCGTGGGCAGCATACCCCCTGAGGTTGAGCGACTCATGGAAACTACGCGCCTTAGCTTGGAAGAAGGTATTAAGGCAGCCGTTGCGGGGAACCGTGTTGGAGACATCTCTGCCGCGATTCAGCGATTTGCCGAACCCAGCGGTTACGGGATAGTCAGGGAATACGTTGGCCACGGCATAGGCCGCTCTCTGCACGAGGAGCCTTCCGTGCCCAACTTTGGCGAGGCCGGTAGGGGCCCGCTGCTCAGGCCGGGTATGGTGATTGCCATTGAACCCATGCTCAACATGGGAGGATGGCAGACCCGCGTACTTGAGGATAATTGGACAGTGGTCACCGCAGACGGCTCCCTTTCGGCCCATTTCGAGCATACCGTGGCCGTAACGGAGCAAGGGCCGGAAGTCCTCACCAGACGGAACAGTGAAAGGATTCATAACGCACTCTGATTGCTAATGGCTAAGAAAGAGAAAGAGACCATAGAAGTAGAGGGAACGGTCAAGGAGGCTCTGCCCAACGCTACGTTCAAGGTGGAGCTTGCCAATGGACATCAGGTCCTAGCGCACATCTCCGGGAAGATGAGGATGCACTTCATTAGAGTGCTCCAGGGAGACCGCGTCTTGGTGGAACTGTCCCCCTATGACCTCACCCGTGGCCGGGTCACTTTCCGATTCAGGTAGGAACGGTAGGAATGAAAGTACGGTCTTCAGTGAAGAAAATGTGCGACAGGTGCAAGATAATTCGCCGTGAAGGTAGAGTTAGGGTTATCTGCACCAATCCCAAGCATATGCAGAGGCAAGGATGACGCGGATTAGGAAAAGGCATGGCGTATCACCCAAGGAGGGGTCAATATGGCGCGCATAGCGGGCGTGGACATTCCGGACAACAAGCGGGTGGAGGTCTCTCTGAGACGTATCTATGGCATAGGTCCCAAGATAGCTCTCAGAGTGCTGGACAGGGCTGAGGTGAAGGCCAATCCCAGGGTCAGAGACCTGTCAGAAGAAGAGTTGAACAGGCTCCGGGAGGTCATAGACAAGGAATACAGGGTAGAGGGTGACCTCCGCCGCGAGGTCAATATGAACATCCGGCGTCTCATGGACATTGGGAGCTACCGCGGCCTGCGACACCGGCGTGGCTTACCCGTCCGTGGGCAGAGAACCAAGACAAACGCACGAACCAAGCGCGGCGCACGCAGGACTGTTGCCGGACGCCGCCGCACCGTAGGCAAGAAGTAGGAGACCCATCATATGGCTAGAGGAAGATCAAGACCGCGCAGAAGGGAAAGGAAGTTCGTTCCCAAGGGGAAGGCCTATATCCATTCCACCTTCAACAACACTCTGATCACTTTGACGGATCCGGACGGCAACGTCTTATCCTGGGGCAGCTCAGGCACGGTGGGCTTCAAGGGAGCTCGCAAAGGCACTGCCTTTGCCGCTCAGCGTGCCGCCGACTCCGCGGCGCGGCGCGCCATGGAGCATGGCGTTAGGGAAGTGGAAGTGTTGATCAAAGGCCCCGGCGCGGGCAGGGAAGCGGCCATCCGCTCCCTACAGGCCGCCGGCATCAACGTGACAAGCATACGGGATGTCACGCCCATCCCGCACAATGGCTGCAGGCCACCAAAGAAAAGGAGAGTGTAGAAGAGTATGGGCAGATACACCGGACCTGCGTGCAGGCTGTGCCGCCGGGCAGGAGAGAAGCTTTTGCTAAAGGGTGAGAGGTGCTATACACCGCGCTGTGCCATCGAGCGCAGGCGGCGTCCGCCTGGCGACCAGTCGCCAAGGCGCAGAAGAGCCAGTGACTGGGGTATCCAGCTTAGAGAAAAGCAGAAGGCGCGTGTGATGTTCGGGCTTTTGGAGCGCCAGTTCCGCAACTACTTTGAGCAGGCGCAGAAGAGCCCGCAGAACACCGGCGAAGCTCTGTTGCAGCTGTTGGAGCAGCGGTTGGACAACGTGGTCTACCGCTTAGACTTCGCGGAGTCAAGGTCACAAGCGCGCCAGATGGTGCGTCACGGCCACTTCACTGTAGACGGCAGGAAAGTGAACATCCCCTCTTACCGCCTGAAGCCCGACCAGGTCATAGCCTGGAAGCCGGCCAATAGCGATAAGCAGTTTGTAAAAGACCTGATAGACGGTATGCCCAGAAAAGCGGTTCCCGCGTGGCTTACCGTAGACACCAAGAACCTATCGGGTACCGTCATCAGACCGCCGAATGCCAGCGAACTGGAGAGCGGTATTGAAACCAGATTGATAGTTGAGTATTACTCTAAGTAGTGTATCGCCTGTTGGAGGTGCTGTGTTGTTGACGCCTGTTCCCGTTCCGAACGTTGAGATTCCTCGACCTGAAATCAAGGTTGAAGATGTCACGGACGGTTACGGCAAGTTCACCATAGGTCCCTTGGAGCGTGGATATGGGACCACACTGGGCAATCCCTTGCGCAGGGTGCTGCTTAGTTCCATACCCGGCACCGCTATTACCTGGGTAAAGGTGGAGAGCGTTTCACATGAATATTCCACCATACCCCACGTCAAAGAGGGAGTCTCAGACCTTCTTCTCAATTTCAAGGCCGTTAGGCTCCGCTCCCTGGCCGACAGACCCGGCAAGCTCAGACTGGAAGTGACGGGAGAGGGAGAGGTCACCGCCGGCGATATCATGACCTCGGCGGATTTTGAGATAGCCAACCCGGAGCTTCACATAGCCACCCTGGACTCACCGGAAGCCACTCTCTCCGTGGAGTTGAACGTGGAGCAGGGCACAGGCTACGTTCCCGCCGTCGAGGGCGATGGCTTGCCCATAGGCGTACTGCCCATGGATGCTATCTACACGCCTGTGCGCCGCGTCAACTTCAGTGTTGAACTCACCCGTGTTGGTCACAGGACTGACTTTGAGTTGCTGGTGCTGGAGATATGGACCGACCACACCATAAGCCCTCTGGAAGCACTGGCCAAAGCAGGCCACATCCTAGTCGACAGGTTCTTCCTCTTCGCCAATATCCGCAAGTCGGCCGAGGCGACGGGAGAGGTCGCGTCCCTGGCCGTAGCCGTCCCCGCGGAGGTCTACAACACACCCGTAGAAAGGCTCGATCTCTCAGCGCGCACCTTGAATTGCCTCAAACGGGCGCACATCAACCGTGTCGGTGAGGTTTTGGAAAGGGACAAGTCGGACTTGCTCAAGATACGTAACTTCGGCGAAAAGTCACTGCGCGAGCTTTATGCAAAACTGGAAGGCTTGGGATACCTCCCCGAGGAGGTGGAGTCCCAGAACGGCGCCAGTGATGACGACCTGCCCGTGGAAGACCACCTCACCACCTTGGATGAGGAACCTGAGCCGCTTGGACTTGCTCCGGAGAACCAGGAGGAGCAGTTGTGAGGCATAGAGTCGCAGGAAGAAAGCTCAACCGCAATGGAGGTCAGCGCAAAGCCCTCTACCGCGGCCTTGTCCGTGATCTGCTTCTCAACGAGCGTATCACAACCACTGAGGCCAAGGCCAAAGAGGTCCGCGGCCTGGCGGAACGCGTCATCACCTACGGCAAGAAGGGCACTCTTCACCATCGCCGGTTGGCTTTGTCATTCCTTCCCGACAAAGACGTCATAGCCAAGGTGTTCGATGATCTCAGTGAAAGATATTCGGAACGGCCGGGAGGCTATACCCGCGTGCTCAAGCTGGCCCCCCGCAAGGGGGACGGCGCTTCCATGGCCTTGCTGGAGTTGGTATAAGTTATGCAGAGTTCGCACCCTCGCAAAGCCGCCCTCATCGTTGAATACGACGGTACCTCTTACCGCGGCTTTCAATATCAACCCGGCGTTCCCACCGTCCAGAGCGAGATAGAGTCCGCCATTAACCGTCTCACCATGGAGAAAGCTCGCATCAAGGCCGCGGGCCGCACCGACGTTGGTGTGCACGCCAAGGGTCAGGCCGTGGCATTCCTCACCCGTTCCAATCTATCCCCGGACAGTTTGCTCAGCGGGCTGAATCACTTTCTTCCCAGCGATATTGCCGTGAAGAAAGCCTGCTATGTAGACGTATCCTTTGATCCCCGGAGACATGCAGTCAGCAGAGTCTACGGATACTCAATTCTCAACAGCGGATCGCCCTCGCCCTTGCGAGAACGTTACTCCGCCCGCGTGTCGGAATCGCTGGATGAGGACGCCATGCGCTGCGC
>DAOUKI010000190.1:0-2340 GCA_034421495.1 Dehalococcoidia bacterium | reverse complement strand
CGATCTGGCCATGATGGTTTCCATGCTCAACCTCAAGCCCGGAGACAAGGTTCTGGAGGTAGGCACGGGATCGGGGTATCAGGCGGCGGTGCTCTCTCTCCTCGCCAACGAGGTGATTACCACGGAACGGTTCAAGAGCCTTGCCGATAGCGCTAGGGAGCGCCTGCACTCTCTGGGCTATCACAACGTCGCGGTGCATCAGGCGGGCGACGTCCTGGGAAGGAGCGAGGACTCCCCCTTCCATGCCATCGTAGTTGCGGCGGCGGCGCCTCGACTGCCCAGGGTGCTGCTTGAACAGTTGAGCGAAGGTGGCCGTCTGGTTATACCGGTGGGCTCGCGGAGCCAGCAGGACCTTCTGCTCGTTACGAAATCGCACGACGGCTACTCCGTGAAGAACCACGGCTCGTGTCGTTTCGTCCCGCTGGTGGGGGCCGGGGCTTGGGATCCGACGGAGGCCTGATATATAAGCTAAGGAGCCTCTTACGAAGGGTTCGTAGACAGGAAGTGAGACGATGAGTACGCGGAATCCGCCGCCAGACTACGTCGAGATAGACACATGGACTCCCAGCAAGTTGTCCGGGAGAGATTGGGTTGTTCTGTTCGTCGCCTTTGTGATTCTGGCGTATGCTTCCCTCCAGACCATGGCCGTAGCCCAGTTGGTGTTCGTCGGCGCAGATAGCTTCAGCATATCGCTGGATACCATCATTGGTGGAATTGCCTTAGGGGCAGTACTTGGGGTCACGCTGCATGAGCTGGCCCACGCCATCGCATTCCTAGCGTACGGCGGGCGTCCGCGCTTCGGATTCAAGCTCTGGACCAGGTTCGGCCCGGTCTTCTGGGCGGGCGCGCCCGGCTGCTACATGAGCAGAGCAAAATTCGCGGTGGCGGGGCTTGCGCCTCTGGTGCTCTTGACGGCGTTGCTGCTGCCTGCTCTGCTTCTCGCGCCCGTGGGAGGCCTTGTCCACGTCGCCGCGCTTTGGGCCTTTTTCCTGGGAGTCACGGGGTCGTCGGGCGACGTTGTCATCCTTAGCAAGGTGATGCGTTATCCCCATGAGGCGCTCTTTGAGGATCACGGCGACGGGTTCAAGGTGTACTCAAAGCAAGATGATATAATCCTCCACGAGGCCAATCCCTCACAACCATGATGACAGTCACAACAGAGACCGGATACGAAGCGGTAATTGGGTTAGAGGTGCACGTTCAGCTCCTCACCAAGAGCAAGATGTTCTGTGCTTGCCGCGCCGGCTATCAGGGCGCTGAGCCCAACTCAGAGGTCTGTCCGGTTTGCCTTGGTATGCCCGGCGTCCTTCCCGTGATAAACAAGCGCGCCGTGGAGTTCGTCATGATGACCGGCTTGGCTCTGAACTGCGGCATCGCGGAGGAGACCAAGTTCGATAGGAAGAACTACCCTTATCCCGACCTGATGAAGGGGTATCAGATCTCTCAGTACGACCGGCCCATAGCCAGCGACGGATGGATGTCCATCCCGGTGGACGGCGGTGAGAAGAGCGTGCGCATCAACCGCGTCCACCTGGAAGAAGACGTGGCCAAGCTGTTCCACCGCACCGGCGAAACGGGAGAGGCCTACAGTCTGCTGGACGTGAACCGCGCCGGTGTGCCCCTCATGGAAATAGTCGGCGAACCGGACCTGCGCTCCGCGGAGGAGGCCCGGCAGTACCTGGTGAAGCTGCGCACCATCCTGCGCTACCTCGGTGTGTCCACCGCCAACATGGAGGAGGGCAGCTTCCGCTGCGACGCCAACATCAGCATACGCCCCCAGGGCAGTGTCGAGTTTGGCGCTAAGGTGGAAGTGAAGAACATGAACAGCTTTCGCTCCGTGTTCCGCGCCCTGCAATTCGAATTGGAACGCCAGGCCGTGGTCTTGGAAGAGGGAAGTCAGATTGCACAGGAGACGCGCGGCTGGCTGGAAGACAGGGGGGAAACCGCGTCGCAACGCTCCAAGGAGCATGCTCACGACTACCGCTATTTTCCGGAGCCTGACCTGGCGCCTTTGAAGATCAGCCGTCAGTGGGTGGACGAGGTACGGGCAAAGATGCCAGAGTTGCCGGATGCCAGGCTCCGTCGCTATGTCGACGAGCTGAGGCTGAGCGAGTACAAAGCAGGTCAGCTTACCCTGGGCACAAGCGCCGCCAGCAGCTACTTTGATTCCGCGATGAGCTACGCTGGCGACATGAGCGAAACGGCGAGGCGCAAGCGGGCCGACGTTCTATGCAACCTTGTGCTCGGCGATGCTACGCGGTTGTTCAACAGCATCGGTCAGGAGGTAAGCGGCGATAAGCTGGATGCCAAGCACCTCTTTGAAGTCGCCGCTATGCTGGA
>DAOUKI010000189.1:0-4977 GCA_034421495.1 Dehalococcoidia bacterium | reverse complement strand
AGGCCGGGGTCCTGCCCCTGCTTCACCTGCTGGAACAGCTCCTCTATCCTCTGTATCGCGCCCCTGGGCACGTCCATAGGCGGCACTGGGTCCAGCAGGCCCATCGCCTCCATCTCCCTGGCGTTGGACTCCGACGACTGCGCCGTGTAGTCGTAGATGAACTTGAACAAAGACACGTCCCACAGTTCGTCCAGGCCGCTGAGCACCACCGCCGTTTCCACGCCCCTCTCGTCAAGGTCCTTTCCTATCCGTTCGGCTACCGCCCGCACGTGGCCGTTGACAATTTCCAGCCCCCCAGGCTCGTTGCGGTACTTGTACAGTATGCCCGGGCTGTTGACGCCGAACTGCTCTGCCTGATTCCGCATGTACTCCCGCACCTCTTCGCTGAATCCCTCCAGGTTCAGCAAATAGCCCGGCGTCACAATATCGGGCTTCTGTGCAGTGACCCGTCCGTCCCTGACCACCGCTTCATCTTCGCTGTCGTCGATCTCGCGATAAGCTGGCTCCGTCACCACGTAGTATCTAAGGTCGGTTACGCCAAACGTGGCAAGCCGCTGCTTGGGCGACCGAACTACCCTTGTCAGGTTCGCGGCTCTTGCTATCCTGCGCTGTTCTTCGTCCATCGTTGAGTTCTATATTACTATACTGGCAGCGCACCTATGTCATTTTGCGCGTGATTCATTTGTTCCTGTGTGTTGTTAGCCTGGGTGTTACTCATTTTCCCCTGCGCTACAATAGCCGTATGGAGTTCCATCAGATCAAAGCCCTCTTTGAATCGGAGCTTGTCCGTGAGCTTGGTGCGGAGCAGCCGTTCCGCATGGTACCCACCGATCAGTGGAGCGGGCAATGCACCGAAGGCGACAGCGAAGTCCACTTGGAGGACATCCCCCGCGCCTGCTTTGACTGCCACAAAATCCACGTGCCGGACTGGGAATACGACGAGTTTACGGAAGCGCGGATCGGTGCGTCCGTGGAGATGATTGTAGAGAGGCTTGAAGGAGGCTGAACGCCGGGCAAGGCCTTGCTAACACTACGCCAAGTCCCTTAATATAGTTTGCGTAAGATGCTTCAGAACGTATTCTCATACAGGAGTAACTTCCGGGGGCCAACCACCCCCGGTGTCACCGCACGGGTATAGCTGCGACAACCGATTGTTAGCTACACCCGGAGGTGACTTATGGAACAAATCAACGTAGGTTCTGAAGACGTATCCCCTGAAATAGCCGATTACCGCTACCGCTTGCGGCACTCCGCCGCCCACGTCATGGCTGAGGCCGTCATGGAGCTTTTCCCTGAGGCCAAGCTGGCCATAGGCCCGCCCACTGACGACGGCTTCTACTATGATTTCCTTGTCTCGCGGCCCTTTACTCCAGAGGATCTGGGAGCCATAGAGAACCGCATGGAGCAGAGCATACGCGCCGGTTTGCCCTTCACGGGCCGCGAGCTTTCTCTTGAGCAGGCCAAGGAGTTGGTAAAGGACCAGCCCTTCAAGCTGGAGATCATCAATGACCTTCCACCAGGAGAGGCCATAACCTTTTACAAGCACGGCAACTTTGAAGACCTCTGCCGCGGGTCGCACGTGGATTCCACGGCTGAGATAGAGGCCTTCAAACTGCTCTCCGTGGCTGGCGCATACTGGCGCGGCGATGAAAAGCGACCCATGCTGCAGCGCATCTACGGCACCGCTTTCGAGTCCAGGGACAAGCTGGATACTTACCTGACCAGGCTGGAAGAAGCCCATCGTCGCGACCATCGCCGGCTAGGCTCCGAACTTGACCTGTTCATCCTTGACCCCATAGCTCCGGCAAGCCCGTTCTTCCTTCCCAAGGGCGCCGTGGTCTATCACACCTTGATGAACTACGTCAGGGACCTCTACAAGCTGCACGCCTACCAGGAGGTTATTACCCCGCAAATATTCGATACCGATCTGTGGCAACGTTCAGGCCACTACCAGAACTACCACGAGAACATGTACGTCATCCACCAGGACGAGCGCGAGTACGCCGTGAAGCCCATGAACTGCCCCGCCCACGCCCTGATATACGCCTCGCGGCTTCACTCCTACCGTGACCTCCCCCTCCGCATAGCCGACTTTGGCAGGCTTCACCGCTACGAGCGCTCGGGGGTTATCCACGGCTTAACCAGGGTACGCACCTTCTCACAGGACGACGCACATATCTTCTGCACGCCTGACCAGATTGCCTCTGAGGTGCTCACGCTTATCCGCATGTACCGGCAGACCTACTCTCTGTTCAAGTTCGATCGCGTGCGCATTGCCCTTTCCCTGAGGCCGGAGAGGCGAGTGGGTTCCGATGAGATGTGGGACAGGGCTGAGTCGGCGCTGCGCAGCGTGCTGGAAGAGACGGGTCTTCCCTTTGAATCCTTCCTCGGCGAGGGCGCTTTCTACGGCCCCAAGATAGACTTCTTCGTTCCCGATGCTCTCGACCGCGAATGGCAGCTCGGCACCATTCAACTCGACTTCTCTTTGCCTGAGCGGTTCGATCTGGAATACGTAGACCACGACAGCTCGAGACGGCGGCCCGTGATGGTGCACAGGGCCATGGTCGGCTCACTGGAGAGGTTCATGGGCGTGCTCATTGAGCACTATGACGGCGCTTTCCCGGTTTGGCTGGCGCCAGTCCAGGCCGTGGTCATACCGATAGCCGACAGGCACCTGGAGTACGCCAGGCAGGTGGAGCAACGCCTGGCTCAGAACGACCTCCGCGTAGATGTTGATAACCGCAACGAGAGGATGAACGCCAAGATCCGCGAAGCTCAGTTGAAGAAGGTGCCGTACATGCTCATCGTCGGTGACCGCGAGGCCCAATCGGACAGCGTCTCCGTGCGCCTGCGCTCCAACGAAGACCTAGGCTCCATGCCCGTGGAGCAGGCCCTGGCGTCTATGAAAGAGGCCGTATCAGCGTATACCTAGGCTGCCACCTATCATCAAACGTGTTGGTCTATCAAGATTGGATTGCCGTCAGGGTCGGTTAGCACAAAGCTGGCCGGCCCTGTGCTGTATTCGTCTACTTCAACTTCTAGCTGTAGGCCTTCCGCTTTGAACTGCCGCTGCAGGTCGCGCACGTCTGTATAGGTTTCGAGGTCTCGGCCCTGGCTATCCCACCCCGGTTTGAAAGTCAGTATGTTCTTTTCGAACATCCCCTGGAAAATACCTATCGTGCAACTCCCGTTCCTTAGTATTTGCCAGTTATCTGAAGGGTCGCCTGCTACGACCTTGAATCCCAGCTTCTCGTAGAAGGCTCTGGAAGCCTTGAGGTCTTTGACAGCCAAACTAACCGAAAAGGCGCCAAGCTCCATGTTGCTCCTCCCAATTTGCAATGGCCTTACCTGTGACCACGAGTTACCCGAGCGACCGGCCAGACATCCTTAGAATTACTCGACGAACCTCCCAAAGGCGTAAAAGTTCAGGTAAGCTTCAAGAGAAATAAATCTCGGATATTTAGCTTGTGACTGTTGAATCCATAATTCGTTGGCTCCCCTCAATTCTATAGCTTCTCCAGCATGGATAAGCCTGATTTGAGAATCTTCCCGTCGGAACCACTCAATGAAATCCCTCCTCATTTCCTTCCTCAGTTCCCTGAATCCTTGGAGAGTGATCCAGGGCTTGTTCGCACTGAACAAGTCCGCCTCAGTTCCGCCCCTACGGTACAGTTCGTAAATAACGGGCACGAAGATTTCAAACCGTGGGGACTTCATATCGTTTGGGATTTTCTCTGAGATATTGGAAATGTCTGTCTGCACGCAGTTATGTATTCCTGTCGTCTTGTTCAAGTTCCTTCTGTCGGGGTAGAGCTTCGTTCTGATGCCGTGCAAGTCTATCGATACCCTGTTTTTATCTTTCCGGAAACTGTTAGCTACCATACCCTTAGACTCGATTGCTGCAACTACAGCGTTGTCATGGATCACGCAGATATCAATCAGTTCGTATTCTTGGAGTACTGAGCAGCCCTTGAGAGTGTCCGATAACGACGAACAGATAATTGAATTCAACGACCCTTCGTACTTAACGGGTCCAACTTCATTAGTGATATTCTTCGTGATCTCATAATTGGACTGCCCTCGTAGCCGCTCCTCCGCTAGCTTAAAAGCGTGTTTTAGCAGTTCTTCCGATATGGGAATCGACGATGTAGTCACGCGTTCTCCTTCGTTAGTTGGTATTTCTTGCCATTCACGTTCAAGTTTACCATGCTAACGGGGGTCACCATGAGCGGGGTTGGTGATGGTTCTCGTTCATCACCGCTATCAAGTGCATGAGCATGGTCAGGGCCGTGCTTACCCTCAAACCTTTACTGCCTTGGCCGTGCTGTGGTATATTCCTCACCTATCGATTCGAAAGAAAAAGAGAGGTGACTGAGGATAGCTAGAGAGTACCGGGCGAATAGGGCTATACGCTCACCCAGCGTTCGCGTTGTAGACGAACGGGGTCAGCAGCTTGGCATCATGAGAATCCAGGAAGCCATGGCATTAGCCCAGGAGCGTGACCTGGACTTAGTTGAGGTTGCGCCCGGCGCCGACCCTCCCGTATGCCGCTTGCTGGACTACGGGCGTTTCCGCTACGAGCAGGCCAAGAAGGAAAAGGAAGCCAAGAAATCCCAGCGGTCTATCGAGCTTCGTGAAGTGCGGCTCAGGCCCAACATAGGTCAACACGACCTGGATGCCAAGGAGCGCAGAATCAGGAAGTTCCTGGACAGCGGAGCCAAAGTGAAGGTGACTGTCCTCTTCAGGGGAAGGTCCATTACTCACCCGGAGTTGGGTATCTCGCTTCTTCGCAGGGTTGCGGAAGGCTTGCAGGGCATCTCCAAGCTGGAGAAGGCCCCCACCATGGAGGGGCGTATGCTCAGCATCATTCTGGCTCCGGGTACAGCTACAAGCAAAGGAACCGCCAAAACACAGGAGACAGCCGACAAGCCGTCGGAAAAAGCCGAGCTTGTCAGTCTCTAGTTCTTAGAGGAACAG
>DAOUKI010000188.1:0-9177 GCA_034421495.1 Dehalococcoidia bacterium | reverse complement strand
ATGCGGTCTTGCCCTTTACGGTCGGCCATTGCAAGCTGAGTATAACACGTGATGCGAGCTATAATTGGCTGACACTGCATCGACGAGGTACCAAAGTGGCTAGAGAGCTTCGCGTTATTGGAATAGAGGGCTTGCCAGAGATCACGCCGGGGATGGAGCTGGCCTCCCTGATAGTGGAGGCGGCCAAGGGTCAGAAAACGGCCTTAGAACAGGGCGACGTGCTGGTAATCACGCAAAAGGTGGTCTCCAAAGCGGAAGGCATGTTGGTGGACCTGGAAACCATCACACCCTCGCACCTTGCCCAACAGTGGGCCGATCAGTACGACAGGGACGCCCGGCTGATAGAGGTGGCTTTGATGGAGAGCCGCCGAGTCTCCCGCATGGACAGAGGCGTCCTCATCACGGAGACTATTCACGGGTTCTACTGTGTGAACGGTGGAGTGGACGCCTCCAACATACCCGGAGAAAACATAGTCGCCCTGCTCCCCAAAGACCCCGATGCCTCGGCGGCGCGTATAGCGGGCGAAGTCAGGGAGCTTACCGGCCTTGACATGGCGGTGGTGATCACCGACTCGTGGGGGAGGCCCTGGCGGGACGGTATTACCAACATAGCCATTGGGTCGGCGGGCATAGAGCCGCTGCGCGACTACAGAGGCTCTACAGACCCCTACGGATACGATCTCCAAGTAACGGCGATGGCCGTGGTCGACGAGCTGGCAGCGGCAGCCGAGCTGGTCATGGGTAAGGTGGACATGGTACCGGCTGCGATAGTGCGGGGCTACGAGTACGCCGCTTCCACGAGCGGTGTCAAGGAACTGATACGCCCCCCAGACCGGGATATCTTCAGATAGCTATCCGGCGTTCATCAGGTGCCTGTCCAGAAAATCAGCTATTGCCGTATAGGTCTTTATGCGGTTGTGCTGCTTGACGATGCCGTGTCCTTCATCCTCAAAGCGCAGGTACTCCACGGAGCCGTCCCGCTGTTGTATAGCCTCCACCATCTGCTCCGTTTCACTGATGGGAACACGCGGGTCGTTGGCGCCGTGAATCACTATCAGAGGCACCTTGATCCTGTCCACGTAGTGTATGGGTGAAATACGCTTGAGCAGCTCGCTGTCCTTCTCAGGATCGCCGTATTCCGCAGCGCGATGTGTGCGCCTCCAAGGGCCGGTATTGGCCAGGAAGGTCTGGAAGTTGGCTATGCCGTACAGCTCGGCGGCGGCTCCCCAAGAATCGGGGTAGGCGGTGATCGCGGCCAGAGTCATGAAGCCGCCGTAGCTGCCGCCCATCACCGCTATGCGCTGAGGCCTGGAGTAGCCTGAGTCAACAAGCCATTTAGCGGCGTGGTTCAGGTCGTTCACCGCATCCATCCGCTTCTCCACGTCATCCAGATGCTCATAAGTCCTGCCGTAGCCCGTGCTGCCTCTGACGTTGGGCACAAGCACGCCGTATCCCCTGTAAGCCAGGTACTGCACTACGGGACTGTAGACCGGCCTAGACTGGCTCTCCGGCCCGCCATGGACAAAGACCACCACCGGTAGGTCGCCATCTTTAGAGGCGTTGGACGGCAGGTAGAAGAAAGCCGGTATGTCACGACCGTCGAAGGTTGGATAGTGGACCAGAGTAGGCTCGGTGAGCGTTTGGGGAGCAATGCCCGCCCTGGGGCTGTGCGTCAGCCGGCGGGCCTGCGCGGTCTGCCCGTCCACCAACCAGACATCCGAGTTGACGGTGGGGCCGCCGGCCGTTACGGCTAGGTCTACCCCGTTGGGCGACCACGCCATGTCAACAATCTGTCCCTTGGGCAGACCCGTCACTTGCTCCGAACTGCCTTCTTCCAAGGAGAGTATGGTGGCTTCCGAATATCCGTCCGCATTGACGGAGAAAGCGATGCGCTCCGTCTTGGGTGAGTAGGCCATGAGCTCTACGTCCCACTCTTCAGAATGGAGGTAGGTCATCTCCTTTGAATCCAGGTCAATGCGGGCTAGACCCTTCCACTCTCCATCCTGGTCTGCCAATAGATAGACCGCTTTGCCATCGGAGGACCATACCGGCGAGGAGTAGGTACTGCGCCCCCCGCCCGCGGTTATAAGACGGGGCCTCGCTCTTGAGGCATCCAGGGGCAAGACATAAAGCTCGTTGTAGTGGTTGATCACGGTGCGGTTGATGAGCAGCGAACTGCCGTCCGGCGATATGGCGCCCGCCAAGTTGGTGCCGTCGTGCTCCAGGAGCATCTGGACTTCGCCCTTGGACAGACGGTTCTCGTAGATATCGAAGAAAGCGGAGTGTCGGCGGTTGGAGGCGTAGACGAACGACGTACCATCGGGCGACCACGCTCCCGGCGTATGAATGGCCTGGGGATTGGCGGTCAGCGGCTTAATGGACTCCCCGTTGCCGGAGAGCAGGTATAGCTGCTGGCGTTCGTCGCCCCCCGAGTCCATGCCAAAGACCGTCTGCTCCGAGACAGGGGAGTTGAACAGGGTCATCACCCTTTCTGCGTAGACGGTAAGCTGGTCCGGCCAGCCTCCATCGACGTCCACGGCCCAGAGCTGGGGCACGCCGGTGATATCCCAGAGAAAAAGCACCCGCTGGCCGTCGGCGGAGAAAGCGGGAGACGAGGCACTGCGTACGGTTAGGAACCGTTCGAATTCGTAGGACATCTGCGGCCTCCTCAGGAGTCTTGTTGGGTAGAGTATATATCTTCTCTGCAAGGGGCGCAGAGCGGTGCGACAAGAGAAAAAAGAAGAGGGCCCGGAAGTCCGGGCCCTCTTCTTACCTCAAGCCGGAGTAATCTCCGGATGGGTTAATGAGCTGCTGCATAAGGTACTACTCATCGGCATCACCTCCTTGTGTTTCAAACCACACCACCAAGACTGACCCCTAGTATAGGGAGAGATTTTGACCATGTCTAGGGGGGTTCTCCACGTTCTTCTACGGATTGTATTGCGTCTTGCACAGAGAGTTGCTATCCTATTGACCTGCTCTCTGGTGGTTAGAGCGGGGTGGAACCACCCGTTCCCATCCCGAACACGGAAGTGAAACGCCCCAGCGCTGACGATACTCTGCTTGCAAGGGCACGGGAAAATAAGCCATCGCCAGAGGGCTTCTTTTTTGCCCATGGCTAGACGGCTCACCGCCAACGGTTTCACGCGCCTCCCGCTTTCGTGGAGAATCTATATCTGGTACATTTGATGCGTCATTGCTGGAGAATGAGCTTGTACAAGCTAATTCCCTTTACAGCTAAGAAAGCGTCTGGCTATAATGTAAGCCTAGACAAGCAACTTTCCTTGTTGAAAATGGTGTGAAATTGTCCTTCTCTGTTGAACAAGCTTCCCAACCCACCCAGCCGGATATGGGGCAACTACTGGAAGAATCTTCCTGGTTCAAAGAGTTGCGCCGCGGCGACGTGGTCACGGGCGAGGTGATGTATGTTAGCCAGGACGGCCTCCTGATCAACATCGGTCATAAGTCGGAGGGCTTCATCCCCGTCCGGGAGATGAAGACGCTCTCGGATGAGGAAGCCGGCAGCTTCAAGGTTGGCGATGAGGTCTACGCCTACGTCCTGCGCCCCGATAGCGAGGAAGGCCAGGCAATCCTGTCCATGGACAGAGCCAGAGGCGAGAGAGGATGGAAGGTGCTGCAGGACCATCTGGACGCCGGCTCTACTATGAAAGGAACAATACGAGGATTCAACAAGGGCGGCGCTGTTGTGGACGTAGAGGGTGTGCAAGGTTTCGTCCCTCTATCGCAGCTTGCGCCGATTGGCAGAGGAACGGACGTAGACCAAGAAGAGGCGCTGGCAAAACGTGTCGGCGAGACAGTAGCCCTACAGCTATTGGAGTTGAACCGCCGTCGCAACCGGGTTGTGCTATCCGAAAAGCAAGCTCTGCAGCAGCAGCGCGACCAGGAGAAAGACCGGTTGCTCCAAGAGTTGAAGGAAGGCGAAGTAAGAACGGGCGTGGTCTCCGGGGTATCCGATTTCGGAGCTTTCGTGGACCTCGGGGGCGCAGATGGCCTGGTGCACATATCGGAAATGTCCTGGGAACAAGTCCAATCGCCTTCGGACATCGTATCAATAGGTAGCCAGATAGAGGTCTACGTACTCAAGGTAGACCAGGAAACTAGGAAAATAGCGCTGAGCCTGCGCAGGCTGGTGCCTGAACCGTGGCAGACCGTGACACAAAACTATGAGACCGGTCAGATTGTGCAGGGAGTGGTCACAAGCTTGACGAACTTTGGCGCATTTGCTCGAATAGAAGGCGCTATAGAGGGGCTGATCCATATTTCGGAGCTATCTGATCGAATGATAAGGCACCCAAGGGAGGTAATAAACGAGGGTGACGAGGTTACCTTAAAGATAATCAAGATGGAGCCTGAACGGCGCAGACTGGGGCTCAGCTTGAAGCAGGTGGAAGAAGAGTGGGACGGAGTAGAGACCTGGTCTTCCGGTGAATAGCATACTCATATCCCTGCTTATGGAGCTATCTAATGGCGAGTAGATTCGAAAAATTCTCAGAGCGAGCGCGGCGAGTCCTCTCACTGGCCCAGGAAGAGGCCCAGCGATTCAATCACAACTACATCGGCACCGAGCACATCCTGCTTGGGCTGGTCAGGGAGACCGACGGGGTAGCGGCCCGCGTGCTCTCCAACCTTTCCGTTGAGCTTAGCAAGGTGCGCTCCGCCGTGGAGTTCATCATTGGCCGCGGTGAGCGTTCCGCCAGTGGAGAGATAGGCCTTACCCCCAGAGCCAAGAAGGTCATAGAGCTTGCCGTGGACGAGGCCCGCCGGCTTAACCATCACTACATAGGCACTGAACATCTACTCATAGGTCTGATGCGTGAGGGAGAGGGTGTGGCTGCCGGAGTGTTGGAGAGCCTGGGAGTCAGCCTGGATAAAGTTCGCGCTGAGACCAGCCGGATACTGAGCCAGAGTGTAACGCAGGGCACACAGTCGGGCGGCCGCACAAGCAGCCGCACGCCCACGCTGGACCAGCTTGGCATAGACCTGACCAACATGGCGCGGCAAGACAAGCTTGATCCCGTGGTGGGTCGTAACAAAGAGATCCAGCGTGTCATACAGATCCTGAGCCGCCGCACGAAAAACAACCCGGTACTGATCGGCGAACCCGGTGTGGGCAAGACGGCCATAGTGGAAGCCCTAGCACAGCAGATTGTCAAAGGGGATGTCCCGGAAAGCCTGCAAAGGCGTCGCGTAGTTACCCTGGACATGGGTGTCCTCGTAGCCGGAACCAAGTACCGCGGAGAGTTCGAGGAGCGGCTCAAGAAGATCATCGAAGAGATAAAGAGCTCCGCGAACTGCGTCCTTTTCATAGATGAAATGCACACAATGGTGGGCGCAGGGGCCGCTGAAGGAGCCGTAGACGCGGCCAACATACTGAAGCCGTCACTGGCCAGGGGAGAACTGCAGTGCATCGGCGCTACCACGTTGGACGATTACCGTAAGTACGTGGAACGCGACCCCGCGCTGGAGAGGCGCTTCCAGCCGGTGAGCGTGGAGGAACCCACTGAAGAGGAGACGATCGAGATCCTCAAAGGTGTGAAGGAGCGGTACGAGAACCATCACCACCTCAGCATAACCGACGATGCACTGGAAGCAGCCGCACACCTCTCCGCTCGGTATATTTCAGACCGCTTCCTGCCCGACAAGGCGATTGACCTCATAGACGAAGCCGCCTCGCGCGTTCGCATCAACTTCAGCACCCCGCCTCTGGGCATCAAGGAAATGACCATGATGCTAGAGAGCGTACGCAAGGACAAGGACGAGGCCCTGGCCGGTCAGCAGTACGAATACGCCGCCGAACTGCACCAGCGAGAGCAGACGCTTCGCACCAAGCTGGAGGAGAAGGAGAAAGGCTGGCAGGAAGAGACGCAGCAAGAAGGCAACCAGCCCGTGGTTACGGCAGAAGAGGTAGCAGAGGTTGCCAGCATGTGGACGGGCATACCCGTCACCAGGCTGGCAACGGAAGAGAGCCAGCGCCTGCTTCAGATGGAAGAGGCGCTGCACAAAAAGGTGGTCGGACAGGATGAGGCCATCGTCTCGGTGGCAAAGGCGGTACGCAGGGCACGCGCCGGTATGAAAGACCCGCGCCGGCCCATAGGAGCCTTCCTCTTCCTGGGCCCGACAGGTGTCGGTAAGACCTACCTGGTAAGAGCTCTGGCCGACTTCATGTTCGGCGGCGAAGACACCATGATCAGGCTGGATATGTCGGAGTTCATGGAACGCCATAGCGTGGCGCGCCTGGTGGGCGCTCCTCCGGGATACGTGGGTTACGACGAAGGGGGCCAGCTGACCGAGGCCGTACGCCGGAAGTCTTACTCCGCCATCCTTCTGGACGAAATAGAAAAGGCGCACCCCGATGTGTTCAACATCCTGCTTCAACTGTTCGATGACGGTCACCTCACCGATGCCAAGGGCAGGAAGGTGGACTTCCGCAACACCATAGTCGTCATGACCAGCAACATAGGCTCCGACCTGATCAGGCGTGACAGCCACATGGGGTTTTCCATAAAAAGCGCGGACGAGGAGCAGACTTCCAAGGAAGCCTATACCCGCATGAGAGACAAGGTCATGGATGAAGTCAAGAAGTTCTTCAGGCCTGAGTTCCTCAACCGGATCGACGCCTCTGTTGTGTTCCACGCCCTGGACAAGGGGCACATCATCCAGATAGTGGAGCTGATGCTCCGCGACGTCGGCAAGCAGCTTCTGGAGAAGGGCGTCTCCATGGAAGTCAGCCAAGAGACCAAGGAGCTTCTTGCCGAGACGGGCTTCGATCCGAACTTTGGAGCGCGCCCTCTGCGCCGCAAGATCCAGGACCTAATAGAGGATAGGCTCTCCGAGGAGTACCTGGCCAGCAAATTTGGCCCCGGCGATACCGTTTACATAGACGTGCAGGACGACGAAATAGTCCTGCGGGTGGATGCTCCCGTAGCGCCCTCGGTGGAATAGACCACGGCAATTCCCTCCCGCCATCCTGAATCCAGCAACGGAAGAATCCCTGGCGCTTGCCTACTCACAATCGATGAAAAGGCGGTCAATAACCCACTGACCTAAAGCCGTCAGCATGCCGTTTACCTATTACGAGAAGGGCCGCACCCTGCTACAATGCGCCACTAATAAAGGGGGCGTCTGCTGAACAGGAACAAGCCAAGAAAAGTCTTCGTGTGCGAGGGGTGCGGCGCTCAATCCGCCAAATGGGAAGGCCGCTGCTCGCAGTGCGGTGAATGGAACACCCTGACCGAGACCTTGCTGCAACAAAGCAGGCGCAACTCCCGGGTCGCCAACGGTCCATCCCGGGTCGAGGAGCTATCCAGCATTAAGCTCGACCTAGAGCAGCGGCTGCAAATGTCGTTCCAAGAGTTCAACCGCGTCCTAGGAGGCGGGCTTGTGCCAGGGGCAATGGTGCTCATGTCCGGTGAGCCGGGCGTAGGCAAATCAACGCTTCTGTTGCAGACCTCCGCAGCGCTGGCTGAGCAAGGCCGTAAGGTCTTGTACGTTTCCGGAGAAGAGTCGTCCAATCAGGTGCGCATGCGCGCCCAGCGGCTCAATCTGCCCGGGAAGGGCGTCTATTTCCTTTCGGAGACGCAGCTTGAAAATGTCATTTTAGAAATGGACGCGCAGAGACCGTCGCTGGTAGTGGTGGACTCCATCCAGACGATGACCACGGGAGAAATAGCGTCCGCGGCGGGAAGCGTGGCCCAGGTGAGGGAATGCGCCCGGCTTATCACGCAGTGGGCCAAGGAACACAACGTACCCGTGCTGCTTGCCGGCCACGTCACCAAGGACGGCACCGTGGCCGGGCCCCGATACCTGGAACACATGGTAGACGTTGTGCTCAATCTTGAGGGCGATACCATGGGGATGTACCGCATTCTGAGGGCCGCCAAGAACAGGTTTGGCCCTACCAATGAAATAGGCGTTTTCCAGATGGGGCAACTCGGCTTGGAAGAGGTTACGGAGCCTTCCCTGCTTTTCCTCTCCAGCAGGCGCACGGACGTCCCCGGTTCCACCGTAACGGTGACCATGGAGGGAAGCAGACCTCTGCTGGTGGAAGTGCAGGCGCTGACCAACCTCACCGTTTTCCCACAGCCAAGGCGTACAACCAGCGGCGTGGATTTCCAAAGGCTGCTCCTCATAGCGGCGGCCACGAGCAAGCGGCTGGGCATCCCGTTTGGCAACCAGGACATCATAGTGAACATACCGGGTGGACTGAGGGTGAAGGAGCCTGCCGTTGATCTGAGCGTGGCTCTGGCGCTGATATCCAGCTTCCGAAACGTGCCATGCGACCCTTGGACAGTGGCCATCGGCGAGATAGGGCTGGGTGGCGAGTTGAGGGGTGTGCCTCATCTGGCAAGACGGCTAGCCGAGGCGGAGCGGATGGGCTTTCGCCGCGCCATTGTGCCCTGGGTACAATCCACGGAGGCAAAGGACGGCGGCATTGAACTGATTGCCGCGGCCACCCTAGGTCAGGCGGTGCGCCAGATGTTGCCCAGCGCGCGCAGAGTTGCAGAGGAGATGCGGGAGCCGGAGGCGGCCGAGAACCTCCGAATGGAAGAGGACGTTGCCTTGTTCCAATAGACGGCGTTATTAGATGAACGTGCGATTACAGCATATCTATGAGGTGTGGCAATGAATGTATCTCTACTCTACTCAGACGGTTGCCCCAACTGGGAGCAGACGCTGGCGGATGTGAGAGAGGTCCTTGCCGAGTATCACGTGGACGCAGACGTGGAACTGATAAGAATCTCTTCACAGCAGCAGGCGGAAGAGATGGAGTTTCTAGGCTCGCCGACAGTGCGTGTGGAAGGCATGGACGTAGAGCCGGACATCCTGGAATCCGGTTTCAACTTGGAATGCCGGGTCTACTGGATAGAAGACGACCCGCTTGACAGGCCGCCGAAAGAGTGGATAGCAGCGGCCATAGAGGTGGCCTTGGAATAGGGGCGCCTGCCCTGCCCCGTTTTTCTTGACGGCGCTTGGTCATGAAGATATACTTTAAGTCTGAGAGTGCTCGGATTTGCAATGTTTGCTTATCAGCGACTCAAGTCAGGGATGGCTTGAGTCGCTGTTGGGTGAGGAGGGATGAAGCTACGTGCCCGAGTGGCGCAATGGTAGCGCAACCGATTTGTAATCGGTAGGTTGGTGGGTTCGAATCCCCTCTCG
>DAOUKI010000187.1:0-1942 GCA_034421495.1 Dehalococcoidia bacterium | reverse complement strand
TCGACTGGGGGTATAGTGGTCTCCGCTACTCTATTCGAAGATGGAATTGACAACCTCTTCAATGCTCTCCTGGACTTCATAGTCGTCGGTCACGCCCCAGACCACCGCAATCTGGCAAGCCCTTCTCGGCGTTATGCCTTGGTTAATCAGCTTGCCGGCGTAGATCAGCAGCCTGGTGCTGGCGCCTTCTTGCAGGCCGTGGTCCTTCAGGTTGCGCACCTTTTCCCCCAGCTTGGCCAGGGAGTCCGCCATCTCAGGCGATACGCCGCTCTCATGTTGCACAACCTGGGCTTCAACTTCCTTGGTTGGGTAGTTGAACTCCAGAGAGACGAATCTTTGTCTTGTGCTGTGTTTCAGGTCTTTCAAAGCGCTCTGATAACCGGGGTTGTATGAAATGCAGAGCAGGAAGCCGTCCGCGGCTTCTATCACCTGGCCGCGCTTCTCGATGGGTAGAAAGCGCCTGTGGTCGGTGAGAGGGTGAATCAGCACGGTTGTATCTTTACGTGCCTCCACTATCTCATCCAGGTAGCAGATGCCCCCCGCTTTCACCGCCCTGGTCAAGGGGCCGTCTATCCACTTCGTTTCCTCGCCTTCCAGAAGGTATCTTCCCACCAGGTCGCTGGCGGTCAGGTCCTCGTGGCACGCTATGGTTACCAGCGGTATGGCGCCGTTTTCAGTTCCCTCACCTTTGTTGCGCTTCACGGCGGTAAGGGGACGACCCAGGCGCCAGGCCATGTGCTCGATGAATCGAGTCTTGCCGCACCCCGTTGGCCCCTTCAGCAGTACGGGAATCTTGGATTCGTAGGCGGCTTCAAATAGCTCTATCTCATCTGATACGGAGACGTAGTACGGTTCATCTTCTACCACGTATTCCTCTATGAGGAACTCCCTGTAAACGCTCCTTGTCCCTTTTGCTAGTGTCAACTATGCCTCCCTTGCAATCGGCTGTACCAGAGCTCTTCGAGGCGAAGCCTCAAAGCCTCAAGGTCGCCTGTATTCTCTATGACCTCGCTGGCGTGTTTAGCCCTCTCTTCGTTCGATAGCTGAGACCTCAAACGTTTCCTGATCTCCTCTTCAGCCAGCCCGTTTCTCTGGTGAATACGCTCCACCGCCACCTCTTCAGGAACCTCCAGCATCCACGCCTCATCGACTAGGGATATCCAACCGGCCTCTATCAGGATAGCCGCTTCCAGGACGGCAACCTGTGCGCCTTTGGCCTCCAGTTCCCTGAGACGCTCCTCCATCATCGCGTGCATCCTGGGATGCATGATGGCGTTCAGCTTGGCCATCTCTTCGGGATTGGAAAAGACGATTCCACCTAGTTTTCTGCGGTCTATCTGGCCGTCCGGCTGCAGGATATCCTCGCCAAAGGTCTCCACAACCTGTTTCCAAGCATCGGTGTGGGGTTCATATGCCTGATGGCCCACCTGGTCGGCGATGATGACTTCCGCGCCCATCTCCTGGAGGATGCGGCTCGCCTCTGTCTTGCCAGAACCAATGCCGCCGCTCAGGCCTATGGTTATCATTCTCCTCCCGTCCCTGGCGAAAACGTAAAGGCCATTGTAACAATCGGCTTTGCATAGGGTCAAGGAAAGCTCGGACCGCATTCAGGACAGCGCCTATCGTCATGCCCGTGCAGACGGGAACCACATGAGCGGAGACGCAGCACCTCCACACCGTACTGCTTACAGAACCATTGGAGACATAGTGCACCTTCTTCTTTGCGTTTTGTACTGAATTTGACAGGTATCAATGATGTGCTATGCTTGCATTGAAAAACTGTACATCATTGGAGGAGAAAATTGAGAGAGTTTACCACAACCATAACCCAGCGTGGTCAGGTGACTATTCCCGCCGAGGTGCGGCGGGTGCTCGGCGTCAAGCACAGGGACAAGGTTGCCTTCACAATTGAAGACGGTGAAGTGCGTCTGGCGTCGGCTTC
>DAOUKI010000186.1:0-2776 GCA_034421495.1 Dehalococcoidia bacterium | reverse complement strand
GCGGCGGCCATCTTCACGAAGTCAAGGGGCAGCTTGTAGAAGTCCATTCCCAGATAGTCGCTCTGGCGCTCGGAGCCGGTGAGGTACCGGGCCATACCTTCCCTGAGCACCTTGTAGCTGCTGTTGTTGCAGAACACGTAGGTCACAGGGATGTCGTAAGCGGCCGCTGTCCACAGAGCCTGGATGGTGTACATAGCTGTGCCGTCGCCGATTACGGCCACCACCGGCCTATCCGGAGAGGCCAGCTTCATGCCCATCGCCGCGCCCATAGCTGAACCGAGACTTCCGCCTCGTTGAGCGAACAGGGAGCCGGGCTCATCGAAGTCGATGGCGTTCATGAGGACGCCGCGAGTTGTGATGGAGTCGTCGCAGTAGATGAAGCCGGAAGGCAATGCCCGCGCCACCTCAGTCGCGAACCGTTCCGGGGAGATGGGTACGTTGTCCCATTTTTCGTTGACCCTGGCTTGAAACGCCTGAGCTGCGGTGTGCTTCTGGGCGGCGATAGCCTGGCCCCTGGCCCTGGCTGCTTCCTTTGAGGAGGCCGGCATGGTGTTGTCCAAGGCGTCTGCTAGTTCACCCAAGCCTGCCGCTATATCGCTGAGCACTCCCACAGCCACCGGATACGACCGCTGGATGGCCCACGAACTGCTATCCAGGTGGACCAGCTTGGGCGGACCGCTGAATGGCCTCTCCGGGGTGGGGATGAACTGGATCAGTGCGTCGATGCCGATGGCTACCACGGCGTCGGATTCGTCCAGCCGCTTCTTCATGCGATGGTCGAACCAGCTTGTTTCGAAGGAACCCAGGTAGTGGGGGTGAGAGGTTGGGATGTGCACCTCGGACAGGGTTGTGGGAGCGTAGACGGGCGCTCCTATCTGCTCGGCGAGCTTGCCAACCAGAAGGGGGGCGCCCGGCGACTGCGATACCCTGTCGCCGACGAGAATCAGGGGGTCGCGGGCTTGGGCAAGCACATTTGCCGCTTCCTCCACGGCTCTAGTGTCGGGCCGCAACCGGAAGTAGTCGTTTAGCGAAGGCTCTATATCGACGTCGGCCTCGCCGTTCATGGCGTCCCAGGCCAGCGATACGAAGACGGGGCCCGTGGGCGGAGTGCTTGCTAACTTGAAGGCTCTTCTGATGATGGAGGGCACGTCCCAGGGGTGGGTGACCTCTCCCGCCCATTTTGTGTACTCGCGCATGACGTTGACCATGTTGGAGTGAAGGGTAGGGGAATGTAGATGAAAGCTGGAGTCGGCCTGTCCGGCGGTGATGACCATGGGAGTGCCGCCCCTCCACGCGTTGTAGACCACCGCGATGGCGTTTGCCACCCCGACCGAGATGTGCAGGTTGACGAAAGAGGGCTTCTGGGTAACCCTGGCGTATCCGTCCGCCATGCCGGCGGCCACGCCTTCGAACAGTGTGGTGACGTACTGCAGGTCGGGGGTGTCCTGGAGCGCGTCCATGAGAGGCAGCTCCGTAGTGCCGGGGTTGCCGAAGACGTACTTCACACCCTCGGCACGCAGCATTTCAACCAAGGCGCGCTTTCCCGTCATGCGGGTCATGAGTTCCTCCCTTGCTGGCTTGGGTCGAACGGCACGGAGTACTCTTTGCTCAAATCAAGCAGCTCCTGGAACACCTCTGCGCTGAGAGGGACGCCTTCCCGTTCACGTTGCTCCTTTAAGCGAAACTCCGGTTCTCCGGCAACGTAGATGCGTTCCACTCCAGGGCCGGGTTCGGACGACCTAATCTGATCCACGAGGCTGGCCATTCTGTCGTGGAACTCCGTCAGCGGCATGAAACGCTGGATATCGACGGCGATATATGCGCCGTTGGCAATGATGGGGTCTTGCCCGAAGACCTTGAGCCGCGGCACGTCCCTGGCAAAGAGGCCGCCTGAGAGGACACCGCCCAGAATCTCTATCGCGGTGGCTAATCCGAAGCCTTTGTATCCTCCCGCCCACTGCAGCAGCCCATGCTCCAGCACTTCTTTGGGGTCGCTGGTGGGTTCTCCGTGCCGATCCAGTCCCCAGTCCAGAGGTATGGGCGTTCCCTTCTTGGCGGCAAGCCTCAGTTTACCGGCCGCCACCATGGTAGTTGCCATGTCTAGGACAACCGGATCGCTTTCAGTAGGGAAGGCTACGCTGAACGGATTAGTGCCGTGGGTGGGAGTCATGCCGCCAAACGGCGGCACAATGCCCGCTCCGTTGTTCATGGCGATGCCTATCATGTCCTGGGAGGCCGCCGACATGGTGTAGAAGCCGATCATACCGGTGTGGCTAAGGTTGCGCGCCGTTACTATGGATACCCCGAACTGTCGCGCCTTTTCAATCGCGGTGGCCATGCCCAGTCTTGCTCCCAACATGCCGAAGCCGTGATCGCCGTCAAGAGCGGCGGTTGCGCCTGAGTCCTGGACGACACGGATCGTCGGACGCGGGTTGAGCACGCCTTTGTGGATCATGCTCACGTATCCGGCGAGACGAGTGACCCCGTGCGAATCCACCCCGCGGAGGTCTGCTTCTACCAGGACCTCCGCCACGAATGCAGCGTCGTCCTGCGGCACGCCCTGCTTCTGGAGTATCGCCGCTGCAAAGGGACGCAGCTTTTGAGAAGAAACGTGGTTGACTTCCATTGGTTCGCTTGATTTCGTCATTGTCCGGGTTTGCTAAAGCCCCGCCATGGAGAGGACTCGCTCGACGTTTTCCGGCGCCGGTTGCAACTGCCCGGCCTCTATCTGTTTGATGACGTTGACCGTGGCGGCATTGACCGGAGCGGAAACGCC
>DAOUKI010000185.1:0-2287 GCA_034421495.1 Dehalococcoidia bacterium | reverse complement strand
CACGTTGCGGATGAAATCCTGAGGAAGCTGTGAAGGTCCTATGATAACCGAACCTATAGCCTGGGCCATCCTGTTCTTACCCCTGGTATCTCTTGTACTCATCGTACTTGTCATCCGTCCTCTGTCACGGAGCGTGGACCAGCGCCTCAGCGGGTATGCCACCATACTCACCATAGGGCTTGCCTTTGCGCTATCTATATGGGCACTGGCAAGCACGGTAGGCAACCACGATGCAATCGGCTGGGACTCGCATACCTGGCTGACCATCGGCGAGCTGGAGATCAGGATAGGCATCCTCATGGACCCGCTCACCGCCATCATGCTGGTAGTGGTCACCGGCGTGAGCTTGATGGTGCAGATCTATTCGCTTGGCTACATGGAGAGGCACGAGTACTCCCGCTACTACGCCTACATGTCGATATTCACCACCTCTATGATAGGCATTGTCCTGGCCAGGAGCATCCTCCAGATATATGTGTTCTGGGAGCTTGTCGGTTTGAGCTCATACCTGCTGATCGGGTTCTGGCACCAGCGACCTGCGGCTGCGGCTGCGGCGAAGAAGGCGTTCCTGATAACCCGCATTGGAGACGTGGGCCTGCTGCTCGCTATCCTCTACCTGTTTGTGCAGAAGGACTTCTACCTGGGTCAGGGGCTCAACCCGTTTGAAATCCCCGACATACTTGGCTCCGCGGGCGGCCTGACCGCCTTCGCGGCTACTTGGTTGTCGCTTGGCATATTCGCCGGTGCGGTGGGCAAATCGGCTCAGTTCCCTTTGCACACCTGGCTTCCCGATGCCATGGAGGGCCCCACTCCGGTAAGCGCCCTGATACATGCCGCGACTATGGTTGCGGCGGGCGTATTCCTGGTGGTGCGGTTCTTTGGACTCATTGCCGAATCTGAAACGGCCCTTACCGTGGTGGCGCTGATCGGTGGATTCACGGCGGTGTTTGCCGCCGCAATGGGGCTGGTGATGTACGACATCAAGCGTGTGCTGGCCTACTCCACGGTCAGCCAGCTTGGCTACATGATAGCCGCGGTAGGCATAGGCGTTCCGGCAGTGGCGATGTTCCATCTGTTCACCCACGCCTTCTTCAAAGCGCTCCTGTTCCTTGGGTCAGGCAGTGTGAACCACGCCACCGGCACATTCGATATGCGGTACATGGGCGGCCTGCGTAAGCACATGAAGTGGACTTATATCACCTTCTTGATAGGCGCACTGAGCCTGGCGGGCATCTTCCCCCTGGCTGGCTTCTGGAGCAAGGACGAAATCCTTCTGGACGCCTGGCACGGCGGAGGCGGCGTTAGCCAGGTGGTCTTCTGGCTCGCTCTCGCTACCGTTTTCCTCACGGCTTTCTACATGTTCCGTGTCATCTACATGACCTTCCACGGCCAGTTCCGTGGGGGCATCGAAAAGGAGGACCCGGAGAATGCCGGGCACGGCGTGCATCTGGCGGAATCGCCCTGGGTCATGGTGTTGCCGCTCGGCATACTGGCTATTGCTTCGATAGGGGCGGGCTACTTCGTCAACCCCCTGAACGACCTGGGGAACATACCGGCGCACTGGTTCGTTGAGTTCTTGGGAGGACACGTCAAGGACTTCGATTTGGTGATTGCCGGAGTTTCGACAGCCGTGGCATTGCTGGGGATAGTCCTGGCCACGTTGATGTACCAGGCCGGAGTCATATCGCCTGAGAGAGTGGGGCAAGCGTTCGGCCCGGTTAGGAACCTCCTCTTCAGGAAGTACTACATGGATGAACTGTACGAAGGCGTCTTGGTGTATCGCGTCTTCTATCAGGGTGGAGTCAGGTTCCTCGACTGGTTCGACAGGGAAGTGGTGGATCGCATCGTCGAATTCATAGGCCTCGTCAGCCGCAATGCGGGAAGGGCCGTGGCCCCCTTGCAGAACGGTCAGGTCCAGGCCTATGGCGTCGTTGTCTCTTTGGGAATGCTGCTTATTCTAGGAGCTTATCTTGTACTTGGTAGATAAAGATATGAGGAGAGCCCGTTGCTAACCGCTACGCTCTTTCTTCCACTGGCAGGTGCGCTGCTCATCCTCTTGTTCGTCAATGGGCCGAGAGTCCGTCTGGTTGCGGCCGCTGTAACCATCGTTGAGCTGGTCCTGACGTCCGTGGTCTTTTACATTGTGTACCAGGACGGAACGGACGCCCTCCAGCTGGTTGAAAAGACCATGTGGATAGAGTCCCTGAACGTCCAGTACTTCCTGGGCGTGGACGGCTTGAGCGCGCCGCTGGTGTTCTTAACCGGACTGCTGGGGCTTTCCGCGGTA
>DAOUKI010000184.1:0-9436 GCA_034421495.1 Dehalococcoidia bacterium | reverse complement strand
CACGTTGCTCTGGTCAAGGGCAACGTCGCCTCGGAACAGCCCGTACTGGTTAGGGTGCACAGCCAGTGCCTTACCGGCGACACCTTCGGCAGCCTTCGCTGTGACTGCGGCGACCAGGTCCGCAAATCTCTGGAGATGATCCAAGAGGATGGCCGCGGCGTCCTTCTCTACATGCGTCAGGAAGGCCGGGGCATTGGGCTGCACAACAAGCTGCGTGCTTACCAGTTGCAGGACACCGGACTGGACACGGTGGAGGCCAATGAGAAGCTGGGCTTTCCTCCCGACCTGCGCTGGTACGGCATCGGCGCCCAGATTCTGGTGGACCTTGGCATTCGCAATATTCGTCTTCTCACCAACAACCCCAGGAAGGTGGTCGGCCTGGACGGATACGGGCTCAACATCGTGGAGCGCGTCCCCATCCAGATACCCCCCAACGACGTCAACAAGCGATACCTTCAAACCAAGCTCACCAAGCTCGACCATCTCTTGCAAGCGGAGCTTGCGGAGCCTGAGGCCCAGCGGCCCGTCGCTCAAGATCGATAAGCCATGGTTCGTGAGCTAAAGGGCAACCACAACGGCAACGGCCTGCATATCGCAATTGTGGTGGCCCGCTTCAACGAAACGGTCACTTCCAAGCTGCTTCAGGGCGCATTGAACGGTTTATCCTCGCACGGCGTTCTGGAACAGGACATAACCGTGGCCTGGGTGCCCGGTTCGTTTGAACTCCCCGTTGCAGCGCAGAACTTGATCGACACCGGCGAATTCGATGCCGTCATCTGTCTCGGCGCTGTCATCAGGCACGAAACGGACCACCATCTATACGTCGCTCGGGAAGCTACGCACGGTATAGCCAGCGTATCGCGAGAGACGGGTGTGCCCACCATCTTCGGCGTCCTCACCACGGACAGCGAGGAGCAGGCGACGGCCAGGGCCGGAGGCAAGGAAGGCAACCGCGGCTACGACGCCGCTCTTGCCTCCATAGAGATGGCGACGCTGATGAGGGAAATCTCCGGCTTGGGGTGAAGGTGAGCGCCCCTTCTATGTATGAGACCCGTTGCTTTGGTGGCCCGGATGACCCTCTAATGATGCGCTACCACGACGAGGAGTGGGGAGTCCCCGTTCATGATGACAGGCTACTCTTTGAATTCCTCTGTCTTGAAGGAGCACAGGCTGGCCTTTCCTGGCAAACCATACTGAATAAGAGGGAGAAATACCGGATCGCCTTTGACAACTTTGACGCCGAAAAAATCGCCAACTACACAGACAGAGAGAAAAAGCGCCTCCTTGCCAATGAAGGAATCGTACGAAATAGACTCAAAGTGGATGCCTTCATAAGCAACGCACAACAGTTCCTCGCCGTACAAGAGGAGTTCGGCTCATTTGACAAGTTCATCTGGAAGTTCACCCCTCAAGAGGGCTACCGCAGCCCAGGCGAGGTAACGTTTGAAAACATGCCAGCCATAACTCCGCAGTCTCACGACATGTCGAGGGAGCTGAAGAAACGTGGCTTCAGATTTGTAGGACCCACTATTTGTTACGCCTTCATGCAGGCCGTAGGCATGGTCAACGACCATCTAAGCAGTTGCTTCCTGGCGCCTAAAACCGGTTGACCCTAAGCGGGCAAACCGACCGGCAAGTCCACCTCGTACTTGCTAACCAGCTCATCGAGAAAGGCCGCCGTCTTCTCATCCGGTTCAGTCAAAGGCAGCCGTGGCTTGCCCACGTTGAAGCCGGCGTAGTTGGTGGCGTATTTCACCGGAATCGGATTTGAGACCACGAACAGCCCCTTGAACAGCGGCAGCAGCCTGCGATGCTCCTGTGCCGCGCCGTTCACGCTCCCGTCCAAGAGCATCTGCATCATCGCCTTGATCTGTCGACCCACCAGGTGGGATGCCACGCTGACCACGCCGTATCCTCCCAGGCACATGATATGGAACGTATCGGCATCGTTGCCGCTCCACACCTTGAACCTATCCGGCGCCCCGTCGATGATCGTGGCAATCTGCTCGAAGTCCGCGCTGGCCTCTTTGACGCCCAGAACGTTGTCTATTTGGCTCAACCTCAGCGTTGTATCCGCGGTAAGGTTGGTGATGGTGCGGCTGGGCACGTTGTACAGGATGACCGGCAGATGGGTGCTCTCCGCAATTGTCCTGAAGTGCTGATACAGCCCTTCCTGGGTCGGCTTGTTGTAGTACGGGACCACGTGCAAGACCGCGTCAGCGCCCGCCTCTTCAGCGTCTTTGGTGTACTTCACCGCCTCGTGGGTGTTGTTGCTCCCCGCGCCTGCCACCACGGCTCCCCTACCCTTCAGCGCGCTGCTCACCTCGGCGAACATGCGGCCTTGCTCCTCCGGGCTCAGCACCGGCGACTCACCTGTGGTGCCCACCACGATAACGCCGTCGCTCCCTGAGTCCACCAGGGCCACGGCAAGGCGCTTAGCCTGTTCATAGTCCACGCGCCCTTCATCATCAAAGGGGGTAACCATTGCCGTGAGGAGTCTTCCTATCTCAGCCATCTCACACCTTCCCCGGAGAATATGACAATTTTACCATATACCCATACATGGTGGGGAAATATCGCTTCAAAACTTTCTTCTAACCGAGAACCATCCGGCGGGGTGACTCGAACCTGACCGGTACCGTGTCTCCCTCTGAGTAGTTTCTTTGGAACCAGTTACGAAGGGGTACTCGGCCCATGATGCGAGCCGTGCCGTTTGGGTTAGTTCTTCGATCTATGTGACCCTTGATCTCGCTACTGCCATCAAGCGCCAAAGTCACGGTTCCCTCGCCACCAACCAGATGATCAAATGCTCGTGGGATGTTGAAGAACCCTTGGTTGTAGTAGGTCTTATACAGCCTTAGGGGGAAGACTGGGCTCATTATCTACATCTCCTCTCCGATGTGAATCCAACGGCAGAGAATTCGCTTTAGGAAAGTCCCAGTATTCCCTCAAGCCCTACTTCAAACCTGCGATGCTTGGCAACCTCTTTCACCGCCAGCAGCACGGCGGGCATGAACGACTCACGGCTAATGGAATCGTGTTTGAGGCTCAACGTTTGCCCCAGCGCTCCAAACACCACCTCGTGATGGGCTAAGTGCCCGGGCATCCGCGTGCTGTGTATCGATACTCCGCTGTAGTCTCCGCCCCTAGTGCCGGGCAGAGGCTCCTTTTCCGGGTCGGGGTGTTTGAAGCTCCTGTTCTCGGCGATTGCCCTTGCCAGGGCCAGCGCCGTCCCTGACGGAGCGTCGATCTTGGCCTCGTGGTGTGCTTCGTGTATATCGGCGTATTCAAAGAAGCGGGCCGCTATCCTGGCCAGGTGCGTCAAGACCACCGCTCCCAGTGCAAAGTTTGGAACCACCAGCACGCCGACTTCATTGCTGGTGCTGAGCTCTCTCAGCGCTTCCAGCTCAGGTTCTCCCATGCCGGATGTGCCGATGACCACGTGGACGCCTCGTTCAGCGGCCATGCGCGCCGCTTCCACGCTTGCCGTGGCTATGGAGAAATCTATGAGGACGTCCGCCTCCACGCGTGCAAGCAGGTCGCTTACGCTGTTTGCATAGGGGATTGCGCCGGAGCCATCCGGCAGGTCGATGGTGTCTATGCCCGTCCCTAGGTCGACGCCGCCTACCGGCTCAACTTCACCGTCCGCGCAAAGAGCGGCCAGCACCTGCTGGCCCATCCGCCCCAGCGCTCCATGCACTACTACTCGCAGCGCCACTCCTCGCACCTCACTAATAGCGTCTTGGTCCACGGCCAGGGCCGCCCGGCCTTGGCCCACGACCGCCTGGCCTTCTGCCGCCGCCCTGCGAGTAGCCGCCTCGACGTTGGCTGTAGCCGCCGCGACCGTTGCCGCCGCGCTGGGAGCGATCGCCGTCGGAACGGCCTTCCCCTCTCTGGGGCCTCTCTTCTCCCTGTTCAGAGTCTGAGTCGGCATAGACGGCGCGGCGAGAAAGGTTGATCCTTCCCATCCTGTCCACTTCCACCAGCATAACGGTTATTTCGTCGCCCACCGTTACCTCGTCTTCAACCCTTTCCACGTGATTCTCGGCCAGCTGGCTGATGTGCACCAGTCCCTCTTTGCCGGGCATGATCTCCACAAAAGCGCCAAACTCCATGATCCTGGTCACCTTGCCGGTGTAGATCTCGCCTATTTCAGGCTCTCGGATCAAGCCTTGCAACGCCTCTATGGCCGCATTAGCCGACTCTTCACTGGTGGAACCTATGGTCACGGTGCCGTCGTTCTCTATGTCTATGGTGGCCTTGGTCTCCTGGATGATGGCCTTGATAGTCCTGCCTCCTGGGCCAATGACCGCGCCTATCTTGTCCACCGGGATGCTCATCTTCTGCATACGAGGAGCGTAAGGGCTCAACTCCTGCCTCACCCCCGGCATCGTTTCCTTCATCTTGTCCAGAATGAACAGACGCCCTCGACGAGCCTGCTCCAGCGCCTGGCTCATTATTTCGAAGTTGATCCCCTTCACCTTGACGTCCATCTGGAGCGCCGTTACGCCGTCGTCCGTTCCGGCAACCTTGAAGTCCATGTCTCCCTGGAAGTCTTCTATGCCCTGGATGTCCGTGAGCACGGCGTACTCCCCTGTCTCACCCATGATGAGGCCCATGGCCACGCCGGCCACCGGCTTCTTTATGGGAACGCCGGCGTCCATCAGCGCCAGGGTGCTTCCGCAGACGCTGGCCATGGAGGTGCTCCCGTTGGAGCTCAGAATCTCCGATACCACTCTGATGGTATAGGGGAACTCCGCCTCGTCTGGGATCACGGGAAGAAGCGCCCTCTCGGCGAGCGCTCCGTGTCCTATCTCGCGCCGACCCGCGCCGCCCATTCGTCGCACCTCTCCCACGGAGTACGGCGGGAAGTTGTAGTGGTGCATGTACCGCTTGGTCTCCTCCGGGCTCAATGTGTCGAGGTTCTGCGTCATGCTCAAGGAGCCCAGGGTAGCTATGGAGAGCGCCTGGGTCTGACCGCGTTTGAACATGCCCGTACCGTGGGTTCTGGGTAGCACGCCCACTTCCGTGCTGATCGGCCGTATCTCCTCGGGACTTCGCCCGTCGGGGCGTTTGCCGTTGTGTATGACGTTATCGCGCATTGTTTTCTTCAGGAGCTTTTCGAACGCCTCCGATACAAGGCCCGCGCCGTGCTCCTCTTCGAAACGCTCGACGGCCTCCTTCTCCAACTCATCCAGCGCAGCGTTTCGCTCTCCCTTTGCCGCACCTTCGTCGAACAGCTCCTTCACCCGTCCTTGCAGCATGGAGTCCACCTCCGACTGCAGATCGGCAGAAGGTTGGGCAATCGGAATATAGTGGACTTTCTGCTTGCCCACCCTTTGGGCTATCTCATCTTGAAGCGATGCCAGCTCTGCGTTGACTTCCTGCCCCAGGGCCATGGCCTCCAAGAGCTGCTCTTCGGATACCTCTCCGGCGCCCGCCTCCACCATTACCACGGCGTCGCGGGTGCCTGCTACTACCAGGTCAAGGTCGCCGCCGCTTATCTGCTTGTAGGTAGGATTGACCAGTAGCTCTCCGTCCATGTACCCCAGGCGGCAAGCCCCTATGGGGCCCTCGAACGGAATGTCCGATATGGTCAGCACAATAGACGCTCCTATTATCGAAAGCGTTTCCGGAGGGTTCTCGTGGTCCACCGACAGTACGGTGTTGATGACCTGTACCTCGCTGCGGTAATCCTTGGGGAACAGCGGACGTATTGAGCGATCCGTCAAGCGGGCCGCCAGGATGGCGTCTTGCGTGGGTCGGCCCTCCCTGCGGAAGAAGCTGCCGGGAATCTTGCCCGCCGCGTACAGCCTCTCCTCGTAGTCTACGGTCAGCGGGAAGAAATCTATTCCTTCCCTTGCCTGGGCGCTGTTCACGGTGCTGAGGACTATGGAGTCCCCGTACCGGATCAGAGCTGCCCCGTTGGCCTGTTCTGCGTATCTCCCAATCTCAACAATAAGCGTACGTCCGCCAATTTCACGTGTAAAAGTTTCAACCATAAGAAAAAAGACTCCTTTATATCAGGAGCGGGCGTCCAGGAAAGAGAAAACACCCCTGGGGAAGGGGTGTTACCGTCGTAGTCCTAATCTTGCTAGGATGTTTGCGTAACGTCCCACGTCTTCGCGGCTTAGGTAAGACAACAAACGGCGTCTACGTCCCACCAGTCGCATCAGTCCGCGTCTACACTGGAAGTCCTTGTGATGAGACCTCAGGTGGCTGGTCAACTGCTTGATACGCTCCGTGAGTAGAGCTACCTGAACTTCCGTTGACCCTGTGTCCTTTTCGTGTCCGCCGAAATCCTTGAAGATCGCTTGCTTACTTTCCGTTCCTAGCATCCGCTCTATTACTTTATACCTTCGCTATTCTTGTCACCAACGAATATAACACACTCGATTCATCACGGCAAACCCCCTCGTCATTCCCGACCCCGATCGGGAATCCAGGTAGCCCTCCTCCGTTCGCCCTGAGCTTGTCAAAGGGCGCTCCAGGCGTGGTTCCCTTCGGCTAGGCTCAGGATAAACTCTAGGCTCACCACGAGCGGGCTTTGGAGCCCGCCCCCCTGGGTTCCCGACTGCTCGGGAATGACGAGGGGTATTCGTTTCCAACGTTATGTCAAATAGCAAGGCTAAAATGGTTCGGAGGTTGGCGAAAAATGAGGAAACGAATCCGATCCCGTCGCGTTTTTTGTCGCGGGGTTGGGGCAAGACGCATCTTGGGGTTTGCCGGATTGAGGAACCCGAACCGAGGAGCATAGATGGGGGTGAGGCCAAGTATTTCATGCAAGTATTCATGGGGTAATGATAGGGGGAAAGCGGCCAATGGGATAGGGAGAGATGTCGGTCTTTCGACATGACGGGTGGGGGGATCCGCTCGTCGCTGGAATCAGGGCCTTGACAGGGCATCTCTTTTCATAGATGAGCCTGTCGAACCACGCCGGGGGGATGCGCCCTTCCCTTCGACAAGCTCAGGGTAAACTTCAAGCTCAGGGCGAACGGATACCAACACCCCGCTCGTGGTGAGCCTAGAGTTTATCCTGAGCACAGCCGAAGGAAGGACATGAGCGGACGCTCCTCCCATCCGCCCGTATGTCCCTACGTACCCTCTTGAAGCCTTGCGACTTCACGGAATATGATGTTCCACAGCTATGTATGCACTCATCCTTGCCGGTGGAAAGGGCGAGCGGTTGCGGCCGCTGACCGATACCGTGGCCAAGCCCATGGTGGAGGTCAACGGCAAGCCCATCCTCTGGCATCAGGTAACCAAGTATAAGGAGTTGGGCATCACCGATTTCATAATTCTCTGCGGATACAGGTGGCAGAGCATAAGGGACTATTTCGGTGACGGCTCCCGGCTGGGGGTCAACATCCAATACTCCGTGGAAGAATCGCCCCTCGGTAGAGGAGGAGCACTCAAACAGGGCCTGGCCTGCGTTCCGGATTCCGAGTCGACCGTTCTGGCCTGTAATGGGGATATACTCACCAACGAAGACTTGAAGCTTATGATTGCACCGCACAGAGAAACCGGCGCACTGGCCACCGTCATGCTAACCCCCTACCCTAGCGCTTACGGCGTAGTTGAGATAGACGGCTCCAACCGCATCACGGCATTCCGAGAAAAGGGGGAACTGCCTTTGTGGATCAACGCCGGCATCTATCTCTTGGAGACCGCAATCAGGCCGGAACTGCCCGACCTGGGCGACCATGAAACGACAACTTTCCCCCGTCTGGCGGACGAGGGCAAGCTGTTCGCCTACTGCTCCAGGTCCTTCTGGAAGGCCGTGGACAACCACAAAGACCTCCGAGAAGCCGAAGAAGCCATCCTGCTCACCCCTGGGAACCGGTTGTGAGCTACTCCAGCGTACTCGTCACAGGCGGCGCGGGCTTCGTTGGCTCTCACCTCGCGGATCGTTTGCTTGAACAGGGCCTGCACGTGGCCGTAGTTGACAACCTCAGCAGCGGTCGCAGGGAGCACCTGGAATCCAACGTCTCCCTCCATCAAGTGGACATAGGAGCCGCCGAGCTAGCCGAAGTCTTCCGCCAGGAAAAGCCCCAGGTCGTGTTTCACATGGCTGCCCAATCAAGTGTGTCCAGGTCCGTTGCCGACCCGGAAGAAGACGCCAGGGTAAACGTAGCGGGCACGCTGAACCTCCTCCGCATGTGCGACAGGTTCGGTGTGGACAGATTCGTGTACAGCTCGACGGGCGGCGCCCTTTACGGCAACCCAACGCAGCTTCCCTGTACGGAGACCCATCCCGTCAGACCCATCTCTCCTTACGGCGCCAGTAAGCACGCCGCCGAGAGCTACGTCCATGCTTACGGAGCATCGGCGGGGTTCAAGTACACCATCCTGCGCCCCAGCAACATCTACGGCCCCCGCCAGGACCCTTACGGTGAAGCCGGCGTCATAGCTATCTTCACTCAGCGAATGCTGGATAAGAAAGAAGTGACCATCTTTGGCAGCGGCGAACAGGAACGGGACTTCGTCTACGTTGCAGACGTGATAGAAGCCAACCTGAAGGCTCTTGAGCAAGAGACCAACGAGGAGTACAACATAGGCGCGGGCTACGGCACATCTGTTAACGAGATATTCGGCATACTAGCGGAAGCGACCGGTTACAAGGAGCGACCCATTTACGGTCCGCCGCGTGAGGGAGACGTATTCAAAATCTCCCTGGATAGCCGGAAAGCGGAACATCTTCTTGGATGGTCTCCGCGGGTGGACTTGGCGGAGGGGTTGAAGCTCACCGTTGACTACCATCGAAATCATGGACTCTAGAACCGAAACCGCCATATCCATCGACGACCCGGCCAGCTATGCGCGCTTTGATCCTTCCGGCCTGCACGACAGAATCGCCGGGCTGCCCGACCAGTGCGCCCAGGCCTGGCGAGAAGCCCTGTCCTTGGAACTGCCCGCCCATTACGCCGGTAGCCGGTCTGTGGCTGTACTTGGCGTCGGTGGCTCTGCCATCGGCGGCGATATCCTGGCTGGCCTTATCAGCCAGGAAAAGACCGCGCCCCTTTCAGTGATTCGAGACTATAGCTTGCCGGGCTGGATAGACGCCGGTACGCTCGCCATAGTCTCCAGCTACTCCGGCAACACGGAGGAGACCCTATCCATGTACCGGCAGGCAAAAGACGCCGGCGCCAGGATAGTCGTCATCACAAGCGGCGGCGAGCTGAGCCGCCAGGCGGTCAAGGACGGCGACCCCATCCTTCATGTGCAGTTCGCCGGAGAGCCCAGGGCCGCTTTGGGGTACTCTTTCGCCGCGCCCATGGCCATCCTCTGCCGGCTCGGCCTGATTCAGGATAGATCGGCGGACGTGGAGGAAGCTGGACTTGTTCTCAGAGAGCTGCGCGCGTCCCTTACCTCCAACGTCCCAACATCCCAAAACCCGGCCAAGCAGCTTGCGGTGGACCTGTTCAACAGGCTCGTT
>DAOUKI010000183.1:0-4770 GCA_034421495.1 Dehalococcoidia bacterium | reverse complement strand
AGGTTCGCCCTATACTAGTTATGTAAAGAAGAGGAAGGAAGGATTTGCTACTTTACATAATATAAGAGCCCCTAACATTTACTGCTAAGGGGCTCTGAATGATTTGCGAGACCTGCGAGACCCTGGTGACCAGTCCAGCGCCGGTCTATTCGCCTACTTGGCCAAATCTTAACAAAGCGAGTTCGATATTCCTCAGAGGCTCTTTGAATTTGCTATCAGGGTCTATCCGAAGGATTTCCAGTAATTCCTCACCGATTGCACCCAAGGTAAACTCAACGTTCGCCAGACGATCTTCTACCGTTCTATTCTCAGCCATTGTTCACTACTCCTTTCAATCATGGGAAATACCGACCTTTTCCTACTGATTGGGCCTTCTACTACCCGAAAGACCCTTAGACACCGAGTTTTGCGGTCTCTAGGCGGCAAGAATTGCACAGAAAGAGGCCTCGGATAACGTAGAGCCCCTAACATTTACTGTTAAGGGGCTCTGGATGGCTCGTAAGACGTTCTTAGCGAAAGTCCGGTCTACTTCACCAAGGCTTCTTACGGGTCGTTACCGTCTGGTAATACCTGTCGGTGATGGCTTTAACTCCTTCATCAAACCATATTTCACTCACTCCTTAGCGCCCAGGCGAAGGCTACAACCCAGCCGATAATAGTCCATCCTAGGCACAGATTCAGTGCCATTATCTTGACTGTATTCTTGTCCCTCAATACCGCTATAAATGCAGGGATAGGATAGATGAAGAACACAGGAAACAATATCACTATTATCCACGCCAAAGACACTCCCGCTCTGTCCAGCAGCCATCCCCAGAGAAATAGGACACCGCCCATGATCACCACATAATTCGCAACAAGAATCCACACAGCGGAGATGCCTAGAAGTTCCCCAATGTTCCGATAGTTGTATGAGTAGCAGTATGGGCATTGCCGCCCCTTCTCAATCCACGTACCGCACGTCTTGCAGTTCATCTCTAAAACCCTATCAAGGTGATTATTTGTCGACAAGGTTCTACCCAAAAGACCCTTAGACACCAAGTCTTGCGATCTCTAGGCGGCAAGAATTGCACAGAAGAGGCCTAGGATAACGTAGAGCCCCCTACATTTACTGTAGAGGGCTCTTGATGACTTGAGAGACGTTCTTCTCTGGAGACGATCTAGCTGCGCTGATCTATCGGCACGTACTCCACGTCCATTGGGCCGGTGTACTCCATCAGCGGACGTATCAGCATGTTGTTGGAGGACTGCTCCACCACGTTCAACGTCCAACCGGGTATTCGCCCCAGGGTAAAGATGGGAACGAAGATGTCTTCAGGGATACCCAGCAAGTAGTATATGGACCCGGCAAAGAAGTCTACGTTTACGTAGATGCCCCTGGACTGGTACGGCTTCATTGCTTCTTGGATGTTCTGGAGTATCTGGAACCAGTGAGGTTCGCCTCTGTCCTCGCCAAGGGTTTGCGAACGTGCCGCCAGGTGCCTTGCTCTTGGGTCCTCTGCCTTGTAGACCCTGTGGCCAAAGCCCATGATGCGGCCGCGGTTATCGAGTATGTTTCGCACGTAGGCCGCGGCGTTCTCCGGAGAACCCACTTCCTCGGCCATCTTCTGCACCGCTTCGGCGGCTCCGCCGTGCAGCGGCCCCTTGAGAGTGCCGATGCCCGTTACCACCGCTGAGTGGAGGTCGCTCACCGTGGACGCCGTGACGCGGGCGGCAAACGCCGAGGCGTTGGCGCCGTGTTCCGCGTGCAGGATGAAGTCCACGTCCAGGATCCTGGCCTCATCTTCCGTCGGCGTCTTGTCAAACAGCATGTAGAGGAAGTTCCCCGCGTGGTTCAGGTCGGGATTTGGCTTGACAAGCGGCTTCCCGTTTCTAATCCTGTCGTGGGCGGCCACTATGGTTGTGGCCTTTGCCGTAAGGCGCAGCCCTTTGCGGATGGTAGCTTCGGCGGAGAGGTCCTCTACTTCGTCGTCGAATGCGGCCAGGGCGGATACCGCCGTCCTCAGCACGTCCATGGGGTGTGCCGCCTTGACCTTATCTATGATCTCTACGACTTCGCTGGGGATCTCTCTTTCGGCGCGCAGCCCCTGGTCGAAGCCGTCCAGCTCCGCCTGCGTGGGGAGCTTCCCATACAGAAGAAGGTATATCACCTCTTCAAATGTGGATTTTTCGGCAAGGTCGTGTATGTTGTAGCCTCTGTACAGGAGCTTGCCGACCTGTCCGTCTATGAAACAAGACTCCGTCCTATCAAGATAGACTCCTGAAAGGCCTCTGTGTATTTCAATTCCTGAAGTCGCCATTCTGCCTCCTGTCTGGTTGTTACAGCCACAAAGAGGCTCGGTGAGGCAACCTGCCTACCGAGCCTTAAAATTACCCTATTTTGCCGCCCTTGAGAATTTCCAAGGAACGAAGAAGAGTGGTGCATATGAACTTAGATTGGTTGTGGTGATAGACCACCGTCGGGTTTCCCTCCCTGTATTGCAGACCGAATTCCAAAGCAAATATTGTGATGCTCCATGCACAATCATGCTATCAACGACCTATAGGGCTGTCAATGTTGTCCAGTGTGGCATTGATAGAGCCCATTGACTGGGAACGGCGGAACACCCTCCGCACGCCTGTCTCCGCGTCGCCTGTGCTAGAATGAAGGTGTTCCCGGTACAAAAGGCTCCACTATGAAACTTCATCATCGCATAGCTGTTTACGGCGGCTTATTTGTCATCATCGTGACTTTGGTGACCTTTGACGTGGCCGATAGGTTATGGTCCAACCGCCTACCCTTCGGCATTCCAGCAGAGCTTGCCGGGGTCTGGGAGGTATACCGGATACTGGACGAAGATTACGTGAGCGTTGATGAGCTTGATCAGAGCATACTCACCAACGGCGCCGTCCAAGGGATGCTGGATATCCTCACCGCCAGCGGGGCGATCGACCAGGATTCCCAAACGCTACTGGATTCAAGCGGTTTCGTAGCGATCCGGCGGGCCTGGCAGGATATTTCGGAAAGATTGGACGGCGACGATGAAGTAACCCCTGAGCTACTGGAAGAAGCGGCCATTAGAGGCATGCTGAACGCCTTGGACGATCCCAACACCTCGTATCTCTCGCCTGAGGGGTACAAGCAGGTGGTGGAAAGCTACGAATCAGACTTTGAAGGCATAGGCGCCTGGGTAAGGGAACAGAATGGCCGCATCAGGGTACAGGCGGTGATGGACGGCACTCCGGCGGATGACGCCGGACTCCTTTCCGGAGACGTGCTCCTGGAGGTGGATGGCCAGCCTGTAGATGGATTCAGCGTAGACGAGGCGGTGGCCTTGATTAGAGGGCCCAGAGGTTCGTCTGTTGACTTGCTGGTGCTGCATGCCGAAGAGGAGGAACCGGTAAGGATAAGCATCACCCGCGCTTCAATCAGAACGCCTTCCGCCGGGTGGCGGCCGTTGAACGATGAGATAGCCTACCTGTGGATAGATAGGTTCCGTGACGAGACGGACAAAGAGGTGGAGGAAGCATTGGTGGAGATAGTGCGCGAGGGGTACTCCGGGATTGTTCTGGACGTTAGAGGCAATCTGGGCGGCATCCTTTCCACTACCGTTTCGATTGCCAGCCAGTTTCTGGAAGACGGCCTGGTGCTCTACCAAGTGGACGGACAAGGGGTGAGGACCGATATGGAGGTCAGCGGCGGCGGTATAGCTACGGAGGTGCCGCTTGTCGTCCTGGTCGATGGGGCAAGCGCCAGCTCCAGCGAGGTCCTGGCCGGCGCCCTACAAGACCACGGGCGGGCCGTGGTCATTGGCACGACGACCTTCGGTAAGGGAAGCGTGAACGAGCTCAAGACGCTGGACAGCGGCTCCGCCCTGTACGTTACGTCGGCGCTGTGGTACACGCCTAACGGACGCCTGATAGAGGGAGAGGGACTGCAACCCGACATCACGTCTAGCGCAGAACGGTGGGTTACCCTTGATCCGACTATTGCTGAGCAGTTGGAGTCCCATGCCACGATTACCGTTACACAGCGTGGCAACGGCCTGTTCGAGGTGTTGGTGGACAGACCCCTGCTGGCCGCCTTGCAGCAGCTTCAGCCCGCATCTACACCACCCTTGCCCATAGGTTGATTGGATTATGGGAAAGAACGGATACAGGGTCGTCACCGTTAACCGCAAGGCCTTCCATGATTACGATGTCTTGGAGACGGTTGAAGCGGGCCTGGTTCTAACCGGCACTGAGATCAAGTCCATTCGCGCCGGACGCGTCAACCTAAGAGATGCCTATGCGCGCCAGGAGAAAGGCGAGATGTGGCTGTTCAACTCACATATTGCTCACTATGTAAAGGGCGGCATCTACAACCACGAGCCTTCCCGGCCTCGCAAGCTGCTGCTTCACCGCAGTCAGATCGATCACCTTGCGTTGGAGCTTGGCCAGAAGAGGCTTACCATTGTCCCATTGCGTCTTTACATCAAGGACCACAAAGCCAAAATGGAGCTTGGCTTGGCCCGCGGACGGCGTCAATACGATAAGCGCAAAGCCATAGCCCGTCGTGAAGCAGAGCGAGATATGGAGCGCTACGCCAAGACCGGAAAAGGTTCGCTGTAGCTTGCCGGTCCTTGATATAATGAAAGCAGCAGAAATGGGGACGCGTGGTTTCGACAGGGGGTGGTTCTGCGGGACTGCAGGCCGAGGCGCCGTCGCACCTCGTTAAAAGGCGGCAAAAAAAGTAACTGGCAAGAAACAGCTAGCACTGGCTGCCTAAGGCGGCTACGTCTACCCTAACCT
>DAOUKI010000182.1:0-1715 GCA_034421495.1 Dehalococcoidia bacterium | reverse complement strand
GAGGCATCCCACTGTTCAAGGAACCCGTCCAAGCCGCCGATAACGGACTTGTTGTCGTAGCCGCGCTGCTGTTCCAGCTTCAGCGCCCCTATGAAGGCCCTAAGCCGGGCGCCGTTCCCTGATTTCTGGCTTCTAGTCTTAGAAGGCGTGGCAGCCTCCTTACGTGGTCGTTGTCTCTTTAGGGCGATTCGGGGGTATTCTCGGACTGTATCACTATGCCGATGACGCCGGGGCCAGCGTGCGTGCCGACCACCGGACCTATCCGGCCCTGCAGAACCTGGCCGTCAGCGACAAGAGGTCTGAGCCGCTCAGCGAGCTCCTCCGCCTCTTCTTCGGTGCTGCTGTGCATCACCGCCGCCTGTTTGAGCGGCGCCCTCTCTTCAGCCAGGGTGACCATGTACTGGATACCGTAGGCCCGGCTGCGCACGGAGGTTTCTGACTGGACGATACCGTCCCGCACGGTGATGATGGGCCTCACTTTGAGGAGAGTGCCAATGAATCCCCGCACCATGCCGATGCGACCGCCCTTGCGGAGATACTCCAGGGTGTCCAGCAGGCCGAAAAGCTGCACCTCACCTACGGCACGATTGGCTTCTTCCAGGACGGCCTCATGCGAAGCGCCCTGTTGAACGGCCTTGGCGGCGGCCATGGCCACCAACCCAGTCCCGAGGGCGGCCTGCTCGGAATCGATGATCTCGATGCTGGCGCCTTCCATCTGCTCCTTGGCCTGCCTGGCGGAGTTCAACGTGCCGCTGAGCTTATCCGAGATGTGGATGGAAACTATCTGGTCTCCGGCCCCGGCCAGTGGTCCGTAGACCTCCATGAACTTGCCCGGCGAGGGCTGAGAAGTGGTCGGCAGTTGCCGCGCGGCTCTAAGCCTTTGGAAGAACTCGTCATGGAGGATGTCGACCCCGTCCAGAAAGGTCTCCTCCCCAAAATGAACGTTGAGCGGGACTACGGTGATCCCCAGCTGCTCGGCTACTTCAGCCGGCAGGTCGGCGGTGCTGTCGGTGACTATTCTGATGGCCATAATGAGCTACACTTCCTATTCAATAGATACCAGGTAATTGTAGTGGGGCTGTCCGCCGTAGACCAGATCAACCTCAACGCCCGGACACCATCCCCGTACCTTCTCCGCCATTTGCTGGGCCTGGCCCTCCTCGGTGTCGCCGCCCCAGTATAGGGTTATGAGCCCCCCTCGCGAAGGCTCGGCGCAGCGGCACATCTCTCGCAGCGCCTCCTCTATATCTTGTGAAGCGGCGACGAGCTGTCCGTTCAGAAGGGCTATGAACTCGCCCTGGCTCACACTTCTGCCTTTTATAGTAGTGGAGCGCACCGCCTTGGCCATCTCTCCTGAATGCAGCGCTGATATGGCGTCCTGCATGCCGGCCAGATTGGACTCGGCGCTGGCGTCCGGGTCGAAGGCCAGCAAAGCGGATACACCCTGGGGAACGGACGTAGTGGGTAGAACGTGGACGGGTTTTTCCGATAGAGAGGCAGCCTGCCGTGCGGCGGGCACTATGTTGGAGTTGTTGGGAAGGAGTATGACCTCCGCCGCGGCGCAATGCGCTGCGCAATCGGACAGATCCTTTGCGCTGGGATTCATGGTCTGGCCGCCCCGCACTATATCAACGGCGCCCAGATCGCTGAATATCTGCTCTATGCCGCTGCCTGAAGCCACTACGACCACACCCAGAGGCACCGCTTCCTGCAGT
>DAOUKI010000181.1:0-2157 GCA_034421495.1 Dehalococcoidia bacterium | reverse complement strand
CAAACCGTCGAAGCGCTGGGCACTGTGGACATACTGGTCAACGTGGCGGGAAGCAGCTTGGGCGCGCCTCCGGGCATAGACGACCTATCGGAGGAGGACTGGGACGCCGTGGTGAGCCTGAACATGAGGGCCTCTTTCCTCACCGCCAAGACCTTTGCCGGTGATATGAAGAAGAAGGGCTGGGGACGCATTGTCAACATCTCCTCAGGCGCGGGACGGAGCAACAGCCGCAGCAAGGTCATCCCCTACGCCGCCGCCAAGGCCGGTCTGCTGGGACTGACCCGTCAGCTAGCCGTGGACCTGGCGCCGCACGGCGTCAACGTCAACGCCATTGCGCCCGGCGCCATAGCCACGGTGCCTAACGCCAACTGGAAGAGGATGCCCCCCGAGCAGCAGCGCGATGCGCTACTCACCATTCCCGCGGGCCGCTTCGGCGAATCGGAGGAGCTGGCGGGAGCAATCGCCTTCCTCGCTTCCGACGACGCCAGCTACGTCGTCGGTCAGACGCTGTGCGTCGACGGCGGACACTGGATGTTCTAGGCGGCATAGCCTGTCAGTACACTCTCCTTGTGGAGAGGCTAGTTCGATTCGAAAGAACGCTCCGGCTCGTCCCTTCAACCGTATGGGATGGGCCGGACGGTGGAGGCATCTTGAAGCTGGGCGTTACCTTCCCCCAAACCGAAATAGGCACAGACCCCGGCGCTATACGGGAGTTCGCGCAGACGGTGGAGGCGCTGGGGTTCAACCATCTGCTGGTCTACGACCACGTGCTGGGCGCGGACACGTCCCACTACAAGGGCTGGAGCGGCACGTACACCAAGGCGGACATGTTCCACGAGCCTTTTGTCCTTTACGGCTACATGGCCGCCGTCACCTCCTCCATAGAGCTGACCACAGGCATCATCATCCTGCCTCAGCGCCAGACGGCCCTGGTCGCCAAGCAGGCGGCGGAGGTCGACGTGCTGAGCGGAGGGCGTCTGCGCCTGGGCATCGGCATAGGGTGGAACCACGTGGAGTTCGAGGCGCTGGGCCAGGACTTCCACGTACGGGGAAAGCGCAGCGAAGAGCAGATAGAGCTCATGCGCCGTCTCTGGACCAACGAAACGGTTACTTTCAACGGAAAGTGGGACACGGTAACCGCCGCCGGACTCAATCCCCTGCCCGTGCAGCGGCCCATTCCCATCTGGCTGGGAGGAAACGCGGAGCAGGTGCTTAAGAGGGTGGCCACGATATCGGACGGGTGGATCCTGACCGGACCGCCAAGCGATGCCACGCAGCAACGCTTGGAACGCATCCGCACCTACGCCGAAGAGGCGGGCCGCGATCCGGCGAGCATCGGCATAGAGGGAGGCGTGCGAGTCGCGGAAGGCGGGCCGGACGCCTGGATGAAGACCCTGGAAGCATGGGAGGCGCTGGGCGCGACCCACGTCTGTCTGAACACAATGAACGCCGGATTGAAGACACTCGCCGAGCACTTGGAAGCGGTGCGATGCTTCAGCGAAGTGGCTGGTGCATGAGCGCATCCAGTCCAACCAAACATAAATAGGCCGTTGGGAGGGAAATGATGGCTAGTCCAATAACACCGGATCTGGTTTACCACATAGTTGGCGTCTCAGGACCGGACATATCGGCAGACGGAAGCAAGGCGGCGTTCGTCAAATCATGGGTCGACTGCGAAGCGGGAGAAGATCGCTCCCAAGTGCATATGATCGACCTGAGCAGCGGGAGCATAGCGCCGTTTACCCACGGCTCTAAGGACGGCAACCCGCAGTTCTCTTTCGACGGCGAATCGCTGGCCTTCCTACGCCCCGACGACAAAGAGCGCAGGCAGGTCTGGGTGATGAGGACCAACGGCGGAGAGGCCGCCCAGGTCACCACGCTGCGCGGCGGCGTCAGCGACTTTTCCTGGGCCCCGGACGGACAGCGCATAGTGGCCGTCTCCAACGTTGACCCCTACCAGCCGGAGGATGACCACGACGCCAAGAAAGACCCCATGGTCAAGGTGGTCAACCGCATCAAATACAGACACGACGTGCTGGGCTGGCGCGGCGACGGCCACCGGCAGATCTTCGTCGTGGAGGTTGGCAGTGGAGAGGCGCTTCAGCTTACCGATGGCGACTACGAGAACTACGCGCCTGTCTGGTCGCCGGACAGCTC
>DAOUKI010000180.1:0-7764 GCA_034421495.1 Dehalococcoidia bacterium | reverse complement strand
GACGCAACTCCACGCCGAGCACCGACTCGCACCAGTGTGCGGCCACAAGCAGCTTGGCTTCGGCAAACGGCGCTGCCACTAGCTGGACACCCAGCGGCATGCCGGCGCCGTCCAGCCCGGAGGGGATTGCTATGGCGGGAAGCCCGGCAGACGTCCACGCCGCCTGAAAGATGACGTTCCCCGTAGTTGTGCGGTCTCTTGGCGCAGCCGTGGGTGTTGCCGGAGTGAGCAGCATGTCGCAGTCTTTGAACATGGCCTCGGCGTCCCTGCGGAACCTGGCACGGACTCGCTGCGCCTGTAGGTAGTGTGCTCCGGAAATGAGCATTCCCACCTCAATTATGCGGCGCAGGTGCGGGCCGTAGTTGTCGGGGTTCTGGTTATACATGCGCTGGTGGAAAGCGGCCGCATCCACGTTGATGACCACGTTCCGCGCCGCCTCGTGGAGGTAGAAGCTATCGGGGAGCTTTGCTTCCGAGACGACGGCTCCCGCTTTCTCCAGCCTGCGTACTACCTCATCGGTGTGGCGGTTTACCTCTTCGCTGGCGATTTCATGGTAGAACTCGCGTATCACGCCGATGCGGAGCGGTTTTTTGTGTGCGGCCAAGCCGCTCACGTAATCGTCGACGGGTTTTGGGGATGAGCTGGCGTCGTTGGAGTCGTGGCCCGCCATGGCTTGAAGCAGCAGGGCGGTGTCGTTCACAGTGCGGGCAATGATGCCCACGGTATCGAGCGACCAGGCAAAGGGGACGACCCCATAGCGACTGATCCTTCCGTAGGTTGGCTTCAGTCCGACCACGCCGTTGTAGCTGGCGGGACGCAGAGTGGAGCCGCCGGTCTGAGAACCGAGGGCGGCGGGACACATGCGGGCGGCAACCGCCACCGCCGATCCGCTGCTGGAACCGCCGGGCGTATGCTCTCGGTCCCAGGGGTTGAAAGTAGGCGAGGGGTCTCCGTCGGCGAACTGGGTGGTGACCGCCTTGCCCAGGATGATGGCGCCCGCTTCCTTCAGTTTGGCCACACTGGTTGCGTCGTAGTTGGGAATGAAATCGCGGTACTGCGGAGCGCCTGCGGTGGTAAGGATATCCTTGGTGTAGTAGATGTCCTTTACGCCGATGGGTATGCCGTGCAGCGGAGTGCGGGGTCTGGCTTTGTTAATCTCCGCTTCGGCGTCTCTGGCCGATTGCCGGGCGGCCTCTTCGTCTAGGGTGACCCAGGCTTTGAGCGAAGGTTCCAGCTGTCTGATCTGCTCCAGCAGAGATTCCATCAGCTCAGGCGGGGATAGCTTGCCACCTGCTATAGCTTGAGAAGCTTGGGCTATGGTGAGGTCTCGTGGTTCCATGACTGCGGTTAGAGGAAGAATCCGGGCTCCACTTCGTTGTGGGAAAGACCGGATGAAAGGAGGTGCAGATGCCCGGCCATCTCCTTTATGTGTGGGAGCAACTGCTCGGCGTAATCGTTGCCCCAAATGTCGACGGCACGCTGGAGCATGGCGTCGGTCAGTTCTTGTTGGCTTTCAGGGTTCTGGGACATGGTTGCTGGAGGATATCACATGCGCCGCCCTTCGAGGGGGGGATGGATTCCCGCTCGGGGTCGGGAATGACGGGGGAGAGCGGACGGGCGGGTAGCAAGGGCGGTTCGCGAACCGCCCCTACGGGGAAGGCGGGCCGGCTAGGCAGGCAGCTCCACTTCCACCAGCGGGCTGTCCTCCATCCATAGATCGAAGTTGGAGCGCAGGTGCTGCAACCGGGGTTGGGATTCCATCATGGCGTTGAACACATCGCGGCGGTGTGCCTCTTCGATTACAGGCGTGGCCTTAGCCGGGATGTCTCGCTGGAAGCTCTGCTTGATATGCAGAGTGAAGTCGGGGCTTGCCAGCAAGTTGGCGTACCAACCGCGCCTCCCAGGCCGCCCCGTGATGTACACCTTATCGCCCTGATAGTGGGCCCATATCTCTATGCGCCGCTCCTGGCCGGACTTGCGGCCCCTGGTGGTGATGTCTATAACGGCGTCGTTGGTGAGCGCGTTTCTGGTCTGTTCGTCCATAGCCCTGTTCCTATAGAGGTAAGGATACCGCCTCGCCGCTTTGCGCGCTACGAGTCACCGCTTCAGTGAACTCCATGTACTTGACGCCGTCCTCAAAGGTGGTCAGCTTCACTTGCTCCACGCCTCTGATAGCGTTGATGAACTCCTCTTCCACTCGCCAGTCACCCTGCTTTTGGGGGTCTATCTCCACCTTGGATAGCTGTCCGTCGCCGCGTTTGCCCGCGTAAAGCTCCATCTTATCGGCGTCCAGCTTGATTGTGCCGTCCGAGCCGAATAGCCACACCTCGTTGGCCGGAGCGAGGCCGGTCACGGAGCTGAACCGCATCTGAGCACGGGCGCCGCAGGCCATTTCGCAGAGAACGTCGGCGTGGTCGGGGACTTCTATGGTGTGGAGCTGCCCCTCGGCATCGCGGCGTTGCTTGACAAAGGTGTTGGTCATGGCCATCACCTTTGTGGCGGGGCCTATCCAGCGCATCAGTATCTCGTACCAGATGCCCATCATCATTATGTTGAGGCCGCTCAGGTCGCGGCTCTGTCGCCAGTGAAGCGGGGTCTCCGCATCCAGAAAAGCGGTTGAGCAGTTTCTCATCTCGACCGCCAGAACCTGTCCCAGGTAGCCCTGGGAGATCATCTCCTGTACGGTCTGGTCCACCTTGAGGGTCATTGGGGCGGGCACGATCTGTGCGACCAGGTGCGGAGATGTCCGCGACGCCTCAAGCATGGCGTGGGCTTCGTCGGAGTTCATTGCCATGCGAGCTTCGGTCATGACGTGCTTATCGTACTCCAGAGCGGCGAGGGTGATGGGAGCGTGGAGGTATGGCCAGGTGCCGATGCAGATAGCGTCCGTATCGTCCGCCTGCACCAGGTCCAGCCAGTTGTCGTAGACCGTTGGTATGCCGAACTCCTTTGCGGCGCGCTCGCCGGACTCCCTGGTGCGGTTGCACACGCTGACAAGCTCCACTCCTTCTATGGCTTTGAACCCGGGGACATGACGGAGGCGAACGTTGCCCCCGGCGCCTACGATTCCCACCCTGATCTTTTGCAGAGTCACTATTCACGCTCCTTTGGAGAAATTACTTTTTTCACCCAGCTTTACAGCGGGATGGCGTGTGCTATTCTATCACCAATTTAGGAGGCCGCTTAAGAGCTTTGGTGCACAAAGACCTCGCCTATCAAGAAGAAGCTGAGAAGCTGGCCGATGTCGTCCGGTACATCAAGGAAGAGCGCATTCGTCTGGAAGGTGAGATGCCGGCGAAAGCGGCATATCAGCAGGCTGCAAACGCCATTCAAGAGATTCTGGAAAAGAACTCCGCTACCCTCTGGTCTGCGCTCGATCAGCCGTACTTCGGGCGAATCGACTACTTAGAGAGACAAGATAACGGGAAGCAGGACGACCGAGGTGATCGGCAACGGAAGATATACATCGGGATCACTTTCATCAGCGGTAAGGATGTTTATAGTTGGACAGCGCCGGTCGCGAAGCTCTGGTACACGCAGAGCTACGAGGACGGTTACACGGCTCCGAAGGGGTACATTCCCACAAGGGTTGACCTGAAACGGTACCTCCGAATTAGAGACAGCCGTCTGGAAGACCTGAACGACGTTTTCCGCAGGGAGCTCCCAACATCTGATAAGACGAGGCAGGATGTCCTCACTGCGGCCCTCAGCGGACCAGGTAGTGATAGTGGGCATTTGCAAGTAATCGTCGAGACGATTGAGCCAGACCAGTACGAGAAGATAGCAAACGTCAGCGACAGGGTGCTGATAGTCCAAGGAGCAGCCGGAAGCGGCAAGAGCGAGATTGGGCTGCACAGAATCGCCTACCTTCTCTCCCCCTTCAACGAGGTTTCGGAAAACGAGCGGCCCACGCCTCGGACGACACTCTTCGTTGGGCCATCCCAGGCGTTCCTTGAATATGCCGCAGATATCCTACCCGCACTGGGCGTACAGGATAATATAGAGCAGGTCAGGTTCAGAGAATGGCTCAACAGCCGCCTGTCCGTTAGGGTTGCCATCCGACCGAGGATCTGGAATCGCCTGTTGACTGAAGGTGATATGCGCCGCTTCGACGAAGCGGCAGAGACGTTCAAAGGTTCTCTTGCAATGGCGGATGCCGTCGAAAGGCATGTATCTGAGTTAGCCAACATTATCAAGAAACAGTGCCTCTTGCTGCCCACAACGATTCCAGGGCTCGACTCGGCAAGTAGACTGAACAGGGATCAGATCAATGAGACAGTACGAGGTGTATTCGGGAGAGGCGATCAGGGGAACCCATTAAATCGACGGAGAGAGGATTTTATCAACCAGATCATGAACCTGATACGGCCGGTTCGCCAGGTTCGGCCCTGGCTAAACCGCAGCGAATTGGAGAGGGTACGGACCGCTAACCGAAACGCGGTTAGTAGTTGGTGCAACGAGGCATGGCAGCGTCGGGACTTTAGGGAAGAGTATCGCGGTCTGCTATCAGATACTGAGAAGATGCTCCGACTGGCTGGGGCGAACCTGACACACGATGTCGCCGTCCGGCTTGCGGAGTCGGTTACCGGCATTCGAGGTCAAGAGTTCGATGATTCCGATGTAGGCGCACTGGCCTACTTCGACCATTTGCTGAACGGCACGGTCGACAGGCGCTATCGACATATCGTTGTTGATGAGGCTCAGGACATCTCCCCAATTGAATTCAAACTGCTCGCCGCCAGTTCGACCAACAACTGGTTTACGGTACTGGGGGACACGGTGCAGAGGCTTATTCCCTACCGTGGAATCAGGGGATGGAGAGAAGTTGAACGCGTCTTCGGACGTTCTGAGATCGAAGTACAGCACGCCCGAAGGTCGTACAGGTCAACTAGGCAGATAACTATATTCAACAACAGGATCCTTAGGACATTTGACGAGAACATCCCGGCACCCATTCCGTTCGAGCGTGAGGGCTACCGGGTCGAGTACCACGCGCACAGAAACACGGCCGCGATGTATCAAAGCATCATTGACGACATTGAGCGCATCCGGGCCCTGGATGAATTGGAAGAATCGATCGTTGCAATCCTGGTAAGAGATCGGGCTAACTTGAACCGATTCCAACAGTACTGGAAAGAGTCCGGTGCCGGTGAGATAACCCTAGTCACCGAAGAGCACCATAGCGAAGCGAGAACTTTTCTCGGTAGAATCCCAGACGTTAGGGGACTGGAGTACGACGCGGTCATAGTGATGGGGGTCAACGACTCGTTCCGGGACACGGTTTTTAACAAGAAGCTGCTTTACCTGGCAACGACGAGAGCCAGGCACTACCTAGGTATACACTGGTCTGGGAGGCAGTCACCAATATTACAGTTGATCTCGAACCGCGGTGTCACTTGGCATCGGAGTTAGACTAAACAAGGTAAAGGAGGATCCACAGTGGGACGGTTAGAGGACAAGGTAGTAATCATTACGGGGGCGGCCACCGGCATTGGGCGGGCCACTGCCCAGCTGTTTGCCAGCGAAGGTGCTAAAGTAGTGGCGGCGGACCGCAACGTGTCCGATGGGGAGAAGACGGTCTCGGCGATCAAGGAAGCGGGAGGTGAGGCCTTATTCATTGATACGGACGTTTCCAAAGCGGCTGAAGTGGAGAATATGGTAGAGCAAGCCATAAGCGCTTATGGCAAGCTGGATGTCCTAGTCAACAATGCGGGTGTGCTCATCCGTACTTCAAAGATGCACGAAGTCTCCGAATTAGAGTGGGATCTCACCCTGAACACGGATCTGAAGGGCGTGTTCCTCTGCTGCAAATACGCCGTGCCGCGGATGATGGATAGCGGAGGCTCCGTGATCAACGTGTCGTCTACTTCCGGCATACGCGCCTCTCTCATATCCTCTTCATACGGGGCGGCCAAGGCCGGCGTCATTAGCTTGACTCAGACCGCCAGCCAGGAGTACGCCGAGAACAGGATACGGTTCAACACCATAATCCCCGGCATCATAGACAGCCCGCAATCCAGGGGGAGCACCGGCAGCACAGAGGAGTTCGAACGGCGCGTCAAGGAGAACCCGGCGGGCAGGGTAGGTTTTCCTGAAGACGTAGCCCAGATGATGTTGTTCCTGGCTTCCGACGAGTCTTCGTACGTATCGGGGGCCAGTTTTGTCATAGATGGAGGACGTACTGTAGGATTCTAGTCCGAAGAGCTTAAAGTGGAGGGAAGCTCGATGTCACATAGAGAACTGAGGGATATTATAGATAAGGCTGTGGCCGACTACGGATTTCGCCTTGCGGTCATGCACGGCGTGGAGGACGTGATTGCCGCCTCCGATCTCTCTGAAAAGGAGTCGGATGCTTTGCGCGAGGTCATCGTGCCTGAGCTGAAGGAGTTGCCGGACCCCGTGGAGCCGGCGGACCGTCCTTCCGTGCAGGCCAGGTTGGCGGACCTGGCGTTCAGGGGAGCCGGCTAGCATTGCCGGCGCTGCCCGTTTGAAGTAGAGCCGCTGTAAATGAGCGGCATGTATCAAATCAAACATTTGTGAGGAAGCCATGCCAAGAATACCTGAAGTCCTCAGTAGAGACGACCTGCCGCCTGAGAGCAGGCATGCCTTCGACGAGATAGAGGCGAGCCGGGGCCGTGTGCAAGGGCCATTTGCCGTGCTTCTCAACAGTCCGGAGCTGGCGCGGCGCATAGCGGATGCCGGCGCCTACGTTCGCTTTGAGTCGACCATACCGGCCAGGGTGAATGAGCTGGCGTCGCTGATTACGGCGCGGGAGTTTGACTGCCAGTATGAATGGACCGCTCACCAACCGCAGGCTGAGAAAGAGGGGATTCCGGTCGAGGTCATAGCGGCCATTCGCGACCGCAAGCCTCCTCAGGGCCTGCCCCCCGACGAGGCGCTGGTGGTGGAGTACTCTCTGGAGGTGCTGAGGAATCACCGGGTCTCTGAAGCCACGTTTAATGCCGCCTTGACGGTCTTCGGAGTCCAGGGACTGATCGATCTCACCGCGACCATTGGCTACTACAGCATGCTAGCCGCTGCCCTGAACGCTTTCGAGGTCGCTCCGGTGGGAGAGCCGCTGCTCCCCGTTTAGCTCACCTGGCAAAGGACACGCTTGGCACTACTACTTGACAGGAGCACAATCCAAAGCCTCCTCACTATGGAGGATACTTTGCAGATTATGGAGCAGGCGTTTGTCCAGCTTGCTGAATGCGCCGTAGACATGCCCAAGCGCGTGACCATGAGCGACCCCCAACGCGCTGGCTGGACGGCCTTAATGCCGTCAAGGCTCCTTGGAAGCGGCGCTTTTGGAATGAAGATGGTCACCACTTTTGACGAGAACCCGTCCAAGTACGGCGTACCGACCATCATGGGCACCATTTTGTACATGGACCAGGAAACCGGGCAGGTGCTTTCCATCATGGACGGCGGCTTTATCACCGCAATGCGCACCGGCGCGGTGTCCGGGCTGGCGACCAGATACCTGGCGCGGCAGGACGTGTCGACGGCGGGTATCCTGGGCGTCGGAGTGCAGGGGAGGACCCAGCTCGAGGCGATTTGCGCCGTGAGGCGCATAGAGTCCGTGCTGTGCTATTCCAGCGGCAATGCAGAGCGGCAGAAATTGTTTGTAGAGGAGATGTCCCGTCTTCTAGGCGTTTCGGTTAGGGTCGCAGGATCCGCTCAAGAAGTAGTGGAGGCTTCGGACGTGCTGGCCCTGGCCACGACATCGCACAGCCCTGTGCTGGAAGGAAGGTGGCTGAGACC
>DAOUKI010000179.1:0-11498 GCA_034421495.1 Dehalococcoidia bacterium | reverse complement strand
GTCGATGCCGGTATAGACGTTGTCACCGACGGCCAGATTCGCTGGGACGACGGCCAGACCTATATAGCGGGAAGGATCAACGGCTTCTCCATCAACGGCCTCATTCGCTACTTCGACTCCAACACCTACTACCGTCACCCGATCGCCGAATCCAACCTGGAGTGGACTGAACCCATTCTGGTCCGCGACTACAAGTTTGCCCAGGAGCACAGCAGCAAGCCGGTCAAGGCCGTCATCACCGGTCCCTACACGCTGGCCAAGCTCTCGCAAAGAGGCGTCTACTCCGATCTCAAGACAATGGTCATGGACATAGCAGCCGCGCTCAACAAAGAGGCCATGGCCCTTGAGGAGGCGGGCGCTTCCATCATCCAGTTCGACGAGCCCGCCATTATCATGGACAAGGACGAGCTCCCTATCCTTGAAGAAGCGTCGGAAGCGGTGACCCAAGGGCTCACCTGCAAGACGGAGGTCTGCATATATTTCCGCGACGTGTCCGGCCTAGCACCCAGCCTGTACCAGTTGCCCTTCGACGTTATAGGCCTAGATTTCGCCTGGGGTCCGGCCAACTTCGACCTTCTGGACGGCTTTCCCGAGGACAAGGAGCTGTCGATAGGCCTGCTGGACGCTCGCAACACCCGCCTTGAGCAGGTGGATGAAATAGTAGCGGCGGTGCGCCGGGTTACAGAGCACGTCAGCCTTGACAGGCTCCACCTCAGCCCCAGCTGCGGCCTGGACTTTCTGCCACGGCAGAACGCCAGGCAGAAGCTGGCCCGGCTTGTGGAAGGCGCCCGCGCCACCCAGGAGGCGCTGAGCTAGAGACAGCGCTTGGCCGTTTGGATACAATTGCTTATATAGCGCACGCATCTTAATCGCGCTACCGGCTCAATAGAACAGGGGTAATCAACGTGACAAAAGGACTTCTAACCACCTCCGTAGGCAGCTTTCCCAAGCCCTCCTACCTCACCAGGGCGCGCACGCAGTTCGCCCGCGGCCAGATAGGCCAGGACGAACTCGACGAGCTGGGGCGCAAAGCCACGGAGCACTGGATACGCTTGCAGGAGGAGATTGGTATCGACATCCTGGTCGACGGCGAGATGTACCGCGGCGACATGGTCACCTACTTCTCCGAGCACATGCAGGGCTTCAAAATCAGCGGCTTAGTACGCTCCTACGGCAACCGTTACTACCGCAAGCCCATTGCCGTTGGCCCAGTATCCAGCAACGCCGAGATGACGGTCGATTGGTGGAAGTACGCCCAATCCCTCACAGACAGACCGATCAAGGGGATGCTCACCGGCCCCTACACCATAGCCGATTGGTCATTCAACGAGTACTACCCCTCCCGTGAAGAGTTCGTAATGGACCTCGCCGCTGTCGTTCACAATGAGGCGATGGCTTTGCAGAAAGCCGGCGCCAAATACATCCAGATAGACGAGCCAGCCATCTCGACACGCCCCGACGAAATGGAGATGGCGTCTCGCGCCCTGGGCATCGTTACCGACGGACTTGATGCCTACACCTTCACTCACATCTGCTACGGCGACTTCTTCGCCGTATACGACCAGCTAGTCAACCTGCCCGTGGACAACCTAGACCTTGAGATGTCCAACAGCAACTATTACCTCCTCGACGAACTGGATAAACGCCCCACCGGCAAGGGGCTTTCCATGGGCGTAACCGACGTTCACAGCCACGTGGTGGAGGATGTTGAGCAAATAAAGACGGGCATCATGAGGGGACTCCAGGTATTCCCGCCGGACCGCCTATTCATCGATCCGGACTGCGGCCTGAAGACCCGCACCGAAGAGGAGTCCATAGCCAAGCTGCGCAACATGGTCAACGCCGTCCGGGAAGTCAAAGCGGAGATGGGGATAGAGTAGCGAGCGGAGGACAAGGGTGCTCACTACGCCCCACGGCCCCTGGATGCCCGCCTGCGCGGGCATGACGGACGGGCAACCCCTACTTCCGCGTTGCTCTACCCTTGAGCGCCGCCAGCGCCAAACTGATGCTCACCACGCCTACACCGAGGATCGCCAGCATACCCTTTCCCAGCACTTCCCAGTCCCAGCCCACTATGAGCAGTGACCGCAAAGCGTCCAGCACATAGGTGATGGGGTTATAGCCCGCCACGGTAGCCATCCAGTCGGTCATTGCCTCGCGGGGCAGGAACACGGGGGTCATGAATAGGAATGGGAAGAACAGCAGGAAGCTAACATTCACCGTGGCTACGTTTCCCGTCTTGAGGGCTATTGCGTAAGGAAAGCCGGTAAACACCACTCCCCATATTCCGGTCATCAGGATAAGCGCCAGAAAGCCAAGCACGCCGGTCTCTATGTTCACTCCTACAATCAAGCCCATGATGAGCACAGGCACCGTCAATGCCGACACCAGCGCGAAATCAGCCATCATAAGCCCCAGCAGCAACGCCAGCCGGTTCGCCGGTGTAAGCGAGAGCCTATCGAAGTAACCGGACTGTATGTCCGTCACCAGCACTATGGCCCGCGACACTCCCGTTACAGCGAATATTATGGCTACCGGCAACTGGAATGCTTTGAAGTCCATGCCCGGTATCCCCTCCGCCATAACCTGCAACGAGCCTACCGTCATGGCAAAGAAGAAAACGGGAAAGATCAACGGCGGTAGAGTCCCTTCCGGGTCGCGGAGTATGGAACGCAACGCCCTCTCCGCAACTGAAATCAAGTCGTTGAGAAAGCCTGCCTTCCTAGCCTTCATCTCAACCGGTGCGCTGGTCATACCTGTGCCTCCTCGGTAGTCTGCTCTTCTTCTTCCATGCGAACGCCCACCGCCTGCAGGAAAACGTCGTCTAGTGTGGGAGTACGGAGCGTCAGCTCCTGCACGTCCACGCCGCATTCATTCAACGCCAGCGCCACCCGGCTCACATGCTTCGCTCCGTCCTTTAGCCTGATGGTCAGCTCGCTGCCGTAGGCCTCCACCTCGCCAACACTCCTCAAGCTTCTCAGCGCCTCGCAATCTATATCGGGGTCTCCGTCCACCCTGGCTATGATCAGGTCCGATCCCACCGACCTCTTCAGGTCTCCGGGACTTCCCTCCGCTGCCAGCCTTCCTCTGTTGATGATCCCTACCCTATCGGCAAGCTCATCCGCCTCATCCAAATACTGCGTGGTGAGGAATATGGTCACATCGTGCTCCTTGTTGATGCGGTGCACCTCCTCCCATACTTTGGCCCGGCTTATCGGGTCCAGGCCGGTGGTAGGCTCGTCGAGGAACAGTATCTCCGGGTTGTGCACCAGCGCCGCCGCCAGGTCCAAGCGGCGCTTCATTCCGCCTGAATAGGTGCCTATTTGCCGGTCTACGGCGTCCCCAATGTCCATGAGCGGTTCAAGCTCCGATATGCGTTTTTTTGCATCGCCGCGCCGCAGCCCGTACAGCCGGGCCTGCAGTATCAGCAGTTCTCGACCGGTCTGTTTGTTGTCCAGTGTAGCCTCTTGGAGCGCCGCCCCTATGCGCAGCCGCACCTCCACAGGTTCATGGACGACATCTCTGCCCGCTACAAACGCCCTTCCTTCAGACGGCATGAGCAGCGTGGTCAATATCCTCAACACCGTGGTCTTTCCCGCTCCGTTGGGGCCAAGGAAGCCGTAAATCTCGCCTTTCTTCACGCCCAGGTCAACCCCGTCCACCGCCGCGAGCTGCCCGTAGCGGCGCACCAGCCCTTCCGTGGAAATGGCAAACTCGTTCAATCCTACCTCCTTGCTATTGGGGAACACTTCTTGAGTCCAACCAGAATGCTCTGTATCAAAAGGGCACTCTTAATAATTGTAGGTTCTGTTGTTTAAACTAACAATGCGTTGCTGACAGCTAATCTCTTCCGTTCACGTGCGCTATTTGTCCAGGGCCCGCTCGCTCCCTTCGACAAGCTCAGGGCGAGCGGTCTCGCAATGGACACGTTAATCAGATTGAGGGAGCACCCGGCTGCCCTCGTGCTTGAATGCGGTCTCGAATGGCGTTACCGCTCCACCCGCTCCTGCCTCATGTCCGCCCTTGCCGCCTCTATCTCCTCCCTCACCGTGGGGTCGTCCTCGTTCAGCGCCGCCTCTTCCAGGAACCACTCAGCCGCGCTTCCCCCGATGCGGCCAAGCGCCCAGGCGGCGTGTGCCTTAACCAAGGGGTTGCCTTCCAGCAATGCTCTTCCTAAAGCAGGCACGGCTCGCGCGTCTCCTATGTTCCCCAAGGCCACACAAGCGTTGCGTTGCATCCCGGCCAGCTTAGCCCGCTTGATGGGAGAGTCCTTGAAACCGGCGGAGAACTCCTCCTGAGACATGCTCAACAGAGGAACAAGCTCCAGCCAGGAAAACCCGGTGCGCTTCAGACCGGCCATAGACTTGCCGGTCACGCCACGGTTCACAGGGCATACCTCCTGGCAAATGTCGCAGCCAAACACCCAATCGCCGACCAGGTGGCGTAGACCCCTTGGAATAGCTCCTCTGTTCTCTATGGTCAGGTATGAGATACAGCGGGGCGCGTCGATGACGTAGGGCGCTACTATTGCGCCCGTGGGACATTCCTCAATGCAGGTGACGCAGCTGCCGCAGTTCTTCAGCAGAGGTTCGTCAGGCTCTAGGTCGAGATCCGTAACCAGCGCTCCCAGGAATACCCACGAGCCGTGAGACGCGGTCAGTATATTGCTGTTCTTACCGAACCATCCTACCCCCGCCCTGCGTACTACCGCCCTTTCCAGAAGAGAGCTGTCATCGACGAAAACACGGCTCCGCACGGGTGTACCGGCTATGTCTTCCAGCCGGTCGGCCAGCTTCCGCAGGCCGCTCTTCATGGCTGCATGGTAGTCCGTCCACTGTGCGTACCTTGCCACCCTGCCCGCCAGATTGCCGGTGCGATTCTCCTCTTCTTGCGGGAGATAGCTGACGGCCACGGCAATGATGGACTTGGCGCCGGGTAACAGCTTCTCCGGATCGCTGGCGCGCTCAACCCGCTGTTCGGTGAACCAGGGCATCCCATCCATATGCCCCTTCTTGATGCTGTCGACAGCAGACTGGGCATCCCGGGGGAAGGGATCCGCCGTTGTAACCCGTACAATCTCGAACCCCAAGTCCTGGGCATGGCTCACTACTCGACTCTTCAGGCTCAGAGACTCTTTCAAAGTCATAAAATCAATCGGAACAGGCCGAGAGCGGTTAGCCCAGATGCACTATCTCCACGTCTCCCCAGCGTTGCCCTAGGTACTCGGCGACCAGCCGGCGGTGGCAATGCTCCGGCTTGTCCTCGCTGCAGAGTAGGCACCCTTCGGCGACAGCCTCCCTTATCTCAGATCCTCCAATGCGCCGTTCATCCATTAGGGCCAAGAACTGACGCTGGTAGGTCTCCCAGTCCTTGTGCTCCTTTCGATAGCCGTCCAGCATCTCCTTTGTGGGTGCAAGCTCCGGCAGGTGGACGTACTCTATGCCGCAGACCTCACTCAGGAGGTACCGCAGGTCTTCCTTCTTGGCAAAGCCCGCCAGCTGCGAGACGTTGTTCAGTCTGACGTCCACCAAACGCTTCACACCAGATCCCTTCAACAGCTCGAAGAAGTCCGAGGCGGACTTCTTGGTAAAGCCGATGGTGTATATCCTCATGGGATCTCCCAAGCTCCGGCGTCTTCCGCAGCGCGGAGCGGGCTTGCGCCGGCGTACGCTACCTTCTTTGCCTGACGGGTCAGGGCATCGGCGATCACTTCATCACGGGAACGGAACAGGTCTCCATTGGGAGGCAGTTTGAGGTTGTCCATCAGCCTGTCCATGGCGGCGGCGTGAGTTTCCAACGCTCCGTCGGCGAGGATGTGCTCAACGGCCACGCCACGGTCCGCCAGCGTCCCGGCGATGAGCAGCGCACGATGGCAGTCCAGCGGCTCCTTCTCACTACACATGAGCGTTACACGACACTCATCTGCATGGCGGGTTACGTAGCTAATGCCGTCCAGAAACAAGTCCGTATCCGCCAACCGGTCGTACAGAACGCGTCCGTCGGTATCATAGCACGAGCGATCCGCAGGTCTGCCGCCGAGCTCTCCACCAAGGAACGTGTAAGCGACTCCCGCCGCTTCCAGGGCCATTTCCAGCGCATTGTAATTGAAGTGGGGAGTGTATCGACTGTAGGGCGACGAGCGTACGTCTATCACCTCATCGATGCCGTGCTTCCGCAGCAGCGCCATGAAGAACTCGAGCGCGTGGTTGGAGTGGCCAATGGTGTACACCGGGTATTCCGTTTTGTTCACTCTAAGCTCCGTTCGACATTCGGCATAATGACGGCGGCGACAAGCTTGTAGCTGTAGCCTTCATACGGCTCACCGAGGCTAACGGTGAGATAGCTTTCACCCACCGGGTAGTCACCGGCGTCCAAGTCCTTGTACCGTTGCTCGCATATGGGATCGGTGACGCGAAGGGAGTAGTCAGTTTGAGCGTGCCGGAAACATCCTCGCACAAACCGACGGGAACGATAGGGATCGGCGCGTACGGACAACTCCATCCTGTTGACTCTAATGAGCCGCAGCGAACTGTGCAGCTTAATCGCGATAGAGGACGGGATTCTGTCGTTCTCTCCTTCAGCGCTGCTATGGCCGCTCACCCATAACTGCGCCTCACGCGTAGTGAAGTGCGCAAGTTCACTCGGACCCAGGCGGCGAATTAGCTCCCAACGCCGCTCCGGGTCAAGCAGCCAGTTCTCCCGCTGGTATTCTTGAGGAATGGCCTTGATGACGGGCACATCGACCACGTCCAAGACGCGGGGTTCACTTCCGTCTCGATACTGCCGTTCCTGCTCCGACACCGCGTCGTTCGGTCTGCTGCTCACGGGCCTGACCCACGGGCCTGGGCGTCCGCTCGCGAGAATCTCTCTGCCCGCTACGCAACGGCCGCTCATCTTGCGTGAATTGGCCAGGCACAAGATGCGCTTGAATATGGCTGCCACAAGTCGCTCCTAACACAGAACGAGTTTAAGTCAGTATACCCCATCCGGTATGACCACCCAAGATTGTGGTGTCCGATAAGTGCGACAACAGTGCCAGGCTAAAGTAAGACTTCGGCTGGTTAGGCTCCAGGCGGGCGGTAGGTCACGCTGCGCTGTATCGCCTCGTCAACGGTCTCCGGCGTGATGAGAACGGTAGCTCCAAAGGTGACGGAGCCCGCGGCGGAAACGTTTAGGGAAGCCGTCACAGCAGAAGCGTCGTCCGGCAGGTCCACGATCATGTACAGGTCTTCCCTGCCAAAGGCGTAGTAGAAGGCCTCAAGGGTTCCGCCCAGTTCGGCGAACAGCTCCTCAAACATGGCACGTCGCCCCGTGCCACCCTCGCGGAGCAGTCCCACGGTGCCCTCTACAGAGTAGTCAGCCTGGAAAAGATACTTCGGCATGATTCATCCTCCCAACTTCGTTTGAATCGCATTGTATCAGGCAACTGGGTCAACTCAAAGAGCCTGCCCCTTCCACCTCTCCAATTGTCCGCTTGTTCCTTTGCAACGCAGCCGTTATCATGCCAGCAAAAGACCCTGAACGGGAGGCCATTATGACCACAACCCAGACCTTTGAAGAAGCCCTCAATGAGTTTAGAGAAAAGACCAACGAACTCATGGAGCAGGAAAACATGGAGTGGGTGCCGCCGCCTCCATACGACCAATCGGGGCCGCCATTCGTCTCTCCCATAAACCTCTCGCCGGAGTTCATCGCCAAGTACGCCCACGCCATTGGCGACGACAACCCTCTCTATACAGACCCCGAATACGGCAAGCAGACCAAATACGGTATGCAGATTGCGCCGGGCCCCGTCCTTGCCCTCATTCGCGGCATCTCCGCCCATGGCGCTCAGCGTCCCGAGGGGTACCCCGTAGCCAACTTCTTCTCAGGAACCGCCTGGGAATTTTTCGACGTGGTCAAGCCCGGCACCTCTCCCTTCCGCTCCACCAAAGTGATGAAGGAGTTCTTTGAAAAGCAGGGTTCACGGGGGAACCTCATGTTCCTTATCACGGAACTCTACTTCTGGAACTCCCATGGAGACCTGCCCGGCAAGGCCTACGGCACCCTCATCATGGTGCCCATTTCGACGATGGGCGGCTCCCGCTCCATGAGCGTCGAACGGTTGGGCGAACACCTGATGTACGAGCGCAAGGCTTCTCAGTATAACATAGAGCAGATAGAGGATCTGGTAGATCAAATGGTCTCGCTGAAGCGGCGCGGCGATAACACGCTCTACTGGGAAGACGTAGAGGTCGGCGAGAAGCTGGGCCCACTGGTGCTGCCACCCTGGACGCTGCAGGATATGACGGTGCCGCGTGCCGTCGGGGCGGGCCTCACCGCAATGGCCAACGCCTTCGAGCCCGCCTTCAAGTGGGCCAAGGAGGAGGGCGAATACACCCGCACCCATCCCATCACCCGCTGGCCCTGGACTCCCGGCGCGGAGCACGAAGACCCCGTCCTTGCCGCCTATCGCGGGCAGTCGGGCTCATTCGACTTTGGCGTGCAGCGCACACAGCTGACCCAGCGCCTGCTCAGCGACTGGATGGGCGACGACGGATTCATTCGCCGGCTGCAGATCGCCATCAGGAAGCCCGTTTACTACGGCGACGCCACCGTATACAGCGGTGAAGTCGTGAAGAAATTCAAGGAGACCCAGAAGGGAGAGGACGGCCCCGGCGCTGTTCCCGGCGAGCAGGAGTACCACGCCATTGGAATACGCATCAGCGGCGTCAACCAGGTTGGCGAAACACAGGCTCCAGGCACCGCCTGCGTTTATCTGCCCTCACGAGAAGCGGGACCGGTGAAGCTGCCCGTGCCCCATCTGGCGCGACCGCCTTACGTGCCGTACGAGACCTTCTACCGAGACTGGTTCTAGGAGCTGGCCAGCAGCTTCTCCATGGCCGACCAGAGGTCTCGCTTGTTCTCCGGAACAGGCTCGTAGAGCGGGGGACGTGTGTTGCCCATCGGACGGCCAACCACTTTCATGGCCTCTTTGACCAGGATGGGCATAGGCTCGCGGTTGACCACGCTCATCACGGGTATCAGTTCCAGCTGGCGTTCCACGGCGCTCTCCACCTCGCCCGACTGCCAGTCGTTGTAGATGCTAACCAGAAGCTCAGGCAGCGGAGAGGCCATCGCCAGAATACCGCCTCTTCCGCCCGCGGCCAGGGTCGGTAGGAAGATATCGTCCATGCCCTGGAGCAGCGACGCCCTAGAGTCCATAGCCTGGCCTATCTTCACCAGGTCGGTCATGCCTCCCGAGGCGTCCTTGACGCCGACTACGGAGTCCACCGCGGACACCAACTGGCAGGTCTCGGCGGCGGTCAGGTTGACTCCGGCGCGTTTGGGGGCGTTGTATATGACCAGCGGCAGCGACGTCTGATCAGCTATCCGTTCCAACAGCCTTTGGAAGTGAAAGACCGTTGCCTTGTAAAAAGGCGGCGGCGTCAGCATCATTGCGCTGGCGCCAAGCTCCTGGACGCGGTTGGCAAAAGCAACCAGATCCTCTTCCAAGGGCACAAAGCACCCTATTATTAGGGGCACTCTCCCATCGACAGCCTGTACGGCCGCTCTCACCACGCGCTCGCGTTCCTCCCAGGTGAGGCTTAGAGACTCACCGGTCCCGCCCAGCACACAGATGCCATGCACGCCAGCTTCTACCTGGTAGCCGATCTCCTGGGCCAGGGTTTCTTCATCTACCTGTAGGCTTTCAGTGAACGGCGTTAGCAGAGACGTGATTACTCCTTGCAGTACGGTCATGTTAGCTCCTCCGATGTACTGGTCAACATTATACGGCAGCTTACCTAGAAGCTCCGCAAGTACTCCCTCAACGATATCTCCACCAGGTTCCGCATCATACCCAGCATGGCCAACGTTCCCTCCAAAGGCACGCCGTCCATGGTTAGCCCCGCCACGCCAAAAGAGCCGTCCCGCACGTCATAGTCCAGCGCCATCTGCTCAATGTCGCGTTCCGCTTGATCCGTATGCAGAAGCGTGGTGTCCCGGTTGTACAAGGCCAGCGCCGCTGCAACGGCGTAGGCACCCCAGTTGGATATTGAGGTCACATACAGATGGTTAACCGGCGTGGCGCACATGACGCCCCGGCCGCATTCGCACTTGCACTCGGTGGTCCAGGGCGCCACCTTGGCCACGGCATCGTACACTTTGCCGAACCCCATCTCATTATGGCCGTCGGCGCAGCTTATGGTGACGCCGCCGTTTTCCTCGACCCGGCGGAAGATATCGTCTATCTTGGCACGCGTGCCGTCGCGGGTGGTGCCAGTGATGGAATGCAAATGCCCCGCAGGGTTGACCCCCGCCTTCTCCACGGCGATTGCAACGTCCAAGCCGGACGAGGCATCTATGTTGCGCTCCGGCGAGTCGATGTCCAGGATAACCAGGGGATATGTCTGCCCGTAGTAATCCATGAGTGCGGTGACTATGGGCTGAAGCTGGGGGTCTATGAAGATGCTGACGTCATGCCCTATTTTGCGCAAGGCATTGGCGAGGACTATGGTGCCCAGCGGGCCGTCGTTCTCACCATTGGGGTAGTGGTCAGGCGAACTGGCGCCGGTGAACATACCTATGCTCTTTGACTCCTGGGGAGCCAGCGCGGCGGCTATGTCCATGGATATGGGATTATCGCCTTTGGCCGCGTAGTAGACATAGTCGGAAACCAGATAGAACTGGGCCATGCCTTTGGGGCGCATCTTGACCCGCACCAGCCTATCCAGATTGTCGTAAGGGAACTGCTCTTCGATGGGCAACCAAGTCATCTCTGCGCCTCCCATGTTTTGGCCCCATCATAGACCAGGAAGCCGTGGTTTGCCATTGATGCATCTACGACAGCAGACATAACGGACAAGCGGGCAGGCGGGCAACTGGCGGAGTTTGCGGGTAGGAAGACCTCTTTTGCTGGAAAAAGATTCTTCGCTTCGCTCAGAACGACACCCACCCCACCACCAGATTGCTTCGCTGGCTCGCAATGACGAAAAAAGGCGTCAGGCAGCCGGGCTAACGCCCCTCTCCGTTCTGGCCGAAGCTCTGATTGCTGTAGATGCCCAACTCGCGGCCCTGGTGTACGTGCACAACGAACTCTTCCCTGGCGACGCCGACCACGTCCAGCAGCTCCTCATCTATGGTATGGACAAGCTCTTCAATGGCTTCTCTGGTCAGGCTTTCCGACACGCACAGGGTGGCGTGGACCATGTTCGAGGCAAAGTGCATGTCCAGGCGGCCTATGGGCGCTTCGTCCTCCAGAATGTGGAACGCCTCCGAGTAAGGCGTGCGGCACTCGCGTTCGAAGAAATAGTCAGGCATGGCTTATCCTTCCTAGGCTTTGACTTGGCCGTTGCCGAGTACTGTCCACTTGTAAGAAGTGATCTCTCTCAGACCCATGGGGCCGCGGGCGTGCATCTTGTCGGTGCTGATTGCCACCTCCGCGCCCAAACCGAACTCAGCGCCGTCGGTGAAGCGGGTACTTGCGTTGACGAACACGGCAGCGGGATCCACTTCAT
>DAOUKI010000178.1:0-3706 GCA_034421495.1 Dehalococcoidia bacterium | reverse complement strand
ACAATTTCGACGCCGTTTCCCTGCGCGTCCTCGGCGTAGGCGGCGGCGACTTCCTTGAAATCGACAATGCCGGTCTTGGGCGAATGTAGGGCTTTGATGCCGTAGGCGTGCGGTTCAAGCTCCTTGAGCCGTTCGGGACCTATCATCTCCAAACCCTCGACGCCGTTGGCGGTGCCCCGTTCGTAGAGGGTTTGCAGACGTGGCAGCTCCTCTTCATGGGTGGCGACGACAACTTTGCCGATGAGGTTGTAGGAGATGCCGCGATTTTCGCAGTAGTCGCGCAGGGCGCGGCTCCCCGCCACGCAAAGCTCCGCTTTGTACGACCCCGGCCTGTAGTAGAGGCCGGAGTGGATGACGCCGCTGTTGTGCCCGGTCTGGTGCATGGCGACTCGTTGCTCTTTTTCCAGTACGGTTATGGAGTAGTTGGGATATCTGGTCGATAGTTCCAGTGCGGTGGCCAGTCCAAGGATGCCTCCGCCGATTACGGTGACGTGGTGATTTGTGTTCATATTAGAGGAGAGTATACGGCAGATGGCAAGCGGATGTTTAGGAGCGCTTGCCTAAAGCTGCCTGTGCGCTTAGCATTATATGGCTTGTATTGCGATGCCCGGTAGTGTAGCGGTAGCACGTCAGCCTTTGGAGCTGAAATCCCTGGTTCGAATCCAGGCCGGGCAGTGCCAGTAGTGTAATGTTGCCTCCTCTGTCATGCTGAGGAGCGCAACGACGAAGCATCCAGAGCCTCCGTCCTCCATAGATGCTCCGTCAGTGGGGAGTGGCCTCGAGAGCGAGGCAGCTACGTTTGCTTCTCCCCGCTCATGACGTCTATTGACAGACGGTGACATCAGTCAGGTGATGCATGGAGAGTAGCGCACCTTGAACAGACGACAGATCCTACAGCGATTGGAAAAGGGATGGCGGGAGCTCCACGAATCCCTGGACGGGCTTTCTCAGAAGGATATGGAGAAGCCCGTCTTTGATGGTGGATGGTCGGTAAAGGACTTGCTGGGTCACGTCACCACTTGGGAAGAGGAGGCCATCAAGGCCATGGACTTGATGGCGAGAGGTCAACCCCAGCCGCGCTACAGGCAGTACGGCGGGATAGACGGTTTCAACGCCGGGGAATCGAAAAAGAAGACGGGCCTTTCGCTGGACGATGTGCAGAGCCGGCTTATGGAGACGCATCACCGGCTGATGTCGGTGGTCGCCGAAATGGCCGAAGAGCACTGGGCAACGGAGACCCGCATCAGACGTCGCTTGCGGATTGATACGTACGGCCATTACCGCCTGCACCGCGAGCAAATCATGGCTTGGCGTAAAGAGAGAAGTTCTTAGTAGGTAGCAGCGCACGCGCTGCTGCCTACTATTTGCATACTAAGGCGCAATTGACGGCACGCCCAGCTCGTTGAGCTGTTCCACAAAGCCGGCAACATCCTCGTCGATGATCTTCTGAAGCTCTTCGAGATGACGGTCGACCAGTGCCGAAAGCTCATCGTATACGCCTAGCTGTCCCTGTGTCGGCGCGAAATCGCCGGAGGCCACCACCTGTGACAACGCCATCAACTTGGCGTCGAGACGCACGGGAGGCACCGTCTGGGCGTGTGGCTCGTGGACGGATGCAAGCTGGTCTTCAATGGGCCATAGCTTGTCCTTGATGGTCTGGGCGGCAGTGGACAAAACATCTTGGGACCCCGCGTCTCCGGCGCGACCCACCCATTCGTCTATCTGACCGCGTACACTGCGTAAGCGGTGCAGCCCCGTGTTGTTATCCACCAGCTTGTCACGGACCTGGACCAGCAGGTCAAACTGCGCCTTCAGGTCCTCTTCCGTCGCGGAGACACGCGGGTCTTTGAGCAGTTCGAACGACTCCGTGAAGGTCTGGCCGTCCACTGTCAACCGGACTTGGTATGTTCCCGGCGGCGCCAACGGCGATATGCCGGCTGGCCTGCCGCGGGCGTCGGGTCCGGCGGTAGGTGGGTAGCGCATGTTCCAAACCAGCTTGTTCATGCCCGCCTTTGGACTCCGCTTGAAGGTGTTTATGACGTTGTCGTTGGAGTCCAAGATGGCTATGGTAGCGCCTTCCTCCGGGGCATTCTTCAGGTAGTAGTTGATGGGAACGCCGTCGGGGGGATTCTGTCCCGCGTTGAGGTAGACCCGTTTCACCTCGCCGTCTTCATTGCGCTTCTCATAGAAGGTTACGGTCTCGCCGTTGATGCGCTGGTAGTCCTTGCCGGGGGTGCCTCCGCCGCGTCCGAAGCCCAGCGGCTGAGCGGTGCGGTGCGTGTCCCTGGGCTTGAACAGGTGGACGTCGCCGCCCGCAACCCCCTCCGCGATCTGTTGAAGGGGCGTGAGGTCGTCCAGGATCCAGAACGATCGGCCGTGCGTGGCGGCTATCAGGTCGTTGTTCTTCACCGCCATGTCGTGGATGGGGACCACCGGCAGATTGGCTTGAATCGGTTGCCAGTTTTCACCGTCGTCGAACGACGCGAACATGCCAAGCTCGGTGCCCAGGTAGAGCAGGCCCTGCTTGGCCGGGTCTTCGCGCACGACGCGGGTGAAGTGGTCGTCGGGGATGCCGTCGGTTATCTTGCGCCAGGTCTTGCCGTAGTCGCCGGTCTTGAACACGTAGGGCGCGTGGTCATGCAGCTTGTAGCGAGTAGCCGCCACGTAAGCGGTGGCCGGGTCGTGCCGGGACGGCTCGATGGTGTAGACCAGTGTCCATTCTGGCAAGTCCGGCGGAGTAACATTCTCCCAGGAGCCCCCACCGTCGCGGGTTACGTGCACCAGGCCGTCGTCCGACCCTGCCCAGAGAACGCCGGGCTCGTGCGGCGATGCGGCAAAGGCGAAGATGACGCCGGAGTAGTCGGCGGTGCCGCCCGAATCGGTGCTCAGGCCGCCGGATATGACCTGCATCTTCGACTGGTCGTTTCGCGAAAGGTCGGGGCTGATGCGCTCCCAGCTTCCGCCATCATTCGTACTTTTGTAGACGTACTGGCTACAGCAGTACAGCAGGTCCGGGTCGTGGGGGGAGTAGACGGTGGGATAGGTGAAATAGAAGCGGTTGATGATGTCCTTCACCGGCGAGCCCGACTGGTCGTGGGGCCAGACGTGTACGATGCGCGTCTGCCTGGTGCCCATGTGGTAGCAGAGCTGCGTGCCGCCGCCTCCCGGCGCGGAGCCGTTGGCGCCGGACAAGATGATGTTGGGGTTGTTCGGCTTCACCGCTATGTACCCGCTTTCGGAGTTGCCGACCACGTCGCAGTCCTTCCAGGGAATCGCGCCTTCGTCGCCGCGGCTGGGGACTTTGATGGCAGTGTTGTCCATCTGCGTGGCGTACAGGTTGTAGGGGAACTGGTTGTCCACGTCCATCTTGAAAAGGCTGGCGGTGGGCTGGTTGTACAGCGTCGACCAGGAAGCGCCGCCGTCTAGGCTTACCGATGCCCCTCCGTCGCTGCCGCTGATCAAACGCTGGTTGTTGCGCGGGTCGAGCCAGACGTCATGGTGGTCGCCGTGCGGCAGGCGCATCTCGAAGAAGTTGCGGCCGCCGTCATTGGACTTCCAGAACTGCACGTCCAGGCAGTAGCAGGTGTCAGGGTCCTCTGTGTCGGCGAATACGTGGGTGTAGTACCAGGGTCGTCTGTATAGCTCCGGCTTGTTCGTCACCATTTGCCAGGTGGCTCCGCCGTCGTCCGAACGGAACAGGCCGCCC
>DAOUKI010000177.1:0-12830 GCA_034421495.1 Dehalococcoidia bacterium | reverse complement strand
AGCCCGGCGGCGGATTCGCCGGAGTGGGCGGGTCCCCGCTCACCGACGCCCGTCGGCGGAACCTGTTGGATGGATCGGGTTCAGGCACCGCCTTCACCAGCGCCTGCGTGTATGGGTGGAGAGGGTTGGAGATGACCGATTTGCTGGGGCCCGTCTCCACGACGCGTCCCAGGTACATGACGGCGATACGCTCCGAGAAGTGGTAAGCCGTTGCGATGTCGTGGGTGATGTACAGGAAGGCTGTGCCGTGCTTCTCCTGGAGGTCGCGCATCAGGTAGAGGATCTCCGCCCGGCTCGACGCGTCCACCATCGATACCGGCTCGTCGGCCACTATGAGCTCCGGTTCCAGCACCAGGGCCCTGGCTATAGCCACCCTCTGCCGCTGCCCTCCCGACAGCATGTGCGGAAACTTGTCGGCGAACTCGTGCCCAGGGCGCAATCTCACCTCTTCCAGGGCCTCGTGCACCGCTCCCTTTCTGGACCGGACGTCCGTGCCGTGAATAATCAGGGGTTCCTCCACAATCTGCCCCACCGTCATGTACGGGTCCAGGCTGGAGTAGGGGTCTTGGAAGATGGCCTGGGCGCGCCGACGGAACGGCTTCAGATCCGTCTCGCTTCTCCCGGAGACGTCCTCTCCGTCGAAGACGACGGTGCCGCCGCTCAGCTTGATCAGCCGCAGGCAGGCCCGCGCCAGCGTGGTCTTGCCGCTCCCCGACTCGCCGACAATGGCCAGCGACTCCCCTTCTTCCAGGCTGATGGAAACGCCGTCCAGCGCTCTCACCGGCACCGAGCCAAGGAACCCCTTCTTGGCGCGGAACTCCACCGACACATCGTGGGCTTGCAGCAGGCTCATGCGCCGTCCTCCACCAGCCAGCAACGGGCCTGGTGGGAAGGGCCCGCCCCTATCAGGTGCGGCTCTTCCGTCGTACACCTTTCAAAGGTGTAGGGACACCTGGGGTTGAAGCGGCACCCCACCGGCGGTTCCCGCATGTCTGGGGGGCTGCCCGGGATGAACCGGGGGCGGTCTTCCTGGTGGATGCGAGGCATGCTTGCCAGCAGCATCTGCGTATACGGGTGCTTCGGCTTTTCAAGGATCGATTCCGCCGGGCCCATCTCCGCTATCCTGCCCGCGTACATCACACCTATGGTCTCGCAGATGTCGCTGGCCAGGGCCAGGTCGTGGGTGATGAAGATAATGCCCAGCCCAAGCTCCTCTTTCAGCTCCTTTAGCTGGTCCATGATCTGCGCCTGTATCGTAACGTCCAGCGCCGACGTCGGCTCGTCGAGTATGAGCAGCTTCGGCTTCAGTATCAGCGACATGGCAATGGAGACGCGCTGTTTCATGCCGCCGCTCAGCTCGTGCGGGTACCTATCGAAGACGTCTGCGGGCAGGTTCACCAGGTCGAAGAGACGGTGCGCCTCGGCCTCCGCCGCCTTCTTGGACGCGCCGTTGTGCACCAGCGCGGGCTCTATCACCTGCTGGCCCACCTTGACCACCGGGTTCAGCGACTCCACCGCTCCCTGGAACACCATGGCCATCTTCTGCCAGCGTATCTCCCTGCGGAACAGCTCCTCTCTCAGCGTGGAGACGTTCGTTCCTTCCAGCTCCACCGTTCCGTCCTTGAGCAGGGCGTTCCCCGGCAGCACTCGCACCAGCGACAGGGCAAGGCTGCTCTTTCCCGCACCGGATTCGCCGACCAACCCCACCGCCTCGCCCGCCTGGACGGTGAACGAGACCTCATCCACCGCGGTCAGAGTTCCCTCCCGCGTTCTGTACAGCAGACTCAGATTGCTGACGCGCAGCAGCGGCGCGGACGTGGTCATGATTGTCTCGCAGTCTGCAGCCGCGGGTTCACCACCGGCTCCAGTCCCAGGGTTATGAGCACAAAGGTCATCGCCGTGGCCACAATGAGCAGACCCGGCGGCAGTATCCACCACCAGTAGCCGACGTATACCGCGCCGGTGCGGAACCCGTTCTCCAGTATCTGCCCCCACGTCGGTATGGAGGGGTCGCCCAGGCCAAGGAAGCTCAGTCCGGCCTCGGCCAGAATGGCGGCGGGCGTGAAGAATATCATCTGGGCAAAGACGAACGGCGCTATCTGGAACAGGATGTGCCGCAGCATTATGCGCATCCTGGACGCTCCCAGCGCCCGCGTGGACTCCACAAGCTGCCCGCTGCGTATCTGCAGCACCATCGAGCGCACCACTATGGTCAGTCCGGGCCAGCCGAACAGTATCATGATCAATACCACCAGCCATAGCTTCTGGCCCAGGATGAATATGAGGAAGATCAGTATGGGGAGCAGCGGCACATTGCTCCAGATATCGGAGAACCTTTGCACCGCCACGTCCGTCTTGCCTCCCATGAACCCGCTCAGAATGCCGAGGAACGACCCTATAGCCGTGGCGAATACGGAGGTGACAAAACCGATGATCAGGGCCACCGGAAACCCGAAGAGCAGCCCCAGCGCCAGGTCTCGTCCCAGGGAGTCCGTTCCCATCACGCCGAAGACGTTGCCGCCCAGCACCAGCTTGACCTGGCCTACGGAATCGCCCGTTTCTCCCATGACTGCCTGGGCGTCGAACTGGTACGAACCGGACAGAGGCTCGAAGCGAAGCGTTTCTCCGGGCACGGGCGTGCCGAAGACTACCTGCTCCACCTTTCCTTCCAAATCGCCGGGCGATACGTCCAGAGCGAACTCCTCCCTCAGGAACGAGGTCAGTCGCACCAGGATATCGCCGTCGCCGCTGAGGAAGACCCGCAGGGGCGTATCCTGGAAGCGAAGGTACGGTGACGTCTCGCCGAGCCTGGGGCCTCGCACCACCTGCTGGTGCAGCGTTATACGGCGGCCGTCGGGGCGGGTCACGTTGAGTGTAATCACCGGCGGACGGTCGCTGAACCGGACGTCCGATACGGAAAATGCGGAGAAGGTGGGAGGCTTGCTGCTGTCGTACTGGTAGTCGAACGAGTAGCTGCGTCTCAGGCCACCGTCCGCGTCGGGCTGCGAAGCCTGGAAGACGGCGTGCGGTAGAGCATCACTGCCCTGGAACAGGCTCGTCCAGGCCGGCGGCACCGCCCTGGGGTTGTCCGACCATTCCGCCGGGTTGTTCCATCTCTGTGAACCGAAGTCCAATGGGAACCGCACCACTACAAACAGGGACGCCAGCACTATGGTGGTCAGGAACACCACCCCTGCCCTGCCGGAGCCGCTGCTCAACAGTATGCTTACTATTTCCTTTGCCTTCATAGCTAGGTGTACCTGATGCGTGGGTCAAGGATCAGATACAAGACCTCCAGTACGAAACGCGCCAGCACGTATAGCAGCGTGAACATAAACGTCAGCGCCACGATCACCGCCTCATCCGCCGCTAGGATGGCGTCGTAGTAGAGCCGTCCCATGCCCGGCCAGTTGAACACGGTCTCGGTGAGTATGGCTCCGCCCAGCGATGCGGCAAGTCCAAGCACCAGGTTGGTCACGATGGGCGGCGCGGCTACTCTAAGGATGTAGCGACGCATCACCCTGCCTTCCGGCAGACCCTTGGCTCGCGCCACGGTGACAAAGAACTCCTGCGCCGTGTTAAGCACCATGGTACGCACCGTGTAGGCCCATGCCCCCAGCGACACCAGCACAAGGGTTATCACGGGCAGGATGGCGTGGTACAGCAGGTCCAGCAAGCGGGTTATGCCTCCTTCCGGAGGCGGCGTACTGTGAAGCCCGCCGGACGGCAGGATACGCAGTTGGAAGGCCAGAAGCAGGATGAGCAGGATACCTGTCCACCATGCGGGCAAGGCGTACGAAATGGCGGATGCGTAAGATACGCTTCTGTCCAGCTTGCTGCCGATGCGTGTCGCCAGCTTGACCCCAATAGCCAGGCCAAGCACCGCCGTAATCGCCGATGCCGTGGTGATGAGCAGCATGGTATACGGCAGGCGTTCCAGCACCATGGTAAGCACCTTGGGACTGCCTTGGAAACTGCGCAAAGTGCGCGCCTCGCCCAAATCGAGGAGAATGAGACGTCTGACCATATCTGGAAGACGCTGGTACCACGGTCTGTCCAGAGCGTAGAACTTCTCGCGCTCTTCACGCTGTGTGCGGAGCACCTGTTCCAGTTGCTCCGGGTCTCGTATGGTGCGCGCCAGACCTTCCCGTATGCCGCGCATCTCCTCGTTTACTATGGCGTTGAGAATGCGATCGGAGAAACCGGTGGCGCCCAGGGCGACCACCAGCATCACCAGCACCACTATGAGCACTCCGAATAGGGAGAGCGCCCTGAGTGCCAGCGTTAGTCCTAAAAACATGACGCTATGAGCGCTAGACTACCCGGATTGCAGCGGCGGGCCTGAGCAGGAGAACCCTCCGCCTCCCTCTGCAGGCGTTGGTGTTGGAGCCGCCGCCGTAGGTGTAGAGACTACGGTAGCCTGTGTGGGCGCTTCGCCGGAGAAGGCCTCCAGGTCAACGCGGCGTTCGGCCAGCGACGACACCAGGTCGCTGGAAGCAACCAGGAACAACTGGTACAAGCCGTCCCTCAGCTGGCCGGTTACGTCAGCCGGTATCTCCAAGCTGTACTGATTGCCACTGGCGCGCTGGGCGTCTCCCAGGGTGACCACTTCACCACTGGCCGGGTCCAGCAGCAGGTATCGCAGCTCCACGAGCCCCGGCCCTTCCAAGGTCACGTCGATCGTAGCGGCAGAGCCGATGCCTATGCCATCAGCTTCAATCGTATTGAACCGGATAGCGGGAGGGGCTCCTCTGTACCAGTCGCCGGGCTTGAATGGATAGCTGGGGTCGCGGAACGCCACCAGTTCGGCGAACTGGGAAGGCGGATCGTAGCGCACCAGCTGGAACGGGCCGTTGCTGATGATCGCCAAATCGTGCTCCTCTATCCAATCTAAGGTGGCCTGGTATCGCTGGCCGGCTTCCTCTTCCGACACGGAGACGCCGCTGCTTTGGAAAACGCTCTGCGGATAACTGTTGTCGCTGCGCAGGTCTATGAGGGCGCGGCGCAGCAGACGCACGTCATTGGGCATGACCAGGTTGATCCAGGGAACGCTGAAGCGCTGGGCGGCGGTATCGCTGTAGGCTGCTCTTCTATCTTCGAAGACCAGCTTGTCCAAGGCGGCTATGACCTCCCAGGGCATGCTCAGCCCCGACATGTTGGCGTACTCCGCTATGTAGTCTTCCACAAAGTGCCAGTAGTCCACGTAGACTTCCAGCCTGTTTTCGTCCAGCACCTTGATGCCGCGCACCGTTTCCAGGAACGGCTTGCTTGTCACGGCAAGAGCGAACTCTATCTTGGACTTGTCCTCGTCCAGCGCGCGGTCGAAGCCCTGGGATATGGTGTAGACGACGTCGGCCATTGTGATTGGCTGGCCGTGATGCCACTTGGACTGGAAGAACTTGGAGTAGTCGAAGATAACCTTGCTCGTGGCCTGTATGCCGCTGCCTACGTCGACGAACTCGTCATTCGCCGCATCCCATAGCTTTGCATCGCTGGGCACGTCCAACTTGCCCTCCGGCCCGGCGGTGCTCACTTCGTATTCGGCGCGGAACGGTATGGGCACGCCGGTGAACGGGTCGCGCCACAGCGGCGGGTCGTGGATGTTGTTCCAGATGTCCACGCTGTATAGGTCGCCAAAGCCGCCCACCGGATTCCAGGTGGTGCGCTCCGTCCACACCCAGAGGTTCCCCACTGTCAACGTGTCCTCGCCGGGTATGTGAGCCTCACGGAGGGTCCAGATGGACTTGGGCCCCGCCGATATATCTTGCGTTACCCCCTGCAGGTTGTTGTCCGTGGGTAGGCTGTTTACTATGGTAGCCAGCCAGACGCGCACCGATTCCTGGAGAGAGATCTCCGTAATCTCCTTGTATATCTCATTGCGCTCTTCCACGCTGCGGAAGTTTCCCTGGAAGAGATTCTGCCCCAGCTCGTCCAGGCGCTCGTTCTCGTATTGCCAGTACCCCACTTCCTGCCAGCCCGGCATATTGCCCAGCCAGGGAGCGGTCATGCTGTTCGCCGTTCCGTAGTCGAACCGTTCCGCCGCGCCGCGGCCCCAACCCTCCGTGTAGAGGTGCCACTGGAACACCTGCGGGTCGGTGCCGTATACGGAAAGTATGGCCGGAGCAAAATTGAGGTACGTGGGCACAACGGTGAAGCCCAGCTTGTCCAGCTCGGCGCGGATGAGGTCTCCCACCTCGCGCCTTTCGTCCTCCACACGGACGATGAACTTGACCTGCACCGGCCTGTCGTTGTAGTGCCACTTATCGCCTTGCAACGTGGCGCCGGCGTCCGTCATGGCTTGCTCCACAAGGTCGCGGGCGAATTCCGGATCGTAGGTGATGTCCTGCTCTTTGAGCTCGTCGTACACCGTCAAGTAGTCGTAGTCAAAGGGGCCCACGTGGGCCAGCATAGGCTCCGCCAGGCCCTTGTAGATCTCCTCCGCAATGAACCGCCTGTCCACGGCGTATTGCAAGGCTTGGCGCACCTCGCGGATCGAGAACGGGTTGAGCTCCCCTTCCGCGGCGGGGGCCGGATTCAAGATAAGGGATATGGAGGTGGCCGGCGCCTGGTACATAGTGATGTCGGTGGAGTCTTGCAGCTGGCGAGCCGCCTCCGTCTTAAGACTGAACAGGTAGAAGTCCATGTCCCCGTTTTGCAGGGACTGTCCTGCCAGGTCAACGTGAAACGACTGGAACTGGATGCGTTCAGAGGCGGGGCCGGGTCTATCATGCGGCGGCTGATAGTCGTCAGGGCTTTGAGCCAGGACGCCCGGAGCCAGTTCCAGGCCAACGAGAAGCCCTATCACAACCAGAGCTATTTTCAAGCGGTTATTTATGCGCATGTTCCGTCCGTCAAGTGGAAGTAGGAGCAGGCCTGGAGCGTCTCAGCATGATGAAGAGCAGCGCCCCTACGCCGATTATTGGAATCAGTCCGGCAGCGAACAGCAGGCCTATCAGCAGCGGCGACGCTCCGCCTTCGTCCTCTACGTCGCCTTGTATTGCTTTCAACTCTTCAACAGCGGTAAACAGGTTCCGGATGTCTTCGCTGAGGGTGCTGCCCTCATCATCGCCGCTGTCCAAGCCTTCCAGGAGCTGCGATAGCTCCTCTATTCCCTCGGTTGCCTCTTGGATATTGTCGAATCCGAAGTCCATGAAGAACGATGACGAGGCCAAGTTGCCCGACTCCTCTATGGCGCGTACCGTGTGCGCCCCTTCTCCCGATATGGGTACGAAGATCTGCGAGGTGAACCGGCCTTCGTCATTGGTGCGCGTGGTGGAGACAATCACGCCCGCCACCTCTATGAACACGTTGCGGTCCGGCTGGAAATTGAACCCCTGTATGACCACGTCCTTTCCGCCGGGTCCGGATGGCGGCGAGATGAAGATAGACGGCGACGGCATGAGCTCCTGCCTGGCGAAACCTATCTTCTGGTTCAGCCCGCCGAACTCTCCCAGGCGGCTGTCCGCCCAGACCATGTATACGTCGTCTTCAGTGGCCTCTATGGCAAAGTAGTCTCCAATGAACTGCCCGCTGGGGAACGCCTGGTTGGGGTTGGAAGGAAAGTCGGTGACCCTGCTGTTCAATCCCCAAGACTCGCCTCCGTCCTCTGACGTGGCGTAGTAGATGTGATAGCTCACGTTTTGAGGGTCGTCTCTGAAATCGCCCCACATAGCGTGCAGGTTGCCCTCCGGGTCTATCGCCATCTCCGGGAAGAACTGGAAGGCGTTCGTCTCGTCGTCGTTGACTCTGATGCGGCGGCTCCAGTTTCTCCCTTGGTCCGTGGACTTCACAAAGAACACGTCTCCGTCGTCGTTCGGGTTGTCGGAGGGCACCGCGACCCAGAGCACGTAGACCTCGTCGTTGCTTCCCAAGGCCAGCTTGGGGAAAGCGGAGGCCCAGGAGCGAAAAACGTGGTCTCTGGAGCGAAACTTTGGTTCCAAGTATCCGCTGGCCCTTCTGGGCGTTTGGAAAGACCTGCCGCCGTTGTCGGACCTGGCGACGTGTATTTCGCCAAGGCCTTCAAACGAGTCGTCATTGGTGGAGTCCATCCAGGCAACGTAGACCGTGCCGTCCGGAGCCACGGCAACGTCCGGCCCTTGCACAATCTGCCGGCTGCTCACCGCCTGCCCGGTCTCTTCCTGGCCTGGAGGAGCGTTGATTGACTCCGACTCCGTGGCTTCCGGAGGGTTGACCAGTATGTTGAACAGGGCCCTGGGGCTAACTTCAATGGGATCAGTCCAGGTCACGCCTCCGTCCTCTGAGCGAACCAGCTCTATCACCGTTTCCAGGGTGCCGGGGCCCAGCGTGGGCAGCTCATCGATCCAGAGAACGCTGGCGGTCTGGATGAAGTTGGTGTAGACAACGTATATGTTGTCCTTGGACGGGTCGTCCGGGCTTGGTCCAATTGCCATCCAGGGCTTGTCCAGGAATCCTATCTCTATCTCCCCGCGAATCCGGCCGTCGGTGCTGGGCAGCAACCTAGAGGCGAAACGACCCCTGGATGTTTCCAGGGGGTCTACCCAGGAGAAGCCGCCGTCGTCAGAACGGGCCACTGAGATGGCTGAGACTATCGCCGTGCCCACCAGGGGGCCGATGGTGAACTCCTCCACGTCCAGCGAAATGGAAGCAAAGTAGGCGGTGCCATTCTGATCGAAGGCCACAATGGGGTCGCCGGCGGAACCAAGGCTCTCCCTGGGATACTTGGCCCTATTGGGCCCTTCCCAAGTAGCCCCTCCGTCTATGCTTGAGTATGTCACCATGTTGGGGAAGTTGTAATCGATCATGCCCACCAGAAGGTGGTCAGGGTCATTGGGGTCGACCGCTATGCTAGGTTCGGTTTGGAAGGTGAACTGTGAGTAGTCGCGGGGAATCAGTATGTTGCGGCTGAACTTCGCCGATGGGTCTCGGAACGGCACCAGCGCCGCTCCTCCTCCGGCCTGCTGTTGTGGAGACCCTCCAATCGACGTGGACGGTATAGACAGACCGCCGTCCAATCCAATGCCCATCGCGGGGTCTTGTCCCGTGGTGACCAGCCAACTGCGCCCCGAAAGGCGGTCGCGGATGCCGGGTAACGGCATCATCAACTCATCGGGATTTATCTGGGTCAGGTCTATCACGCCTTCATCGGCGCCGGAAGTAAGAGGCATCAAAGCTAACAAAGCTAACACTGAGATAAGAACCAGGCCAAGCTTCAGTCTAGTGATCAAGAGCGGTACTCCCCTTTTCAGCTCCGTATAGTTGGGTACATCTTCTCAGCCATCAATACACGGTCAAGCACATATGGTATCATAACCTTAGCTATAAAGATGCGGCATATTACGAATAACGAATTTTGCCGTTGTTTGTCATTGAAGTATTTGCTGACACTTATAATCCCTGCTGCGTTGTATGAAGAAATCCCCCGGAGGATAGGTTGAGAGTTTACCTTATTGTTGCGGCGATGCTCCTGCTTATGGCCTTGGCCTGCACTTCTGAGGAGCCCACCCCCACGGAAACGCCCACGCAGACACCTGAAGCGTCGCCGATACCCACACCTACACCTGCTCCTATACCATCGGCAACACCAACACCCCGGCCGAGTCCCACTCCTAGGCCAGGCCCCACACCTACACCAACGACCCAGCCGTCGCGGGGAGCAACGCCCACGGCTATACCCACGCCTGTGGACGAAATCACCATCCCGGACTCTTTCCAGACCCTGATAGACAGGAACTTTGGATTCCAGCTCAGGTATCCGGAGGATTGGAACGTGGTGACCCAGGTAAATCCTCCTACCATGGTGTTCTTGGGCGAGTTCGAAGACTCTTCCCCGGTTGTCCAGGTGAGCCTGTTCTACGACACCGCCATAGTCACGCCGGACGCCGCCGTGGATAATTTGCTGCCCGAACTGTTCAGCCGCACAGGGTTCCGTACTTTGGACGACACCGTGGTTAATCTCAAAGACGGCTCTACCGGTTTTCAGACCACTTACCAGTGGCGCAGCGACCAGGGAGAGGAGCAGGGCATCCTCTTCGCCACCGTGCGGGGCACACAGAACTTCTTTATTCGAGCCGAGGCTCCCAAGGACGATCTGGAAGCCAGCATGGACGACTTGAAAGCGCTCATAGCCAGCTTCCAACTGAACGAGCCGCGGCCCTTGGACATCCCGCGCCGGGAAGCGCTCACCCTCTACTTTGACGATGGCCCGCTGTTGCTGGACCCCGCCATTCCCAATGATAGCCAGTCCATCCAGTACATCATGCAGGTGTTCTCCGGCTTGGTCTCGTTCAACCAAGACCTCGTGCTAGTTCCTGAACTGGCCAGCGAATGGTCTATCTCTGAAGACGGCACGGTTTACACCTTCACTCTGAAGGATGGAGCAAAGTTCCATGACGGAAGGCAGGTCACCGCCGCTGACTTCAAGTTCTCCTGGGAACGGGCCGCCTCTCCGGACTTCCCCTCCACCACGGTGGGCATCTATCTGGATGACGTAGTGGGCATAGAGGAGTTCACAAGCGGCGATGCCGAAGAGATCAGCGGCATTCAAGTAATAGACGACACCACTCTCCGGGTGACAATTGACGACGCCAAGTCATATTTTCTCTCCAAGCTATCCCACCCCGCGACGTTTGTGGTGGACCAAAACCAGATAGAAGCCAGCCAGGGAAACATCATACCTCGGTCGGTGGAGCCCAACGGCACAGGGCCCTTCAAGCTGCTCAGCTGGGAGCCCCGCAGAATAATGGTGCTGCAGGCCAATGACGAATACTATGGAGGGGCGTCTCAGGCGCCTTACCTGGTGTACAGGCTGTTTGGCGGTGTGCCGCGCCTGATGTACGAATCCGGTGAAATAGACGTTGCCCGTGTCTTCGCGGATGAGTTGCCGCAGGTGAAGAGCCCCGATTATCCACTGGCCGGTGAGTTGGTTGAAACTTCTGAGCTTGGCGTCCACTACGTCGTCATGAACTCTGGCGAACCGCCATTCGATGATCCGCTGGTGCGCAGGGCCTTCCTGCTGAGCGTTGACAGGGAGACCTTATTGGAAGACTTTGGTGAAACGGTGGAGCTGGCGCAAGGGTTCCTGCCGCCCGGCCTGCCCGACTACAACCCGGACATAGCCGCCATCCCGTTCGACCCGGACGAGGCGAGACGACTCTTGGAGCAGTCGTCCTATGGAGGCGTGGAATCTCTGCCCGACATAGTCTATTCCTCCTCTGGAATAACACGACCGTCCACAATCGTTTCGCAACTTATTCAGATGTGGCGAAACAACCTGGGAGTGGAAGTGGGCGTTCAGCTCGTGGATCCGGATATCTACTTGTACGTCCTGGATCAACTTCCTGGAAACATGTTCACCTACGGCTGGATAGCGGACTATCCCGACCCGCACAACTTCCTGGACGTCCTGTTCCACTCCTCTACTGAGAATAATTATGGTGGCTACAACAACGCTGAACTCGACTCTCTGCTGGAGCGGGCCAGGGTAGAGCAGGACCCCCTGCAGAGGACGGATCTGTACCGCCAGGCTGAAGCCATGCTCGTGGAAGACGCCGCGGCCATCCCGCTATATCATGGCCGGAACCAGATGCTGGTCAAGCCCTACGTAAATGACCTGCTCTTCACCCCGTTCGGCATGCTGGACTTGAGAGGCACGTCCCTGGACAGATAGCCCATTAGGCCAGTGGAGGTTCAGGCTATGGACTGCCCTCCGTCTATGGCCCAGGTCTGCCCGGTGACGTAAGAGGCCGCATCGGATGCTAGATAGACGGCCAGCAAGCCAACTTCACGGAGCCGCCCCACACGGCCTAGAGGCACTTGACTACCTCCCGCCTCATCTCTGCGTTTGAACTCTTCGGCTGTCAGTTGCTCGGGGTCGGGGAACATGCCCGGCGCAATGGAGTTGACCCGTATACCGTGCGGCGCCCATTCCAGCGCAAGCGATTCCGTGAACCGCATAAGCCCCGCCTTCCCCGCATCATAAGCCGAACGGAGCGCTGCGGCTCGGAAGGAGGCAAAGCTGGAGATGTTGATGACCACTCCACTGCGCTTCTCAATGAAGTGCGGGCCCACAGCGCTGCAGCATGTGAAGGCGGATGTCAGGTTCACGTCCAGGATGTGACGCCAGTCATCCTCGCTCATTCCGCTTGCGCCGTCCGGCAGATCGGCCACCGGCATGCGGATGGAGTCGCCTACGCAGTTCACCAGAATGTCGATGCCGCCAAGTCCTTCAATGGCCTGGCCGATTACGTTGTTCATATCCGCCAGCTTGGTGGCGTCTCCTGTGAGAGCCAGGGCTTTTCTGCCCATAGCTTTGACCTGCTCCGCCACCTTGCCGGAGCTGTCTGCGGTCAAAGAAGCCACCGCCACGTCTACTCCGGCCTCCGCCAGCACCAGGGCTATTCCTTTGCCAATTCCCCTTCCCGCCCCTACCAAAAGGGCGCTCTTGCCTTCCAAACTGTACTCTGCCAACTCCATGTGACGACTCCTTGTTGTGATGCTTCCTGATTGGGACTAGAATGACCTTGACCGGTTGCCTATCGGATGTTCGCACTGGCATTCTACATCTACTCGACCCGGTCGGCCCTATCCATGAGCTTGATTCCAGGTAGAACGGCAAAATCTGAACCCGTGGACGAACCCGACCCGCCCAAAAAGCAGCGGTGGGGCGGACGGACATTCGAATCGTTCCAGGTAACCGCTTACCGCTGGTACTGGGGCGGAATGATGGGCCAGATGGCCGCCATGAACATGCAGATGGTGGCTCGCGCCTGGCTGGTATACGAACTGACCGACCAGTACGTAATGCTGGGATTGATGATGCTGGCCAACGCCGGGCCCATGCTTCTGCTCTC
>DAOUKI010000176.1:0-5015 GCA_034421495.1 Dehalococcoidia bacterium | reverse complement strand
GGCTTTTCAGAATGCGCCTCCATCCGTCCAGACGGAGGTGGTGAAAGCGCAGCAAATCACGGAACGGGAGTACCGGGGGCTTATCTACACCATCAAGCTGGTTATGGAAGAGGGTTCCTGAGGGTCGTTGCCGTAAGTTGGTAGATGCCCCGGACTTGCGCCACGGCGGGCTTGCCTGCCGAATCCGGGGCTTCCGCGATGAGGGCTGTTCGATGACGAATAGCCCTCATCCTCTTGTTGCGACACGCCTAGCTAAATGATGCCGGATACTTCCTTGAGCTGGGGCAGGGACAGATTCCCGCCGCTCACCACCAGCACAACCCGCCTGTTCCGTATCTCTTGCTTGGCCTTTATGGCTCCGGCCAGCGCCGCCGCGCCCGCCCCTTCAGCCAGGGTATGAGCGCGCTCGATCAGGTGCAGTATGGACTCCTTGATCTCCTCGTCGCTGACCAGCACAAAGTCGTCCAGCATGTCCCACAGGATTCGCTGTGTCAGTTCGTATCCTGAACCCGTGGCCAGACCTTCCGCGAAAGTGTTGTTCCCCGCCTGCGTAATCTCGCGGTTCTTCCAGGAGAGGTAGGCCCCCTGCGCCTGCTCCGACTGCACGGCTATCACCTTGACGTTGGGATTCACCGACTTGGCTGCAATGCAAGTTCCGGATGCGCCGCTTCCGCCTCCCAGGGGTACGAAGATGTACTCCACACCGGGGAGGTCTTCCATGATCTCCAGGGCATATGTCCCCGCGCCTGCAATCAAGTCCGGCTCATTCGCCGAATGTATGTACCTGTAGCCGTACTCTTTTTGCAAATTCTCGGCGTGCGTCTTGGACTCATCGAACACGCTGCCGAAAAAGACCACGTCGGCTCCCAGCGATTGCACCGCCGCAACCTTGCTGGGATTGCTTCCTTCCGGCATCACAACAACGGCCTTGATCCCCAGCACTGACCCGGCATAGGCTATGGCCTGAGCGTGGTTCCCCGTAGACGCCGTTACCACGCCTCGCTGCCGGTCTTCATCACCGAGGTTGTGCATCGTATTGATGCCTCCCCTGGCCTTGAACGCGCCCAGGGCCTGGTGATTTTCATGCTTCAGGTGGACCTCGGCGCTCAGCATCTCGCTGAGCCTGGGATAGTAGTGCAACGGGGTACGCGGCAGGTAACGCGACACCACCTGCCGCGCCCGAAATATATCAGCTAGTGTTGGGACTCTCATTAGGCTGTGACCCTCCGTTGTGTGGCTTCTAAAACTATAGCAAAATTGCGTGCAAGCGGGCAGGCAGGCAAGTGGGCATCACTAGCCTTATTCTCTCACGACAAAAGACACAGGTTGTGTAGAATGAGCTATGAAGTGAGTAGAGAATACGGATGATAAAGACATCTGTAGGAATAAACCTCTTCGGCCTTGTCAATCAGGGGTCATATGAGACGCTGGCGTAGCGTTCGACGACTGGAGTTTCTGTGGCTGGTGGGGATACTGGCGCAGTTTCTGCTGCTGGTGGGGGTACTGGCGGTCGTATTTTCGACCGTATGCGAGATGCAGTCGACGCCTACACCAACCTTGACACCCACTCCTACCGCGACCCCTACTCCCACTCCCACACCGCAGACTACGACCGTACCCTCACCTCCTGCAACCCAGGCGTCTATTCCGACCTCTACACCGCGACCTACGACTGTGACCCCAACTCTCCCAGTACTGACACCTATTCCAACTCCCACGTTAACACCTACACTCATACCTACGGCCACGCCTACGCCTAGAATTATACCTACGGCTACTCCACACTCAGGGCGCACGGCTATCAACCACCTGTCCCAGTTCGTTCCCTGGATAGTGGATCCCCGTGACCTCTATCACGGTGAGGCGAGGCAGAGACTTATGACCCTGTGGTTCCTAGATGCCGACCTTGGCGATGCGGTTGCGAGCCTCCACTGGCTAGAGGACGGAGTCGTCCCTGAAGAATCCTTTTTCCTGCGCCGCATGGCGCATCTTGCAAGCGCCGATCTCGACACAGCGAGAATAGTGGCGTCCCTGGGTTGGTTTATTGATGAACCAATAGTTTGGGAAAGTCAGGCCATTCGGTCTCTGTCCGAACTCGCACACATCGACCCCCAACTCCCGGGGCCAATAGTGAACCTTCCCTGGTTCAGAGACGACATTGAACCTTGGGAAGACAGTGCGCTCAAAGGAGTTACCCGCGTCTCATCTGTGGATCTCGATCTGGCTAAGCGAATCCTGAGTTCCTCCTGGTTTGCTGACGACATCAGCAGGGCAGAATCTAGTGTACTCAATACTTTGGGAAACCTCGCTCTCTGGCATCCTGAACTGTTGTCACTCTGGGGTGAATACGCGATTAGTGAGAGCGGAGATGTGGCAGGCTTGGTACACGACGGTATCAGCGCAATCTACCGAGCCATTGACGAGGAGGATGACTTTTGGGACCGGCTGAATGAGCAACCTTGGTTCATTGACGGTTTGAGCAAGGTAGAACTCGCCTTCGTCGGTGTACTCCGTCACCTGGGCGAGGAGGCAATGTCAGCAGCTTTGCGAGAACTCTATCTCCTGTTCGGGGAGACCGGTGATGCGAAGGCGGTCACCGAAGAGGAGCTATATCAGGCCTTTCTTAGAAACACGCCGCCGGGTCTACGGGAGGAGTTCCTTGCTCTATCCAGGTAATTCCACACGCCGGCACTTCGTGGCATAGGAAAGTTGAGACCCCGTTATCTACCTGGGCTCCTGTCCGCAAGACAGATAGTCAATCCCGTGCCGCTCTTACATGGGCATCAATATGCTTACCCACAACTTAGGTCATCGCCTTGTACCAAGGGAACGATGAAGTTGGGTTCGATACAGCAGATTGTGTATAAAGAGATACGATAAGGGTAGAGATACGTACTATCATAGAGACGGGCAACCACGCCGCCGGAGCGCAGCTATGAGCAACCATTCTATAAGCCGTGAACCGTGGTGGGCGCCGGGGACTAACGGCGGCTTCAACCAGCGATGCGTCTCCGCCCTCACTCATCCTGCAACCGTAATCGCGCTGGCAACCCTGCTGCTCAACGACGTGCTTTTCAAGGCCCTCTGGCCGCAGGCATGGATTACCGGCAAGCTCAGCGACCTAGCCTGGGTGATCTTTGCGCTTCCCCTACTGGCATTCCTCCTCTCCCTCTGTACCCGCGGCAACCGCATCGCAGTGCGTACGGCCTTCATCACCGCCTACGTTGGGCTGCCGCTGCTCTACGCCGCTTTCAACACCTTCGAGCCGGTCCACTACTGGATTCTCCGTGCACTCTCCATCGCGTCCGGTGGAAGCGCAGGGGCTCCGCTGGATGCTACGGACTCCATGGTCATACCTCTGGGATGGGGCATAGCGGTCTGGGTGTGGCAACGACCCGCTCTAAGTCCGCATGCCCTGCGAATGCGATGGGGCCTGCTGGTGGCGGGGGTGGCGGTGCTTGCCAGCATAGCAACGAGCCCGATACCGGTAGAGCTGGGCATCACCGGCGTAGGAGTATCCGATGACGGGCGTCTTCACGCCAGCGAAAGTTATGACTATCCCAATCCTAGCAATTCCTCTGCATATCGGAGCGCCGACGGCGGTCTGACATGGGCTAAGGGACTTGCCTACCAGAGCAGTGTCACATGGGGCAGCCATACCGCTGAGACGCCCAGGGGCATGTACACCATTGAGGGTAGAGATATCACTCTGACAGATGTTGATGGGAGGGCTGAGGTAGTCTACTCGACCCGGTACCTGTCGAAGACGGGCAACGTGTGGATGCAGAAGCAGTCAGGGTTCAGTAAAATAACGACCCACCCCTGGAGCATCGTTTACGACGAGGGAAGCGGCAACGTGGTCGTTGCCATGGGCCTCCAGGGCGTACTGGTGGGAACACCTGACGGGCAGTGGACGCCGTACGCTGTCGAGCTATACACCCCCACGGACTTCACCTTGCTAGGCAAGACGCGTCTGCTGCTGACCAATGGCAGTTTCTTAGCCCTTACGCTGGGGCTAGCTCTGTCGATAACCGGAGCCGCCCTCGTCCTGTCGCAACGCCAGTCAGAGGATTACTATCTGGTGTTGGGTATTGTCATCATATCCTTGCTGGCAGCCAGCTACGCACTACTCACGTTCCCAGGCTCCACCCCCACCGCGAGCTTAATTCAACTTTCAGGTGTGTTTATATTGCTTGCCTACATAGTCATGGCGCTGTTTGGAACCATCTCTATTGCGTTCTCATGGCGACTGCTCCGGTACTGGCCTGCAGTGCTCCTATCCCTACTAGGTATGGCCTTACTGGTTATTCTGGCGTTCATGCTGTGGCTGCACATCGGCATCCCGCTGGGTCTGGCCAAACTATCGGCTCTTGTCCTCGCAGGGCTCGTGGCCTTCCTGCTCTCAGGCTACATAAAACGGAGAACCGCCAACCTTGACCATAAGTTCTAGCTGTGCTACGCTCAACGCAGCGGCTGAGACGGAGACGAGTAGGCCAGTTGTCCGGCATAGCGAGTCCGGTATGGTGGAAGCGGACGCTAGGAGCCTGGCTGAAAATCCCTCCTGAGCCTCCCGCCGAAATCCTGTTTCAAAACAGGGGCAGGAAAGTAGACCGGGACGGGGTTGTCGCCCGTTATGACGGACAGGGGCGTGACTGCGCCTCAACAGAGCGCCCCGTTTGATACGGGGAAGAAGAGTGGTACCACGGGTGAAAGGCTCGTCTCTTGTGAGACGGGCTGTTTTTATATGTAGGCCAGTGAGCAGGACATAATGAACCAAGTTGAGCTTTACGACACGACTCTAAGGGACGGCGCACAGATGGAGGGGATCTCCCTCTCCGTGGCGGATAAGATCAAGATTACGCGCAAGCTGGACGAGCTTGGCGTGGCTTACATAGAAGGCGGCTGGCCGGGCTCCAATCCCAAAGACGCGGAGTATTTTCGACGGGCCAGGTTCCTCAACCTATCGAACGCCACCATCGTCGCTTTTGGGAGCACGCGGCGAGCAGGCGTATCGG
>DAOUKI010000175.1:0-1989 GCA_034421495.1 Dehalococcoidia bacterium | reverse complement strand
CGGTCGACGTGCCCACCCCAGATGTCGATAAGGGTGGGATTGTACCCCGCCCTGGTTAGATGTCCGCCGATGTAGCTGCCCACCGCCCCGGCGCCTACGATTGCGATGCGTTGTTCCATTGGGTCCTCCTGAATGCGAGGACATGGTATGCAGGTATGGGGGATGGGTCAAGCGGGCAGGGGAGGAAGGGGGCATGGAGACAGCCACGCCACCACCGGTTTGCTTCGCTCGGTTCACAAAGGCGCTGCGCCCCGCCGCCCCTGGATGCCCGCCTGCGCGGGCAAGACGGATGGAGGGCTAGGGGTGGAGGTCAGACGATGGGTCACTCCCATCAAGGGGGAAGAGGGTTTGGATCATCGGTCGCGGGCGGTGTGGTAGTAGGTCTCGACAATGTCTCCGGCGCCGTTCACGGCCAGGGATGAGGGGTACTTGAACGTGGTCATACAGGCGTGGCCCGGCGAGGCGAGGAAGAAGTCGCCAACTTCCAGCTTTTCGCCGTTCAGCTTGACCACACCGTGCTCCTCGGTTTGGCCCACAAGCTCCGCTTCCGCTTTGCCCATGATCTTGAACCGGTTAGACATGGGAGGATCGTGGCTTACGCCCTTCTGGCCGATGTCAACGGTGACCGTATCCCAGTCCTTCTGGGCGTCTACGACCTGTCCCAGGATGGCGCTCGCTTTCTTGAAGTTGAGGTCGGTCATTACCGAGTTGACCAGGTCGAAATAAATCCAGTTGCCCGGCGATACCCTGATGCCCTCCTCTTCCGCGTAAAAGCGAAACGACCAAGAGCCTCCGGCTATGACGTCTGGGACATCCAGGCCTTGACGTGCCGCGTTGCTCTTGATGGCGTATATCTTCTCAAGGTTGCCTTGCACCACCGCCTGGCGCGGCCCGGGGTCCGCGGTATCTCCGGCGTGTCCGTCGTAGGCGTGTATGCCGGCGGGCGTAAGACCCGGAGAGCGGGCTATCTGAAGATAGAGCCGGTCCGCTGCTTCTCCGGCCTGAATCCCCGTGCCGTGCTCGCTGCCGACCTCGACGTCCATATACACCGACAGGTCTTGATTGCAGCGAACGGCGGCATCGGACAGGATTTCGACGTGCTTGGGGTCGCCTGCTATGACGCTGATATCCGCCGTGGGGTGGTTTCGCTTCAAAGCCATCAGCCGCTCCAGCTTGGCGGGATGCGTTAGGGGAAAGGCGATGATTATCTCCTTGCCACCGGCGCCAGCCACCATTTCCGCCTCGCTCAAGGTGGCACACTTGAAGCCGACCATGCCGGCTTCCAACTGCATGCGGAGGACCTGAGGGGACTTGTGCGTCTTGACGTGCGGCACTATCTTCTCAGCAGAGCCGCACAACCGAATTACTTCCGCAATGTTGTATTCGACCATGTCCTGGAATACCAGCATGGCCGGCGTCTCGACGGCTTCGGGATGATTTAGCTTGTACTCGCCTGCTTCTATTGCGCCCATTGTCAAACGGCTTCGCCCTGGATGGCCCGTTCCTTTTCGCCTTCGGCCAGGGCTCTAACCACGCAGATGGTGGCGTTTTGCTGTTCCTCCAGCTTTTTGAACACGCTCATTGCCTGTTCCTCGGTGCGCCCCTCATAGGTGAGGTGCAAGTCGGCGTCTCCCTCCGTCCAGTAGATGTGAAGGAAGCGCCCTCCGCCGCCAACCGCCTCCGCTATGGACCGGGCCGCTCTACCGGCTTCAAGCTGCTGTTCTCCGCTGCGGTCGTCGTTGAACTTCAAAAGGCCTGTGTATGTGGACATGATCCCTCCTGGGTTATGTGATGTTTGGCCGTCAAGAAGCCAGCGCCTCAATTCTCCGGCACGCTTCTTCCAAGTCCTCATCCGTTTTTGCGTAGCAGAAGCGCATGAGGTTGTCTCCGTCTGAGCCGTGGTAGAAGGCGCTTCCGGCTACCCCTGCCACGCCGGTCTCCCGGAGCAGGTGCATGGCCTTGTCTCTGCCCGTCTCTCCGGGAAGCCGT
>DAOUKI010000174.1:0-14079 GCA_034421495.1 Dehalococcoidia bacterium | reverse complement strand
CTCCATGGCGCGGGCCACCTCTTCTACCAGAACGCCTTGGTCGTCTATGGGGACCGGCACTATATCCGCCATGTGCCCCCGTATCGTCCGTATGGATCCGGAGACGGAGGGCGCTTCTACCATCACCACGTCGCCCTGTTCCAGGAAAGCATCGCACACGTTGGCTATGCCTCCCGCGCTGCCGTTGCTAGTAATGAAGTTGTCCAGCGTCAGCGGCACTCCGTCGATGCGGCTCCAACGCTCCGCCAGAGCCTCGCGCAGCCCTTCGTAGCCCAGCACGCCGCCGTAGCGCAGCGTCTCCTCGGGCGTCTCCAGGACGGCGTTCGACAGCGCTTCTTGCAGAGCCTTGGCCGGCAGCGTAGCAGGGTCGGGGATGCCACCCGCCATCGTTATCGGCGTTTCCACCTCTGTGGTTAGCGTCCAGGCCACCCCGGCGTCCGTGGGCGATCCTGCTCCAATGGCAACCGCCGACTTCGCCAGCAGAGAGCGCAGCTCCACTTCCTTCCAGCGCCCGGCCGCCTGCTCCAGTCCCTTACTTCGACTCACGTCAACCATTGACTGCTCCTGAATGTCTATTCATTTTTAATAAGACCTGTACCAACTGCCTATATCTTATCCCCTGCGGCTCTCTTCCTCAAACCCAATCTGTGATTGACGCCCCAATTCCACGTCCACTACACTTGCGTTGGAACCACCGCTCGACTCTACCAACGTCAAGGAGGCGCAGCATGGACGCAGAGGTCATCGCCAAGCCTGGAATCGAAGGCATGGAAGTCAAGCCCAACCTCTCACACTACGATGAGGCGCGCAGCACGTTCACCTGGGAGTCCCTCTTATCCGACCTGGATTGGCTCTCCGGCGGCGCTCTAAACAAGGCCCACGAGTGTATAGACCGCCACGCCGCCGCCAGCCCGGACAAGCCTGCCATGCTCTGGCTTGGCAAGAACGGAGAGGAAGAGACCTACACCTTCGCCGACATGAAACGTCTCACCGATAAGTTCGCCAATGCCCTTCGAGACCTCGGCATCCAGAAAGGCGACCGCGTATTCATCTTCATGGACCGCGTCCCGGAGCTTTACGTCGCATTCTTCGGCATTCTCAAGGCTGGCAACGTCGTCGGGCCCCTCTTCTCCGCCTTCGGCCCCGACCCGGTGAAGGACCGTCTCGAGGACGCCGGCGCAGTGGCCCTCATCACCTCGCCGGATTTGCGCAAGCGCATCTCCGGCATCATTCCGGACCTGCCAGACCTAAAGCACGTAATCATTGTGAACAAGCTGGGCCGCGACTCCACGCCCATCGAGGATGGCGACCTCCTCTACGACGACCTCATGGAAGCGGCCTCTGACGAACCGGCCATAGAGCCCACCTCCATGTACGACTATTCGGTGATGCATTACACCTCCGGCACCACCGGCAAGCCTAAGGGAGCAGTCCACCGCCACATTGCCGTCCTCCAGCAGTACGCCACCGGCAAGTGGGCGCTCGACCTCCACCCGGACGACATCTACTGGTGTACCGCCGATCCGGGATGGGTCACCGGCACTTCCTACGGCATGTTCGCTCCTTGGAGCAACGGAGTGACCCAGGTCATCTACGAAGGCGGATTCCGCGCCTCTGCATGGTACGAAGTAATCCAGAAGTACGGGGTCACCGTCTGGTATACGGCCCCCACCGCCATCCGCATGCTGATGAGGGCAGGCAACGACATTCCCAAGCGGTACGACACCTCATCCCTTCGCTTCGTCGCCTCCGTTGGCGAGCCGCTCAACCCGGAGGGTGTCTCTTGGGGCGTCGAGGTATTCGGCATGCCTATCCACGACAACTGGTGGCAGACCGAGACCGGGGCCATCCTCATCGCCAACTACGCTGTTCAAGAGGTGCGGCTCGGCTCCATGGGACGTCCCATTCCCGGCATCACTGCCGGCATCCTGGACGAGGAGTACAACGAGGTAGCCCCCGGCGAAGAAGGGCACCTGGCTATCCGCACCGGCTGGCCGTCCATGTTCCACGTCTACTGGGGCAACCAGTCCCTCTACAACTCGCGATTCAAGAAGGGCTGGTACATCACCGGCGACCGCGCCCGCATGGACAAGGACGGCTTTTTCTGGTTCGTTGGCCGCGCCGACGACGTAATCAACACCGCGGGACACCTTGTCGGCCCGTTCGAGGTCGAAAGCGCGCTAATTGAGCACCCCGCCGTCGCCGAAGCCGGGGTCATAGGCAAGCCTGACCCCATCGCCATGGAGGTGGTCAAGGCCTTTGTATCCCTCCACCAGGGCTACCAGGCTTCAGACCAACTCCGGCAGGAGATCACTCGCTTTGTGCGCGGCAAGCTGGCCGCCGCTGTCGCTCCCCGTGAGATAGAGTTCGTCGACTCGCTGCCCAAGACCCGCAGCGGCAAAATCATGCGGCGTCTCCTCAAGGCCCGTGAGCTGGGTCTCCCTGAAGGCGACACCAGCACCCTGGAAGAGGAGTAGCTGCTTCGGCTGTCCTCTGTTACTCCAAACACCCGGCTGCTATAATTCTTGTTGCAGACAGCGTCGAATTTTAGATCGCCCAGAACTCACTGAGGAGGTCCGAAATGAAGCGACAAGCGGGGAATTCCAACAACGCCGGTTCAACGGGACGCCTGCTTCAGAACCCCCGCTGGGTCAACTCCCTCTTCAGCAACACCGAGTGGTCTTGGCTATGGCTTATGGTCCGCCTGTGGCTTGGTGTAAGGTGGTTTGAGGCCGGGTGGAACAAGATATCCCAGGAAGCGTGGACAGGCGGTGGTCTAGCCGTCAAGGGCTACTGGGAGCGGGCCGTGGCCGTGCCGGAGCAGGGCCGCCCGCCCATCGCCTACGACTGGTACCGCGAGTTCTTGGACTTCTTGCTCAGGAACGAATTGCATAGTCTGTTCGGCATCCTCGTAGCCTACGGCGAACTCCTGGTTGGCATAGCCTTGATCTTGGGCGCATTCACCGGCATAGCCGCCTTCTTCGGCGCAGTCATGAACTGGAACTTCATGCTCGCAGGCACCGCCAGCACCAACCCCATTCTCGGTATCGTCGCTATTGGCGTCATCGTTGCTTGGAAGACCGCCGGCTGGTGGGGCGTCGACCGCGTCCTTCTGCCCTACGTCGGTGCGCCCTGGATCAGGGGTAGGCTGCTGGGGGGTCAGCCCCTCACCGTCGACGAAGGAGACCGCAAGCCAGTCGGTAGGCATGTAGAGACGTGGATACGCATGCTCGTCGCCTCGGGAATGGCCATCTTCGCCCTCTCCGCCTTGGATGGGGCGCTACAGGTGGTCATCTTCTTCCTTGCTGTCTTACTATCTGCGGCAACCGTGTCCAGCCTGTTCATGGTGTGGCGGGACTAGCAGAGGCAGACAAGACAAGTACGGCTGATCTTGCCTGCAACAGGAGCCATAAAACAGGCTGTTTTACGCTTGAACTAGGCATAAAAACGGATATTGCTTAAACAGGGTATTGCACAGCGCAACATTTTAAGCTTAAAATCCCTTGTCCCCTAGAGGGAGAAGGAGTCATGACTCTATTCAAGCAGGCCGAGTACAAATCAACTCTAAGGCGAGAGAAGTCCAAGGAAGCAATTGCCCTGGCCATGGAGAGCCGCTGGGAGGAGGCGGTAACCGTCAACCAGGGAATTATTGAAGTGTTTCCCCAGGACATAGAGGCGTACAACCGGCTGGGCAAGGCCCACGTGGAGTTGGGCAAGCACGATGAAGCTAGGACCGCGTTTACTAGGGCGCTCCAGCTTTCGCCCAGTAACTCCATTGCCGAGAAGAATCTAGTTCGCCTTGCTCATCTCAAGCACGCGGATAATCAGCCCAAGAAAGCCCGGCAGTTTGCGCCCCAGTATTTCCTGGAGGAAAGCGGAAAGTCGGGCTGTGTGGTCCTGGAGCGACCCGCTGCCCCCCACGTCCTTGCGCAACTGTCCGCTGGAGACGCCGTAACACTGCACATCATGGAGAGAAGGCTCGCCGTGCTTGACAGCAACGGAGATTACCTGGGAGTCGTACCCCCACGCCTGGCTAACCGCATAACCCGGCTTATCAACGGCGGCAATCGGTACCAGGCGGCCGTCACCCGTCTCAGTGGAGGCGAAGTGACAGTCATGATCCGCGAGGTGTACCAGCATCCCACCCAGATAGGCATTGCTTCCTTCCCGACTCGCGTACAGCAGGCCCCCAGCCCGGCGGCGGTCGATATGGACCTGCCGGATGAGGATGAAGAGATCCTGGATCAGGGCAACGCCGGTGAATGGGATTATGACGAAGACGACGCCAATCACTATTCCAAGGTTGCATTCCTGCGCCAGGCCTATGCCCATGCCGAAGAAGATGAGAGCTAGAAGCTAGCTCTCATCTTCTCAGTTGAAGATTGCCCCTAGCGGTTGGCCTTTGCTACCATTTTGGCTATGAATTCCGTTATCCACGCCAAGGGTCTCACCAAGCGATTCGGTGATTTCACCGCCGTGGACAGCATCTCCTTTTCCGTAGGCCGTCAGGAGTGCTTCGGATTTCTTGGTCCCAACGGCGCCGGCAAGAGCAGCACCATAGGCATGATTACCGCTATCTCGCCGGTTACGTCCGGCCACCTGGAGGTGGGTGGACTTGACGTAGTCAAGCGCTCCAGGATGGTGAGGCGCATTGTGGGCGTGGTGCCCCAGGAGGACACCCTGGACGGCGATATGACCGTGATTCAGAACCTCCGTGTCTACGCCCGCTACTACGATATGCCTTCCCCTCTGGCTCAGAGCCGCTCACGGGAGCTCCTAGATCTCTTCCAGCTTACCGACAAGGCAAACAGCGAGGTGGACATGCTCTCTGGCGGTATGCGTCGCAGGCTGCTCATTGCCAGGGCTCTGCTCCATTCACCCGCCATCCTCATTTTGGACGAACCGACCACCGGCCTCGACCCCCAGGCCAAGCACTTGGTGTGGCAAAAGCTGAGGCTGCTCAAAGCGCAGGGAACAACCATGCTGCTCACCACGCACAACATGGAGGAGGCCGCCATTCTGTGCAACCGGCTGGTCATCATGGACTACGGCCGCATTCTGGTCCACGGCATCCCCACTGAACTGGTCACGCAGCACGTGGGAAGTGAGGTGTCCGAGGTCAGGTTTACCGCCCAAGCCCGCGATGCTGTGACCAAACAGCTTCTTGATATGAACATACCCTTCCAGGACGGCGGCGACCGCTTCTACGTCTACAGCGTGGACGGACAATTGCTGGAGTGGTTGGCCTCAGATCACAACGTATGGTTAGAGCGCCGGCCCGCCAACCTTGAGGACGTCTTCTTTCGACTCACGGGAAGGGATCTCAGGGACGAATGAGCGCCACAACCGTCGCGCATGTAGCTGCGGATAGGGGAGGGGTCCTGGGAAGCTTGTCCCGTTCCTACAGGGTATGGCAGCGCAACAGGGACGCCTTCTTGCGTGTTTGGAAAACCGAGTTTGGCGGCGTGGTGGCGGAACCGCTGCTAGTGCTCACGGCGGTTGGCCTGGGAATGGGCACCTACATCGGCGATATAGGAGGCCGCTCATACACCGAGTTCGTCGCCGCCGGACTGCTTGCCAGCTACGCCATGTTCGGCGCCACCTTCGAATGCACCTTCGGCACCTACATGCGCATGGAGACCCGGCGCTTGTTCCAGGGCATCCTGGCCACTCCGGTAAGCGTCGACGAGCTGGTCCGCGGAGAGCTCTTCTGGGCGGCTACCCGCTCCCTGATGCACGCTACCGTTTTGCTCACGGTGTCGTACATTTTTGGCCTCACCCAATCGCCGTACGCCCTCTTGGCTCTGCCCGTCTCCATCCTCATCGGCCTCATGTTTGGTTCGCAGGCCATGCTTGCCGCCTCCGCGGCACCCTCCATCAACAGCCTCACCAACTTCTTCACCCTCTACGTTGTGCCCATGTTCTTCTTCAGCGGCGTTTTCTATCCCGTGGACGGACTCCCGGAAGCTATACAGAGGGTGGCCTGGGTTCTCCCCTTGACCTCGGCCACGGAGCTGATGCGCTCCCTGGCCTACGGCGAGATAGGGGCGCAGACCTTCCTCTCGCTGGCCATCCTCATCGCCTTCACCGTCGTCTTCATCCCGCTCAGCATTCGCGGCATGCGGAGAAGGCTGATCAAGTAGCGCTCCCCCGTTCGTCATTGCGAGGGAACCGAGGCAATCCGGTAGAGGTAGGTTGCGTTCCAGCCCGTGTAAACAAAGCACGCAATTTCTTGTAATTTACCCACCGCATATGGTAGAATCGCTTGGTTGGAACCACTATTTGTTGAGCCTGAGAGCTATTTATCAACAACATTATCCTCCGGCTAAGGACACCTTATGACTAGCGAAACCGTCAGACCCGTACGCATCATAGATGAGATGCGTAACTCCTACCTGGATTACGCAATGAGCGTCATAGTGGCGCGCGCCCTTCCCGACGTGAGGGACGGGCTCAAGCCCGTGCAACGGCGCATCCTACACTCCATGGATGAGCTCGCCATGCGCCCGGGCACAGCCTACAAGAAGAGCGCCCGGCTCGTCGGTGAGGTCATGGGTAAGTACCATCCTCACGGCGACAGCCCCGTCTACGACGCCATGGTGCGCATGGCGCAGGACTTCTCCATGCGCTACGCCCTTGTCGACGGGCAGGGCAACTTCGGCAGCGTCGACGACGACCCGCCCGCCGCCATGCGCTACACGGAAGCGCGGCTCTCTCCCATCGCGCAGGAGCTGCTCGTAGACATAGACCAGGACACCGTTGACTTCTCACCCAACTTTGATGGCTCCCTCAACGAGCCCGTGGTGCTGCCTGCCAGGCTCCCCAACCTCATCGTCAACGGCTCCTCCGGTATCGCCGTCGGCATGACCACCAGCATACCCCCGCACAACCTCTCCGAGATCTGCGACGCCATCCTCCATCTCATCGACAACCCTGAAGCCACCATAGATGAGCTTATGGAGATTGTGCCCGCCCCGGACTTTCCAACAGGCGCCATCATCCTAGGCCAGCAGGGTATAAGGGAGGCCTACGAGACGGGAAAGGGACGCGCTGTTGTCCGCGCCAGAATGGAAGCGGAGGAGATGGCCCGCGGCGGACGCTACCAGCTAGTGGTCAGCCAGATTCCCTACCAGGTCAACAAGGCCACCCTCGTCCAGAAGATAGCCATGCTCGCCAAAGAGCGGAAGATAGACGGCATCAGCGAAGTGCGAGACGAATCGGACCGGCGCGGCATGCGCGTCGTCATCGAGTTGCGCCGCGACGCTCAGGTCCAGCGAGTGATGAACAACCTCTACAAGCACACCGCTCTCCAGTCGGCCTTCTACATAAACATGCTGGCGCTGGTGGACGGCCAGCCCAGGACGCTGCCCCTCAACACCGTCCTGCAGGAGTTCATAGACCACCGCATACAAATAACCCGGCGCCGTTCTGAGTTCGAGATGCGCAAGGCCCAGGCCAGGGTCCACATCCTGGAAGGCCTCCTCAAAGCCATTGACGATCTGGACAACGCCATCCAGCTAATCCGCGCCGCCGCGGACGTGGAGGCCGCGCGCCTGGCGCTCATGGAGAGATACACTCTTGACGAAGAGCAGGCCCAGGCCATCCTTGAAATGCAGCTCCGCCGTCTGGCGGCCCTTGAGCGCAAGCGCATAGAGGACGAGTTCAAGCAGCTCACCAAGCGCATCGCGGAGCTCCAGGCCCTCCTCGCCGATCCTTCCAAGGTGCTGGTGATAGTGGCCGACGAGACCAGGAAGCTCAAGGAGAAGTTTGGCGACGAGCGCCGCACCGAGGTCACAGCGACCGAAGCCGGCGACTTCACCAATGAAGACCTCATCCCGCACCAGGAGGTCGTCGTTACCCTGAGCCAGCGCGGCTACATCAAGTGCGTTCCCGCCGATACGTATCGCAGGCAGCACCGCGGCGGCAAGGGCGTGCGCGGCCAGACCACCCGCGAGGACGACGTAATCCACGACCACCTGGTGGCGGACACCCACGACTTCCTCCTCTTCTTCACCAATACCGGGCGCGTCTACAGAAAGAAGGTCTACGATCTGCACATGGACACCTCCAGGGTTTCGCGCGGCGTTCCCTTGGTACAGGCAATGAACATCCAACCCGGCGAATCCGTGCAGGCCATCCTCGACGTCTCCTCCTTCGATGGCGGGGAGGACATCCTCTTTGCCACCCGTATGGGGCAGATGAAGCGCATGTCCCTGGCCGCTCTGGCCAACATCCGCTCCAACGGACTCAAGACCGTCCGTCTGGATTCCGACGACCAGTTGATATCGGTGCGGCTCGCCTCGGAGTCGGACGACGTAATCATGGTCAGCCGGCAGGGCATGTCTGTCCGTTTCCCCGCTGCGCAGGTCAGGCGAAGCTCCCGCCTCGCTGGCGGAGTGCGCGGCATGAGGCTAAAGGACGACGATATAGTCGTTGCCATGGACGTTGTCGAGGAGGATTGCGCCTTGCTTGTCATCAGCCGGCGCGGCTACGGCAAGCCCTCCCCAATGGAGCATTACCGCCCGCAATCCAGGGGCGGCTACGGATTGAAGACCTTCCGCATCACTTCCAAGAGCGGACCCGTGGCCACGGCGCGCGTGGTCAAGGAGGGGGAGGACATCATGATCATCTCCCAGAAGGGCCAGGTAACGCGCACCAACCTGAACGAGCTGCGCGAGATCAGCCGCCGCACCCAGGGCGTCAGCATCGTTTCCCTTCCGGGCAACGACATAGTGGTCTCCATCACCTCCATGGAGCCCAAGGCAAGACACGTGCGTGATACAAAGCCGCGCGCCGCCGCAGGCAGAGACGAGCTGATTGTGGACATGGATGCCATTTCCACCAACGGCCACGAGGCCATCTCGGAAAACGGCCACCACCCAGAGGAGGACTTGCAGGGAGAAGGGCAGGGGTAAGCTCCGGCGTCCATCTTCCACCACTCTCGCGCCTTCTTTCCGTCATTCTCGTGACAAGCACGAGAATCCAGCGGCAATTTGCATTTCACCAGGAGAGAAACATGAGCAACTTTGAGAAATTGCAGGCTCGTCTGGCAGCGGGAGAGACGATCTTGATGGACGGAGGTATGGGCTCGGAGCTTGAGAAGCGGAGGCTGACACACCCCGCCACGTGGTCGGGCGGTCCGATGCTCACCCATCCCCAGTTGGTGAGGGACATCCATCAGGAGTACATAGAAGCCGGCGCCGAGATTATCATCACAAACACCTTCGCCACAGGACGTGACTTGCTGGAAGAGGGCGGCCTAGGGCATAAGGTAGCCGAAGCCAACAGGCTGGGAATCGAAGCGGCGGTACAGGCAAGGAGAAACGCCGGCGCGGAGGACTCTGTGGTCATTGCGGCCTCCGTATCTACCATGACTCCCAAGGAACACGCGGAAGTTCCCGTGCCCTATGAGAAAGCTCTGGAGACCTACCGGGAGCAGCTGGGAGAACTGGCCAAGGGCGGCCCGGACGTGGCGGTGGGCGAGATGTTGATTCGGATATCGGACACGCTGGCTGTGATAGAAGCGGCCGCGGAGCTGGGTCTCCCGGTGTGGGTAGGGCTCTCTTTGGTTCAAGATGGCGACGAGCTTTACCTGGGCATCGATGGCAGGCATGGAGGCGAGACCCTTCAGGACGCCATAGACGCCATCAAGGACAAGGACATCGCATCGGTATTTATAATGCACACGCAGGTGGACGGCACTGGCCCCGGGCTGGAGATAGTCAAGCAGAGCTGGTCGGGAACCTTCGGCGCCTACGCCCATTTCCCAGGCCACGGCGCCCCCATCCCTTGGGCGAATGCCATGGATCCACAGCAGTACCTGGAATACGCCAAGGGGTGGAGAGAGCAGGGGGCGCGGATAATCGGAGGGTGCTGCGGCACGACACCCGACCACATCCGGGCGCTTCGCGAGTGGCTGTCCGGCTCCTAGCCCGAAATCAGCCGAAGCTGATGGGCTATTACATGACAACGTCTTTATCAAGAATGTTGCTAATACTCATTGACCTAAAATCGCAAAACGGCTATAATGATCCCTGGGTATGTGGAGATGAGCGACAACTATTACCAAACCCTGGGTATCAAGCGTGACGCCTCCGACAAAGATGTCAAGCAGGCTTTTAGAAGGCTTGCCCGCAAATACCATCCCGACGTGAACCCCGGCGACAAAGCCTCCGAGGCCAAGTTCAAGGAGGTCAATCAGGCTTATGAAGTCCTCTCCGACCCGGAGAAACGCCGCAAGTACGACCAGTTCGGCCAGAACTGGAAATACGCCGACCAGTTTCCCCCCGGCGGATTCCAAGCCCACTCTGCAGGCGCAACCGTTGACTTCTCCGATTTAGGCGGCTTAGGGGCCATCTTCGGGGATATGTTCGGCAGAAGAGGGGGCGCCCGTACCGCTCGGCGCTCCACGGTAGAGGTGACGGCGGACGTCTCCCTGGAGGAGGCCTACAGCGGAGCAACCAGGACGGTCCAACTCCCCGGGTCCCGGGGCAAGCGCCTCGAAATCGAGGTCCCGCCCGGCGTCGATACCGGTTCCAGGGTGCACGTCACTGCCGGGGATACCGAGCTGTACCTGGTGGCAAATGTCGCTCCTCACCGCAGGTTTAGCCGCAAAGGCGCAGACCTATATCTGGACCTCTCTCTGCCACTGGTCGACGCCGTCCTTGGCAGCGAGCAGGAGGTGCCAACCATCAAGGGGAAGGTCATGCTGACCGTACCTCCGGAAAGCCAGAACGGCCAGATGTTCCGGCTCAAGGGGCAGGGCATGCCCCATCTGGGCCGACCGGAGCAGCGGGGAGACCTCTTTGCGACGCTGAAAGTCATGCTCCCCACAAATCTCACAGAGCAGGAACGCGACCTCTTTGACAGTCTCAAAGAGATGCGCGCCGCTAGATGAGGAAATGCACATGAATGCTCACGACGAACCCATATACGTAATCAGCGTGGCGGCGCGCATGCTGGGCGTTCACCAGCAGACCCTCCGCTACTATGAACGCGCCGGCTTGGTCGTACCGTCTCGTTCGCAGGGCAACCGCCGCTACTACTCCGAGCGCGACCTGGAACGGCTGCGCCGCATCAAGACAATGATGGACGATATGGGAATGAACCTGGCGGGAGCGGAGGTGGCCCTGCGCCTTACCGAGCGCATCTCAGAGCTGGAGGCCCAACTGCAGCGCCTCGCCTCCGAGCTGAACAGGCTGCAACTCAGGAGTCGCACGCCTGCTCTGACGGAAGGCAGCGGAAATGAACAGTCGTAAGATTTGGCGCCGGCTCAAATACCCGGCGAACCCAGGACAGCAAAGGAACAGAAGATGGTTTTAAGACCGGAAAATCTCACGGAACAGGCCCAGGAAGTCCTCGGCAACTCCCAGGAGGCGGTCAGGGAGTACCGGCATTCCCAGTGGGATGTCGAGCACATCCTTATTGCCCTGCTCCGCTTGGAGCACGGCCTACCGGTGGAGGTGCTGGAAGAGCTTGGCGTGGACATAGATGCTATGAAGCTCAAGGTAGAACAGGCCTTGGAGCAGAGCCCCAAGATGGAAGGGACTCCCACCCAGGTCTACGCCACTCCCAGGGCGGTGCGTGCCGTTGAGAACGCAGCAGAGGAGTCTCAACGGCTCAAGGACGAGTTCATTGGCGCTGAGCATCTGCTCATTGGCTGCCTTATGGTCCCCGACGGCGATTCGGCAAGGATATTCAAGGAATTCGCCATAGACCAGGAGAAGCTGTATCAAGCCCTGCGCGGCATCAGAGGCAGCGCCCGCGTTACCGACCAGCGCGCTGAAAGCAAGTACCGCGCCTTGCGAAAGTACGGTATAGACCTTACCGAGCTGGCTCGCCAGGGCAAGCTGGACCCGGTGGTGGGGCGCAACGACGAGATCAGCAGGCTGATGCAGACCCTGATCCGGCGCACCAAGAACAACCCCGCCATCATAGGCGAAGCGGGCGTGGGGAAGACCGCCATCGCTGAGGGGTTGGCGCAGCGCATCGCCTCTGAAGACGTGCACGAGGTCCTCCGTGGCAGACGCGTAATTGCCCTCGACATGGGCGCTCTCATCGCCGGTTCCAAGTTCCGCGGTGAGTTCGAAGAACGGCTGAAGGCCGTCATAGACGAGGTGAAGGGCGCGCAGGGTGAGGTCATCCTCTTCATAGATGAGATACACAACGTCGTGGGCGCTGGCGCCGCCGAGGGCGCTATAGACGCTTCCAACCTGATGAAACCCGCTTTGGCCAGGGGCGAGCTCCAGACCATCGGCGCTACCACTCCCGATGAGTACCGTCGCTACATAGAGAGGGACTCGGCGTTGGAGCGGCGGTTCCAACCCATCTGGCTGGAGGAACCGTCGGAAGAGATTGCCATGGAGATGCTAAAGGCGGTGCGGCCCCGCTACGAGGCGCACCACAAGATAAGGATAGAGGACTCCGCCCTGCAAGCCGCGGTCAAGCTGAGCAGCCGCTACCTCCCGGAAAGGAATCTTCCCGACAAAGCCGTAGACCTCATAGATAAAGCGGCCAGCAAGCTTAGGTTGGACGCGCACGCACTGCCCAAGGAGCTTCAGGACACGGAACGCCGCATCAAACAGCTGGCGGAAGAGGAAGCGGCCGCTTCCCAGCGCTCCGACTACGAGCAGGCCGCCAACTTCAAGTCGGAAAGGCTCAAACTTCAGGAGGAATACGACAAAGGGCGGGACGACTTCCTCAGCGAGCACCCCGTGGCCAGCGCGGTCGACGCCGAGATCATCGCCGATCTAATCGCCAAGTGGACGGGCATACCGGTGTACCAGCTCCTGGAAGGAGAAGTGGAGCGTCTGCTGCACATGGAGGAACGTTTGCACCAGAGGATAGTCGGACAGGACCACGCCATAGAGGTGGTCTCGGACGCAATCAGGCGCGCCCGGGCCGGAATGAGCGACCCTCAGCGGCCGGTGGGAAGCTTCATCTTCCTTGGCCCCACCGGAGTGGGCAAGACGGAGCTGGGACGCTCGCTGGCCCACTTCCTGTTTGACGATGAGCAGAACATGGTGCGCATAGATATGTCTGAGTACATGGAAAAGCACGCCGTATCGCGGCTCATTGGCGCGCCGCCCGGGTACGTGGGATACGAAGAGGGCGGACAGCTAACCGAGGCGGTACGCAGGCGACCCTATAGAGTCGTTCTGTTCGACGAGATCGAGAAGGCGCACCCCGACGTGTTCAACGTCCTTCTCCAGATACTGGAGGACGGGCGGCTCACCGACAGTCACGGCCGCACCGTGGACTTCCGCAACACCGTGATCATCATGACCAGCAACCTGGGCACCGCCGATTTGAACCGGGCCGCTATGGGCTTCAGGCGCAACCAGAATATCGAATCGGAGAGAGAGCGACTGCGGGCCTCTGTGGACGATGCTCTGAAGAAAGCGTTCAGACCCGAGTTCCTCAACCGCATCGATGAGATAGTGGTGTTCGACCCCCTGACACAGGAGGAGATTGAAGAGATTGTCGACCTCATGATGGCCGAGGTAGGGGAGAGGCTGGCCGAACACGGCGTAACCGTCGAGCTGACCCCCGAAGCCCGTAAATGGCTGGGAGACTCCGGGTTCGATCCAACCTTTGGAGCTAGGCCGCTGCGACGTGCCGTACAGCGTCACGTGGAGAACCCGCTTTCCAAGAAGATACTGGCCGGCGAGTGCAAGACCGGCGACCACGTGGTGGTGGACACAGACCGGGAAGGCCTGACCTTTAGCACGGCCAAGGAGAAGGTGGCCGCCGGCGCGTGAGGGTGATGCTACGTAGAGGTGTGGCCCATGTCCATAGCCACTACTCCGCTCATCCTGAGCCAGAGTTTATCCTGAGCATAGCCGAAGGGAAGGAAATGAGCACACGCCCGCCGATTGACACACCTCTCCCTCATCAATAAAATCTAATAGTTTGGGAGATGCAAATGATGGACTATGCTGTTGTAAGAACAGGCGGTAAACAGTACCGCGTAAGCGCAGGCGACCTGATAGACGTGGAGAAGCTGCCCGCGGAAGAGGGCGCCGCCATTGAGTTGTCGGATGTCTTGCTCCTTTCCCAGGATGCGAAGGTGACCGTGGG
>DAOUKI010000173.1:0-5292 GCA_034421495.1 Dehalococcoidia bacterium | reverse complement strand
AAGGTGCTGATGGAGGGTCGCGTGGTGAAGCACTTGGACGAGAGGGAGGCGCTGGACCTGGCTCAAAGGGCATCGGAGAGGATGCTGGATAGGGCAGGGGTGAGAGACCTGCTGGAGCTGCCGGACGGGTTCTGGGGGAGGAGCCGGTACGCGGGGTAGGGGGGGTGGGCAGTTTTTACCCGCTCAAATGGTTCGACAAGCTCACCATGAGCGGGCGGGTGGGCAAACGCTTACGAGATCACGGTGTCTTGCTCACGTGGTCACTACCAGTTGGGAGCGCCACTCATCGATCTGTTCCTTGACCGCCTGGAACGGCACAGCGTAGAAGGTGAGGGTGCTCGTCCCCCCAGCCGTGTTGATCCCCAGAACCTTGGCGTCTGGCATTGAAAATAGGGGGCCGCCACTGTTGCCCGGGTTCAGAGGCGCCGTGTGTGGGATGAAGTCATAGAGTCTACTCAGCACGTCATGAGAGGTTACCTCTCCAGTGGTTGCAGTGACCTGAGTTCTTGAACCGCCGCGAGGATACCCCACGGCGACGACATTGGCGCCGACGTCGGGAGATGCTTCCTCCCAAGGGAGGATGACAAAGCTCTCGGAGCAGCATATCGCAAGCACGGCCACATCTTTATCGGCATCCCATCCAAGGACTAGGGCATCATAGGTGCGGGCATTATTGACCGTTACTTCCACAGAGTCGAGGGCATTCTCAATGACGTGGTAGTTGGTGGCCACGAAAGCCGTGGTCTCCTCGACGTCGAATATGAAGCCTGAACCACCGGATAAGAAACCCGCCTCCACCTTCACCACGCCGCCCTTCACATGCTCCACGAGATCAGCGGGAGAGGATATGACTACCGGAGCAGGAGTAGGAGAAAGAGTAGGCGTCGCTATAGGAACGACCCTTTCAGAAGGGCCTGCGGTGGTCGTAGGCGTCGGAGTGGCAGAGGATTGTGGCTTGGCTATCAGGGAGAACCAGGTGCGATTCTCATTGGACCAGCCTTCCGGGTCTAGGAACATCACAAGGGAGTCAGCATCGGTTGAGGCAATTTGCCAGCACACGTTGCCCTCGATGGTGCCGTTGGTAAAAAGTTCATTGTCGGGCAACGGATCGGGAATTCCATTGGTGTATCCTGTACACGGAGCGTTAAATGTACTATAGGCCACCGCGCCAACTCCAAGAGTACGCAAACGGTTCCGAAAGTCGAAATAAGTGGAATCCGGTCCCAGATACTTAACCCGGATCCTCACCATGTAGAACTGGTTCCCCTCTTCAGGCGGGTCATTGAATCGGTGCTCATCTAGGACCATTGCGGTTGCATTGGGTACTGTGCTCAGAACCGTGATCTCCCAGTGATCAGTTACCTCCTCGTTTCTGACCTCCACCGTAGTTCCGATGGGCACGGGGTTCTGCCTACTGCCCAGTGGCGGGATAGGCGTAGAAGTCGGTGTGGGAGTAGCGGTCATTGTAAATGTAGGTATTTTAAATGTAGGTATTGTAGGACTAGGCGTTGGAGGCACCCTCAAGTTTTCTTCGTCTGATGGGGTCGCTGCCTCGCAACCCACAAGAAACAAGAGCAGAGCCAAAAGCACCAACGTTTTAGTCGCCAAAAGAGAGACTTCCCCCTAGTTCTAAACTTCTACGTGCTGTTCTAATGTACGCCTCCACAGATAGACACTGAGTACCGTCGGCGAATAGAGGCCGCCCTTGGCTGGACTCACCGGCAATGTTGAATGGCCTGGATACATTCAACCTCGGTGAGAGACTCGTAATCATCACCGACTTCAAGTTTGAGGAACAGCGCGTGTTTATAACCGAGTTGATTCACGTATTCGGATAATTTAACGCAATCTCTAATTTTGTCCCTCTCGGCGCTATGGTTTTTCTTGGCCTCGATAACCAGCAAGTTGCACTCAGTGCCCCGCTTGTGCACAATGATGTCAGGGGAGACAGTTGTATCTTCCTTGTATTGCTGTAACTCTTGGTCAGTTAGCGCCACGTCGAAACGTTCGTACTCACGCCAGAGTTTATCAATAAAACCTTCTAGGCGCTTTGGATCATCGCCATCAAGGTTGTACTCACAGTCAACGTGCCATTCAGGAAACATTTCTTGCAGATAGATGCCGAGACGATGTGTTATCGAGCGCTCATTGACATCTTTTTCCAGTAGGTAGTGGTCTTTCTCTAACAACTTTGAGAGCGCCGCGCAAACTCTTTCTTCAACACATTCTCTTTCCATAGATACACCTCTTTCGTTCAACCGGAGCTTACTATAGCAGAGTAAGGTTCCGTCGTGGACAGGTTTGGGGGTGGGGATGGCGTGGGTGTATTGCAGTCGGGAGGCTTTGGATTCTTCACTTCGTTCAGAATGACGGCTACCCCGCCGCCTCTGGATGCCCGTCCCCGTGTCGGGGCACGAGGACAAGCCTGCGCGGGTACGACGGTGTGTGGAGCGAGTCATCATTTCAAAGGCCGCTGTGTGCTGGGAAGCTCTGAGCCTGGTATGTTAGCCTCACTGTGCAATTCTCGTGGCATGCGGAGGCGTGTGTTATGGAGTACGCTAGGCTTGGTCGCGCGGGCGTTTGGGTATCGAGGCTCTGTCTGGGCACCAACATGTTCGGCGCGAAGTACGTGGACGACGATCGCGCCATTTCCGTGGTGGATGCGGCAATTGAAAACGGTATCAACTTTATCGATACCGCTGACCTGTACTACGATGGTCGCTCGGAGGAGGTTGTTGGAAAGGCGGTCAAACGTCACAACCGGCATGAGCTTGTCATTGCCACCAAAGGATTCTCCACTACCGGTCCGAGCGTCAACGACGGAGGGCTTTCTCGCAAACACCTGATAGAAGCGGTGGAGGGCAGCCTCCGTCGTTTGGGCACCGAATACATAGACCTGTACCAGGTGCACTGGTGGGACCCCGATACTCCGATCGAGGAGACGTTGCGCACTCTGGATAACCTGGTGCGACAGGGCAAGATCAGGTATATAGGGTGCTCCAACTTCGCGGCCTGGCAACTGACCAAGGCCCTGTGGGTCAGCGACAGCCTGGGCCTGGAACGGTTCGTGTCGATTCAACTGCTTTACAACCTGAAGGAAAGAGACATCGAACGGGAAATGGCGCCTCTATGCCTGGACCAGAAAGTGGGGATCATGCCGTACCTGCTTCTTATGGGCGGGCTGCTAACGGGAACTTACGATCGTCACTCGGGGCCGCCCAAAGATAGTCACTTAGCGTCGCGCCACGCGGCGGAAGACAAAACACGCTGGTGGAATGACCAGACCTTCCGCATGGTGAGTGAACTCAGCTCCATAGCCTTGGAACTGGGATATTCACCGGCCCAGATTGCGCAGGCGTGGACATTGCACAAACCCGGTGTCAATTCAATAATCGTGGGCTCCAGCAGACCTGAACAGATAGCGGAGAACGCCCGAGCAGTAGAGTTAAGGCTACCTCCGGATATCATGGAGAGGCTGGACAGTCTGTAGTCGTCCCGCTACCAGTGTGTACTCAGCAACGGCTTCCTCGATCTGGGTTTCCGCCTGCGCGGGTACGACGGTGCGTGGGGCGTTTGCGGTCTTGTGGTTCCCTTCGGCTACGAGGACATTAGATCAGAGGGACGTCCCTCCAATAGGCATCTACAGTGCGTCTAATTGCAAGGTAAGGTTCCGTCTGATTGCAACCTTAGGCAGCGTCCAATTGAAAGATACGGGGGTACCCGCTCATGTGGTTCCCTTTGGCTACGAGGACCCTAGATCAGCGGGACGTCCCTCCAATAGGCGTCTTATAGGTACGGCGAACATCCCGTCTCCAAATCCTGCGCCAACCTCGCCGTCATATACCACCACCCCGGCCACGAAGCGGTCGCCTGCAGCCTTCTTCAACTTCCGCAACCCGCGAAAGTCAGACTGGGTTACGGTGGCCGCCGCCTTCACTTCTACGCAGGCTACCTCTCTCGCTCCGCGCTCGATGACGATATCGACCTCTACCTGGTCCCTGTCGCGGTAGTGGAAGAACTCCAGGGGGGTCTCCTGGCATATGGACTGGCGTCTTAGTTCCTGGAACACGAACGATTCCAAGTATTGACCGAGCAGTTCGCGATTCTGTGTAAGGTCACGAGGACCGGCTCCAATCAGGGCGCATCCAAGACCGGTATCCCCTATATGGAGCTTGGGCGTCTTGACCAAGCGCCTCAACTGGTTGGCGTGCCATGGCGGCAGCCGGTCTACAAGAAACAACCGTTCCAACAGCGTCACGTAGTCGCCGATGGTAGGCCGGCTCAACTGGAAGAGGGATGCCATTTTCGACAGGTTATAGAGTTGAGCGGTCTGCAATGCTGCGGCAGTTAGCAGCCTAGGCAATGCGTCAAGTGTGCTGATCCTGGCCATGTCCCGCACGTCCCGCTGGAGCTGCGTGTCGATGAAGTTACGGTACCAGTTAGCCCGGCGCCGGGAGGTGGGACGGGCCAGCGCCTCTGGATAGCCGCCGCAGGCTATACGTTCTGCCAGTTCATCGGCAAGACGCTGGGAGGAGGACGTCTTGAACTCCCCGCGAAACAGGTCGTCTAGGAAGTTGGGGATGCCACCGTACAATTCGCCCTGGGAGAGAGGGTGCAGCCGCAGTATCTCCATACGGCCGGCCAGAGAATCGGAAAGAGCCGGCATGAGGAGTACCTGGGACGAACCGGTGAGCAGAAAGCGCCCGGGAGCGCGGCGACGGTCTATCTCCTGTTTCAAAGCGGTGAAGAGGGAGGGAACTCGTTGCACTTCGTCGAGGATTGCATGCTCCGGCAGTCCGGCTACGAAACCCGTCGGGTCGGTGTTGGCAGCATTACGGGCGACGTCATCGTCAAAGCTGATATAGCCGTATCCCATGGAGTCGCCGACCAGCCGGGCAAGGGTGGTCTTGCCGCACTGGCGCGGCCCGTGCAACAGCACGGCCGGCGAGTCGGACAGCGCTTCGACCAGAGGTCCTTCGGCGTAGCGGGAATAGAGGGGAGATGATTGCATCGTCCCATTGTAACTTTACAGTGCGGCTAATTGCAAGGTATGGTTGCGTCTGATTGCAACTTTAGGCAGCGTCCAATTGAAAGATACGGGGGGGGGGTACCCGCTCATGTCCTTCCCTTCGGCTGGGCTCAGGGTAAACTCCCCGCCGCGTCGCTCCTGGGTGTCCGTTGCTTCCGATGGCTAGATGAAGAGCGGTCCAAAGACGAGGGACACTATGGCCATGAGCTTTATCAGGATGTTGAGGGACGGGCCGCTGGTGTCCTTGAACGGGTCGCCGACGG
>DAOUKI010000172.1:0-2018 GCA_034421495.1 Dehalococcoidia bacterium | reverse complement strand
TGCTACCCGCTGTAGTAGCAGGTGCGGCGCTTCTCTTCCGCGCCGCTGACGGCACAGCCAATTGCTTGGTAGATTAACGGTTTGCTGTTGCTCATGGCCATGTTGATTTTTCTCATTATTGGGTCAGTATTGGGTCAGTTTTTCGGCCTGCCTGGCGGCACTTTGCTGCTTGGGCGGCCTGCCCCGGCGCGGCGGCCTGCCCCTGCCCTCATCCAGAGGAAACAGCGTGCCCTGGTTCTCCGGCGCCACTCCTGCTTCACGCGACGATAGCATGGCGTCCACCTCGTCCCGGAACGTCTCCAGGTCCTCGAAGTCGCGGTAGACACTGGCGAAGCGGATATAGGCCACCCGGTCCAGTTTTCTGAGGCGTTCCATTACCATTTCGCCTATGACAGAGCTTGGGACATCGGCGCGGCCCAAGCCTTGGAGTTGCTCCTCTACGTCCGATACGATTCTCTCGATGGCTCCAGTGGGCAACGGCCTCTTGGCGCAGGCAACGCGTATGCTGTTGAGCAGCTTCTGGTGGTTGTACTCCTCTCTGCGAGTATCGCGCTTGAGGACCATCAGGGCCGTGGTCTGAACCCTTTCGTAAGTGGTGTAACGCAGACCACACTGAAGACATTCGCGGCGGCGGCGCACACCGTCCCCGGCGTCACGGGTGTCTATGACGTGAGAATCGTCATGGCCGCAATAAGGACACTGCATTTCTAAAAGCTACCTTAATTACACAACTTGTGGGGTAATACTAACACCAAACCACAATCCCTAGTGCTCAACCCAAATAGATATACACCCGTTTGCATACCGGTGTCAAGGGGATTGTGTCCTTTATTAAGTGGATTGAATAAAGATTGCGGCAATATGTTGTGGCGCTTTGCGGGAGCTAAAAAGGAAGCCCGGTAGGCATCGCACCTACCGGGCTTGAATCTGGAGGCCGTCTCGGGGGAGGGAAACCGAGACTACCCTTGATCGGTCTCCGAGTCGCCGATGATATCCCCTAGAAAAAAATGATAATGAGCGGGCGCTCGGAGAAGATCTACCTATAAGATTAGAATCCCTGCCGCCCCCTTCTTCGCAAGGTGGGGTGCCGGCGCAGGAATGGCGGTACGTCCAGGTCCTCTTCCTCATTATTTGCGGAGGACAAAGAAAGCTGGGAGAGTAGCAGATCATCCTCTGGGATAAAGGTCTCCACTCCGGGGAAGCCGGTTGCAATGATGGTGACGCGAACTTCGTCGTCCAGTTTCAGGTCCTGCACCATGCCAAAGATGATGTTGGCGTTGGGGTCTACCACCTGTTCTATGACCGCGGCCGCTTCGTGTACTTCGTGCAGGGTAAGATCGGCGCCGCCGGCTACGTTGAGCAGCACACCCTTTGCGCCTTCAATGGATACGTCCAGCAACGGGCTGTTGATGGCGTCACGAGCTGCGTCCGTGGCGCGGTTCTGCCCGCGGCCGGTGCCTATGGCCATCCAGGCGGGGCCGGCCCCGCTCATTACCGACTTCACATCGGCAAAGTCCAGGTTGATAGTGCCTGATACGGTTACCAGCTCCGCAATGGACTGAACACCCTGTCTCAGCACTTCGTCGGCCAGCTTGAACGCTTGATCCGCAGTGACATCTTCTTCGCACATCTCCAAGAGACGGTCGTTGGGAATGACAATCAACGAGTCCACTCTGTCGCGGAGCAGGGCTATGCCATCCTCTGCCTGCTTGCGGCGCTTGTGTCCTTCGAAACTAAACGGCTTGGTCACCACCGCAATGGTGAGGGCGCCGCTTTCCTTTGCTATCTCGGCCACTACGGGGCAGGCGCCCGTACCTGTGCCTCCGCCCATGCCGCCGGCTACGAACACCATGTCAGAGCCTCGTGCCGCTTCGTACAACTCATCTCGGCTCTCCTCTGCGGAGTCTCGCCCCATGTCAGGGTTGCCGCCCACGCCTAGGCCGCGGGTGAGCTTGTCGCCGACGCGTATCTTCACCGGCACGTCTATCTGTATGAGGTGCTGGGCGTCCGTGTTCACG
>DAOUKI010000171.1:0-2999 GCA_034421495.1 Dehalococcoidia bacterium | reverse complement strand
GGGGATGTGGAGGCAGGCAAGATTGTACTGCGTGACTACATCAATGCCACCATCGGATTTGAGGAGCTAGGCTCGTTGACGAACAAGCCGCCCAAGAGTCTCATGCGCATGTTTGGACCGGACGGCAATCCCCACGCCCGCAATCTGTTCGAGGTCATCAGCCGCATTCAGCAGCACGAGGGCGTCCAACTCGAAGTGAACGCCGTTAGATAGCTTGGGATGTCTCCGGCCGAGCCAGAATGCGATGAGTACGATTTCAAGTAGGACACAAAAGAAGCTCCAGTCTTTAGGGGTGAGGCTCTACGAGAGGGTCCGCCTTACGGAATTGGTTTTGGCGGAGCCCTTAGGCGAATTGAATACCGAGAGCCGAGATCCAGGGGAACCCGGGCTGCTGCATCATGGGACCGGAGCAGGATTGCCTGAGACGTTGCATCTCAGTATAGAACTTGGTATCAAGGCCCTAATTGAAGCCTTCGGTAAACCCGGGGTTATCAAGGAGCACGACCTCTGCAAGTTGCTTGCCCTCCTCGGATACGGCTCCGACAAGGGGCGGGATGCGGTATTTTACCTAAGTAGGTCCTTCGATTCTGCGGTGGAGTGCTACGGTCTCCTGCGTGGGCCGGGGGATAGCAGCCGATTTGAGAGCATACAGAAATATTTCCGAAGTACAGGGCGGAAGGAACACTACGAGGCGTACAGATACAACCAACCATCGATACCTCCTGATATAGAAGAGTTGCGTAGCAACGTTTGGAATCGGATAGACCTCAGGCTGCATCTGGAGATCGTTAGAACCTTGATGTACTCTGCCCTTTACTTCGAACACTCGCTCAATCCCGACGTCACGTACAATCCTCCTCCACAAATGCATTGGAGCCGCATCGTAGGCTCATATAGAAGGGCTTTCGGCGCGGCTGCATTACCCAAGAATGGTGAAGTAAGCCCACCCGAAGCGCACTTTGGTCACGAACACTTGGACTGGCTTCGGAGTGCTGTTCGTGCTAGCTATTGTGGTGAGACCAGCAAGGGCTCTCCACAGGAGAGGGCCGCCCGGGCGTTGGAGGATGAGTCCAAGAACGACATCGCCCTCCGGTACCATTTGGACCTATGGAGGAGGACGGAGCCGGACCCAGAGGAACTAGACCAGAGCCTTGCCGACGGATACGTACTTTCGGACGACTACGAGTTTAGAGCGTTCATTCAGAGCAGAAACGGAACGTTGCTGGGACGCATACACCAACGGAGCGATGGCCTGTGGGACGCGAAACCCTTCAGCACAAGGCAAGAGGTTGTGCTGTCCTCAAGGGAGCACGCCATCAGATTCGTGGTAAAGAGGTCGACCCAATTAGCTCACGTCTTCGTTAATGGTAAGCACCTTGGAGAGGCTTACCTGGTCTGCGCCCGTGAATACGAACTTAGATATGTTGACGGGTACCCTTTTGGGTGGGACGGAAATAGTTACCGCGTCGAATTCATCGAATCTCACCAATGCGCCATTGGAGATGACCTCAGTTTCGGGTTCACGGGCAAGGACCAAGATGAGCTTGAAGGAATCGGGGGGCGCGTGGTTGACTCGGATGAGCACGTCGTTCGCCTTAGTGACCTCTGGGCCTTGGAGTGGGACGGGCCTAATCTCAGGAAATCATACGCGACGAGGATCTTAGTGGTAGATAGGGAAGGCGAAGATCGGCCAAGCTAGAGGTGAGAGACCTTGGCCAGGGAAGCTTATCCTGCTCTCTGAACTTTCCCTACCGCCCGGCGTGAATCAGCATCATGACCTATTGAAGAAGCGGCACGAGGCTCCCCCACTTTCCTTTGACGCCAGCTATTCTCTTATCACCCAATAGCCGCCAGGTAGCCTTTGCATCAGAGTCAAGACAATCTTGACATCGGACGACTAGATGGTACATGATAAAGAGTAAGACAGCTTATGACCAACAGGCTCATAAACAGGAACACCAAGACCATCACCTTCTCCCTGCCCCCTGAGATGGCCGAGCAGGTGCAGGACGTGATGCGCGACGAGGGGCGCACCATGAGCGAGCTCATCCGAGAGGCCCTTCGCAACTACATGGAAGAGCGGGAGTGGCTACGGACCATCCGGTACGAGAGGCTTCGCGCTCGACATGCCGAACAGGAAGATTCGCAGGGAGAATGAAGGAGGACAGAATGAAGCAGAAGCACCTACAGCCGCTCACACCGGCGGCCCTCTACGCCAGGGTGTCCAGCGACCGGCAGGACGTGGACTTGTCCGTGTCCGCCCAGTTGAAGGAGCTCAAGAAGTACGCGAAGGCCAACGGCTACTCCGTAGCACGCGAGTACGTGGACGAGGCCGAGAGCGGCCGCGTCGCCGACAGGCCCCAGTTCAGAGAGATGATCGAGGAAGGCAGCAAGCCGAAGGCCCCCTTCGAGGTCATCTTGGTCTGGAAGTTCAGCCGCTTCACCAGGAAGCGCGAGCACGCCGTGGCTTTCAAGTCCCAGCTGCGGCGCAAGGGCATCCGCGTGGTGTCCATCACAGAGCAGGCCGAGGACAACGCCACCGGCAGGCTGCTTGAGGGAATCATCGAGAGCGTCGATGAATACTACAGCGAAAATCTCGCCCAGGAGGTCGTCCGGGGCATGAGGGAAGCCGCGTCCAGGGGCTTCTTCCTTGGCTCCAACGCTCCCTTCGGCTACAGGAAGGTCAAGGTGCTGGACGGGGCGAAGGAGCGCCCCACGCTGGAAGTTGACCCGACGACCGCTCCCGTAGTGAAGGAGATATTCGAGAAGTCCCTGAGCGGCTACGGCCTCAAGGAGATATGCAAGACCCTGAACGACCGGGGCGTCACCAACCGGGGCAGGCGCTGGTACAAGGGCGGACTCCACTACGTGCTGACCAACGAAGCCTACACGGGAACCGCCGTGTGGGGAAAGACCAGCAAGGACGGACAGGCCCCCGACCCGGTGATAGTCGAGAACGCCTGGCCCGCCCTGGTGTCGAGGGAGCTGTTCGAGGACGT
>DAOUKI010000170.1:0-8410 GCA_034421495.1 Dehalococcoidia bacterium | reverse complement strand
CTGGGATTGCCCATCCGCCTGGCATCCCTTCCCCTGATAGGAAAACCTCTCCACAAGCTGGACGGCAAAAGCAAGACAAGATTTGTGCAGCGCATCTTCCATGACAAGAGCGCTCTGCATCCGGAGGTCCACCGGGAACTGATACGAGTCCGCTCCGTCCCCGAAGCGCTCCGTACCGAGCTTTCAGTGATCCGCCGCAGCGTCACCTTCCGCGGTCTGCGGAAGTCGTTGGGTATCGCTCACCATGACCTCCTGAACCTACCGGTGCCCACCCTCCTGGTGTGGGGCAAACAAGACAAGATAGTCCCGGTGAAACAGGCGCAGCATGCTGCTGAGCGATATCCCTCCATAGAGGTGCGTATATTCCAAGATTGCGGCCACTGGCCGCAAATGGAGCAATCGGAGGGCTTCAATCAGGCCGTTCTGGCTTTTCTAGACCGCGTCTACACCACCGAAAGGGAGTCCGCCCTACGTGACTCCTGAAACGGGAAAAACACCCCCGGTATGGATGCGATTGTCCTCTGTCGCGGGGCCCTGGATGAGCGTCATGATGCTGGCGCTCAGCGTCGCCATAATCATAGCGGCGTTCTTCCTCAGCGACCGCATACCAGGCGTCGAGTCTCTGGGGTATCCCGCCGTATTTCTCATCTCTCTCTTCGGAAACGCTACATTGATTGTTCCGGTACCGGCCTTTGCAGTGGTCTGCACGGGGGGGACCATCCTCAATCCGCTTCTGGTGGGAATACTTGGCGGAACCGGGCAGGCGTTGGGAGAAATGACGGGCTACATTGCCGGTTTTGGGGGACAGGGCTTCTTTCAAAAAGGGCGGCACTATCAACGGATCAATAGCTGGGTGGCAAGGCGAGGCTGGGTGGCAATAGTCCTGCTGGGAGTGATACCGAACCCCGTCTTCGACTTCGCGGGACTGGCGGCGGGCGCGCTGCGGATGCCTGCCTGGCAGTTCCTCGCCGCCGCCGCAGTGGGGAAGACGATTCGAGCAATCGTCATAGCTTACGGTTGCGCTTGGGGAATAGACCTGTTGGGAATCCCTGACCAGGCTTCTTGACAACTCCCGTTTTTGACAGGGCAAACGTGGCTTTGCTACACTTTGGCATAGTTATTATTTGATTTTGTCCCGAATGCCTGCGAGTGGATTTGACGAAGGGTTCCCGGAGATGTTTCCCCTATTATTGCCCGGCGAAATCATCAAATCTTGTCGCTGGGAGAGAAGGGGTGGTAGAGGAGGAATTATTTGACTATTTCCAATCTATTCCCTCGCCTCATTGGAGCTATCCTATTGGGATTGGGGGGATGGCCGCTTGGCGTTGCTATAAGCAATGCCGTTGACGTTACCAGCAATGTTCCCCTCGGTCTCGTCGGCACGCTGATTGGAGTTGTCGTTGGCGCTATTGCCACGCCGTACGTATCCAAGGCATTCATAGAAAGCACGGTCAACGCATCCCGCAACATCTCCACGGCAAGGTTCGCTGCGGCGTCGCTGGGGCTTGTCGCCGGACTGGTTATTGCCATATTGATCTCCTTGCCTTTTGCAAGAATCCCCGGCTGGCCCGGCGTTTGGCTGCCCATTGTCCTCAACCTGTTGTTCGCCACGGCAGGCGCAGCCATTGCGGTGAGCAGGGAGCGTGATTTCCTACAGCTCTTCCCTCAAGCCGACAACTCTCAGGCCCACTCCGCAGCCTCCAACGGCAAGATAGTGTTGGACACCAGCGCCATCATAGATGGACGCATCGCGGATATCTCAGAGAGCGGCTTCATCAATGGGGCACTGGTGATACCCCGGTTTGTTCTGGATGAACTGCGGCACATTGCCGACTCCAGCGACTCGCTGCGTAGAAACAGAGGACGGCGCGGCTTGGAAATGCTCAACAAGCTGCGCAAGGAGTCCACCACGCCGGTGGAGGTGCTGGACATCGATCACTGGAACGGCTTGGAGGTTGACGCAAAGCTGGTCATGCTTGCAGAGAGCTTGAACGCCCCCATTGTAACCACCGACTTCAACCTGAACCGTGTCGCCGAAATTCAGGGAGTGAACGTTCTCAACGTCAACGAGCTGGCCAATGCCCTTAAATCGGTGGTGTTACCGGGAGAGGAGATGGCCGTACACGTAATCCAGCAGGGCAAAGAGGCCGGACAGGGGGTCGGCTTCTTGGATGACGGCACAATGGTAGTGGTGGAAGGCGGTAGAGTCTTCCTGGACAGCACAGTGGAGGTTTCCGTGACGCGAGTGCTGCAGACGGCGGCTGGCCGCCTCATCTTTGCCCAACCCAGAGCTCGCTAGGCATGCCCGGGGACGAAAACAGATCTGACCTCAGCAACGCCTTGCTTCGCCGGGCGGGAGCCGTGATTGTAGCCGCCGGACAAAGCACGCGAATGGACGGCGTAGACAAGACCTTCATGGATATTCTAGGTCTGCCTCTGCTCACCTATTCCCTGGCTGCATTCGAGGCCGCTCCATCCATAGAAAGTGTTGTGCTGGTGCTCCGTCCCTCCTCCATCGACTTGGGTAAGGCGCTTGTTGAAGCGCACGGCTTTCGCAAGGTGCTCAGCATTCAAGCCGGAGGCGAACGGCGCCAGGATTCAGTGCGCAACGGTGTGGAATGCCTGGACGACCAGGAATGGGCCGTGGTGCATGACGGCGCACGTCCCTGCATTGGACCGGACCTCATAGAGCAAGGCATAGATGAGGCAATCCAATGGGGGTCCGCCGTGGCCGCTGTGCCGGTAACGGACACCATCAAGGTACGTGGCTGCGATGGACAGGTGGAGACCACCCTTGACCGCAGCAAGCTATGGGCCGCTCAGACGCCCCAGATATTCCCCCTACGGAGACTGCGCGACGCGTTCAACCAAGTCGCCGCCACCGTAACCGACGAAGCGGCGCTCATGGAGCAGGCCGGTTGCCCCGTACATCTCTACTTTGGTTCCTATTCCAACATAAAGGTCACCACGAGGGAGGACGCGGCAATAGTCGAAGCCCTTTTGAAACAACGGCAGGACGTGGGAGTTTGAGGATAGGCGTAGGCTATGACGCTCATCGCCTTGTTCCCCAGCGCCCGCTTGTTCTGGGGGGAGTCTCCATTCCCAGCAGCACAGGGTTGGCCGGACACAGCGACGGGGACGTACTACTTCATGCCATCATAGACGCTCTGCTTGGCGCAGCAGCCCTGGGCGACATCGGCAAATACTTCCCGTCCGAAGACCCGCGCTACGAAGGCATAAGCAGCCTGGAGATGCTGTCCAAGGCAAACGACATTCTCAGAGAGGATGGTTGGCGCGTGTTGAACGTGGATGCTACAATCGTGGCTCAAAGCCCGAAGCTGGCGCCTTACTTCCAGCCTATGAGGCAATCAATTGCGTCCTGTTTGGGAGTAGAGCCGGCGAGAGTAAGTGTGAAAGCCACTACAACGGACGGCCTTGGCTTTACCGGAAGCAGTCAGGGCATTGCCTGCTACAGCGTGGCTTCCATTGAGCCGGAATCATGAACCTGTACGATTCCCTTAGCGAGCAAAAACGAGAGCTGACGCCCTCTGACGGGACAGTGAAGATGTACGTCTGCGGCGTCACGCCGTACGCATCCACCCACGTTGGGCATGCTATGAGAGCCGTCATCTTCGATGTCTTGCGTCGCTACCTGGAGTACAGGGGGCACCAAGTCAAGCACGTAGAGAACTTCACCGACATCGACGACAAGATGATAGCGGGGGCCGCCGAGATGGGCATATCCGTTCAGGATCTGGCGGAGCGCAACATCGCGGCCTACCTTGAAGAGATGGACGCCCTCAACGTACAGCGCGCACACGTCTACCCCAGGGCTACGGGGGAGATAGCCGGAATCCAAGAGATGATCAGCGGCCTCATAGAGAAAGGCATGGCATACGAGTCAAACGGCGACGTCTACTACCGGGTCAGAATGAACAAGGAGTACGGCAAACTCAGCCATCGCACCGTGGACACCATGAGGGCCGGCGCCAGAATCGAAATCGGCGAGCTGAAGGAAGACCCCATGGACTTTGCACTGTGGAAAGCTGAGAAACCCGGCGAGCCGTCATGGCAGAGCCCTTGGGGCAATGGCAGACCGGGCTGGCACATAGAGTGCAGCGCCATGTCGCTGGCCTATCTTGGAGAGACCATCGACATACACGGCGGAGGCCGGGACCTGGTCTTTCCCCACCACGAAAACGAGATAGCCCAAACCGAGTCCTACAACGACGGCAAGCCACTGGCGCGGTTCTGGGTGCACAACGGCATGGTCAGGATGGGTGAGGACAAGATGAGCAAATCTCTGGGGAACTTCATCACCATGAGCGAAGCCCTGGACAGTTTTTCCACGGATGCCCTGCGCCTCTTCTTCCTTAATTCCCACTACCGGAGCCCCCTCACCTACAGCGACGAGAACGTCCTGGCGCAAGAGCGCGCCGCGGAGCGTTTGCGCGCCGCTCTCCAACCGTCTTCCGAGAGTGGACAGCCGCTGGATGCATCCACCTACAAGCAGCGCTTTGAAGAGGCCATGGACGACGATCTCAACACCCCCAGGGCCATTGCGGTCATATTTGACCTATGCAGAGAGATCAACCGGGGGCGCGACGAAGGCAAGAGCGTGGTTGAAGCGCAACAGCTCTTGCGCGGGCTTGGCGAACTCCTTGGTCTCACGCTTGCTGCCCCCGAAGCCAAGGACGACGTGGCGGCCCATCCCTTCATAGACATGCTGGTGGAGGTACGCACCCAGCTGAGGGAGGCCAAACAGTTTGCCCTAGCCGACTCCATAAGGGATAGACTGGCCGATCTGGGAGTTTCCCTGGAAGACTCGCCGGAAGGCACCCAATGGCGGATGCGCTAGCCAAAAACCTCTTCCCCCTCTCGATGGGGGAAGATTGAGATGGGGGTGACGCCTATCCACCCATCGCAATCTTCCCCTGACTGATAGAATGAGACCATGCCTCACGATGCAGTGAACCGTTTACGGCGCTCTCTTGGCAGCGAGTCGGTCTTCACCGACCAACAGACCGTGGACTTCCACTCCGCCGATGCTCTGAACCCCTCGCGGGCTTACCATACCGACGCTTCCGCATGGAGCGCGCCGCTGGCAGTGGTCTTCCCCCAATCCACTGACGAAGTGGCGGAAATAGTGCGGGTAGCAAACCGTCATAAAACGCCTTTAGTCCCCTACGGAGGCGGCACCGGAGTGATGGGTGGAGCCGTGCCTACGGAAGGGGCCATCGTCATAGACATGCAGCGCATGAACAAGGTGCGCAGCGTCTCGGAAGAGGACAGGATAGCCTGGGCCGAATCCGGTGTGGTCCTGGAGAACCTGGATGCCGTGCTCGCAGATCACGGCCTCATGCTTGGACACGACCCTTACAGCAAGGCCATAGCCACGGTTGGAGGAGCCATCTCCACCGACGGCGTCGGTTATCTTGCCGCCCGTTACGGGTCGATGGGGGCACAGGTGGCCGCTTTGGAAGTCGTACTGCCCACAGGCGGCGTGATGACCACCAAGGCCGTGGTCAAACCGGCGTCCGGGCCGGACCTGAACGCACTGTTCATCGGGTCGGAAGGGACCCTGGGCATAATCACGGCGGCGGCTCTGCGCGTCTTCCCACTGCCTGAGCAGCGTCGCTTCGCCACGGTCTCGTTCAGTACATTCGACGATGGGTTTCACGCCGTGGCGGAGATGTTCTCCATCGGCCTGCGCCCCGCTCTAACCGATCTCACTGAAGAGCCGGAAGACAGCGTCCTTTTGTACCTGGTCTTCGAAGGGTACAAAGAGGAGGTCGATGCCCAGGAGACGCGTGCGCTGCGTATCTGCAAGCAGCACGGGGGCAGTGACATCGGGCCGGATGAGACATTGGAGTACTGGAAATCACGACACAACAGCGGGGAGGCTTACAAGCAAGAGGTGCTACACCTATCACCCAGGGAACGGTGGTCAAGATGGTGGGCCGACAGGGGCCACTGGGACTATCTGCACCTGGCCCTTCCCGTTTCCTCCGTTCTGGAGTTCCGCCGACGGGTGGAATCCATCAGCAGCCGAAACAACGTTGCGGTTAGGGAGTACTCCGTTTGGACCGACCCCGGGCTGTTCTCATTCATAATGACCGGGGCACGTGTGGAGGGAGACCCTCAGCAGGACAGTTTTGTGGAAACGGTGGACGAGGTGCTCCGCTTGGCGCAACAGATGGGCGGCTCCATGGAGTATTGCCACGGCGTCGGGCTGAAGCTTTCCCACCTTGTGCAGGAGGAATGGGGAAACAGGCTGGACACCGTAAGGCGCATCAAGCGCGCCCTCGATCCTCACAACCTGATGAATCCTGGTAAACTGGGGCTCTGAACCCTTTCTTGATAACGGGGGGTAAGCATAATGCATCAAACGTTGGAGCAGGGAACAGTAGTAGCCGTTTGCCTCAGGCCGGAAAGCGGCGTGCCCAAGTATCCGCAGCCTGAGATAGCGATTGGAACCCACGGCGTGGAGGGCGACTTCCACTCCGGCCCAATCAACAAGCACAAGAAGACCGGTGATCCTGAGCCGAATACGCGGCACGTTACAATAGTGGCCCAGGAGGCGCTGGAGGCGGTAAACGACCACCTACAGGTGGAGCTGGGCCCCGGTTCCATTGGGGAGAACATACAGGTCAGCGGCCTGGGCGACCTGTCCAACCTAGAGGCCGGCGATCTTCTAGAGCTTGGAGCAAACGCCGTAGTTCGGGTTACCGGCCAGAACGCTCCCTGCGCCACGCTCAACGTGTACCACGGGGAGATCATCAAGTCATTCCTGGGGCGAAGGGGCGTAGCCGCTACCGTGGTAGAAACGGGCGCGCTGAAACCCGGTGACGCTGTCAGGCTGGTGAAGGGCTGAGCCCTCGCACCGCTACCCTATCCTGAACCCGGACTCCCAATTCAAGCGCCGCGTTCCCGTTGGGCAGCGCCACCTCCAGGTACCCCTGCCCGCCGATGAGGGCCGTTAGCTCGTTGGTTTGACCATAGGTGGCCGAGAAGCGACTTATCTTCCTGTTCCCAACCTCTATTTCAATTCCACCAGACATATCCGCAATATCCTGCATCACGATGTTGGTCACTATGTTGCCAAACCTGTCCAGGTGCAATACGTAGCCGTTTAGGGAGCCGTCTTGCCACTGCGGCTTCGGCACCGCCAGCCTGACCATTTTCTCCACGCGCTCTCCCATATCGCCGGGTGCAGCGCCCAGCAGCAAGTTGGCAGCCGCCGGGACAAAGATGTCGCGGCCATGGAAGGTGTTGCTCACCGGGTGCAGCCAGTACGCGGAATTAGTCAAAGCAAACGCTTCGACTCCCGGCGAAATGGCCGCCTGGTAGGGCTGGAAGGGAGCAATCTCCGCGTCCTCGGCGGGTAGAACCAGGCTGAGGAGACCGTTGTCAGGCGCTAAGAAGAAGTGGTCACGAGCACGTACCAGCAGAGGCTTGCGCTCGGTTCCAACGCCGGGGTCGACTACGGCTACGTGTACGGTGCCGGAGGGAAAGAAGCGCCAGGCTGCGCTCAAGAGGAATGCCCCTTGCAGCAAGTCCTGCGGAGGCACTTCATGGGTAATGTCTACTATGCTGGCCCCGGGGCAGATGCTGTATATCACCCCTTTCATAGCCCCTACGTAAGAATCGGAGAGGCCAAAGTCGCTGAGCAGGGTGATTACCGGGCCCGGCATGGCTCCCTAGAACCGTTCCCAGGGCCTCCAGACGCCGACGAGCGACAGCACGACGAAGAGAACTCCGAGCACAATGGTGAAACGGAACAGGGTCTGCTCTACGCCGCGGCGGGTGCGGAACGTGCCCTCGGCCGCGCCGAACAGACCTGTGCCGCTGCCCCTGACCTGCGCCAGAATCACTACTATGAGGACAACGGAGAGGATTATTGCCGCTATACTTACATAAGTCTGCATTGTCTTTTCCCTCTGACTACTCTAACAGGGACGGTTCAGGTGTCAAGCTCACCTCAACGTTATCCCTCCTTCAAACTCTCCAGCTTCTGCTGCAGGACCTCGTTGGCCAGCGCGGGGTTTGCCTGGCCCCTGGTTGCTTTCATCACCTGCCCTACCAGGAACTTGACCGCCGTCTCCTTGCCGCTCATGTAGTCCTGGACTGCCTTGGGGTTCTCGTCAATGGCCCGGTCTGCCGCGGCCTGTATGGCGGAAGAATCGGAGATTTGCTCCAGGCCTCTCTCCTTGACGATGTCCGCCGGCGCTTTTTCGGGTGATTCGAATAAAGCGTCGAGCACCTCCGAGGCCATGTTGGTGCTCAGCTTACCCTCTTCCAGCATAGCGGCGACTTCAAAGAGGTGCTTGGCATCCAGCTTATCGCCGCTTACCTCCTGACCGATGCTGTTGAACAACCGCGTAGCATCGCCGAGCACAAGGTTGCATAG
>DAOUKI010000169.1:0-8114 GCA_034421495.1 Dehalococcoidia bacterium | reverse complement strand
CCTCCCGGCAGGAGGACCTGCGGAACAACGGGTTCTGGCTCAACCAGATCAGGGCTGCAGCGCAGCGGGGCGAGTCGTTCTCAGAGATAGTCGGCTTTGATGATCTGCTGGACGCTCTGACCCTCGAAGATATCGAGGCAGTGGCGCAGCGCTACCTCACCAACGACAGTTACATACGGGTGGTGCTGTTCCCGGAAGAGGAGCAGCCCTAACCGGACTTGGTTTGCGCTGATCTTGCAATCACCTAACCACCCGCCTGCCCGCTCATGGTGAGCTTGTCGAACCATTTGAGCGGTGATACCCTCCACCCAAACCCACCGGGGAGACGCGCATGAAAGCCCTCGTCATCGGAGGAACCGGACCATCCGGCCCTCACCTAGTCAACGGCCTCCTGGAGCGCCGCTACCATGTCACCGTCCTGCACGGAGGACAGCACGAGGCCGAATTCGACGCGGACACTGATCACATTCACGCCGACCCTCACTTCAAGGAGACACTCGAAGAGGGCCTAGCGGGCCTCACCTTCGACCTTGCCGTTGCCACCTACGGCAGAATCCGCATTGTGGCCGACGTGCTCAAGGGCAAGACCCAGCGACTCCTCACCGTGGGCGGCGGCGGTGTCTACGCCCGCAGCAACGACGAACGATGGGGCCCTCTCGGCGCGCCGCCAATGGTGCCGGAGGACGGCCCGCTTAGCCATGACCCCGACGGGCCGCGTCTCAACTACATGATGTGGGTTACGGAGCAGACGGTGATGCAGGCTCACCAGGACGGCTTCTACAGCGCCTCCATCTTCAGATACCCCCAGGTATACGGGCCCAACTCTCCCGCCAACCCTGAATGGAGCATAGTGCGGCGGTTGCTGGACGGCAGGAAGCGCATCATCGTCCCCAACTCCGCCGCGCCGCGCCGTCGAGCCTTTGGCAAGAACGCCGCCCACGCGCTTCTGCTCGGCGTCGACAAGCCGGAGGAGTCGTCCGGGCAAATCTTCAACGTCAGGGAGGACGCTCAGTACTCCCAGCGCCGGATCGTCGAGTTCATCATCAAGCACATGGGCCGCGACTGCGAGATAGTGGAGATGCCGCCCGCGCTGGCAAGCAGAGTGTACAGGGGCAGCGGAGCGCCCGCGGTGGAGGCTGTCGCCAACTACGACATCACCAAGATCAAGAGCCTGCTGGGATACAGCGACATCGTCCCCGTAAGCGACGCCATCGCCCGCTCCGTAGAGTGGCTGCTGGAGAACAGGCCGGAGCCCGGTGGAGAGAACGAAATGCAGCTCGGTGACCCCTTCGCCTATGAAGCGGAGGACGCCCTTATCGCCGCTTACAGGGAAGGGTCCGCTCTATTGGAGGCGGTACAGTTCCCGGAGGTGCAGTCAGGCCACATGTACCGGCACCCCAGGCGACCGGGAGAGGCCTGGGCGCCGCCCAGCCGTTCTTGACTACCACACACGTCGGGCTTATCATCCACGCAAGCGTAGGAGGTAACAAACCATGACAACCAGCGAGACCTTTGAAAGTCTAGTCGACGAGTTCAGGAGGCTTTCCCACGAAGACTTGGAAAAAGAGGTCATCGGAGAGGGATACCCGCTCGATATGTACCTCTACCCGGGCACCACTCAGCCCTACGACGCCTCAGGTCCTCCCTACAAGAGCCCATGGGTGCTTACCGAGCCCTTGATCAAGGCCTACGCCGCCAGCATCGGCGATGACAATCCACTCTACACCGACCCCGAATACGCCAAGAACGGGCCCTACGGATGCCTCACCGCACCGGGTACCGCTCTCATCATGGCCAGGAACGCCATGTGGCACGGCGCTCGACGCGTCGGCGGCTGGCCCATCGCCAACTTCCACTCCGGCACCGCTTGGGAGTTCTTCGACGCCGTCCGTGTCGGTACCGGATTCAAGACCTCCTCCGTGGGCAAGGAGATCATCGAGAAGCCGGGAGCCCACGGCAACCTCTTCTTCTTCATCACCGACGTCAACTACTGGGACATGCGCGGCGACCTACTCGGCAAGTGCTACGGCACCCTCATCATGGTTCCCCGTGAGGAGATGGGCACCGGTCGCGCCATGTCAGTGGAGCGATTGGGCGAGCGCATGATGTACGAGCGCAACGTACCCAAGCTCAACGCCGAGCAGGTGGAGGAGATACTGGACCTAATGGAGAAGGCCAAGCCCAGGGGCAAGGATGTCCTCTACTGGGAGGACGTCAACGAGGGCGATCAACTGCCCACCTTCATCATCCCGCCCTGGACTGACCAGGACTGGACTTCCACGTTCTACATCCGCAACGGCCCTCCCATGTTCGGATATAACTTCGAAGGCGGTCACAATATGCGCCGCCACATCAGGCATGAGGGATTCGGCGGATTTGCCTACACCCACCCCATCTCCCGATGGCCCTGGAGCGCCGCCGACGAGCACGGCGACCCTCTCATGGCCGCCTATCGCGGCCAGGCTCTCCCCTTCGACTGGGGCGGCCAGAGGTCGCAGATACCACAGGCCCTGATGAGCAACTGGATGGGCGACAACGGCTTCATCCGACGACTCCAGATGGCGCTGCGCAGACCCTTCTACTACTCCGACATCGGCCTCTACAACGGCACCGTCACCAAGAAGTTCACCGAGGTGCAGAAGGGTGAACCCGGCGAGGGCGCCGTGGACGGCGAGCGCACCTACTACGCCGTCGGCATCAAGTACGATGGCCGCAACCAGGAGGACCAGGTCTTCGTACAGGGCACCTCCACCGTATACCTGCCATCGCGGGAAGCCGGCATGGTGCAGCTTCCGATCCCCCACGTGGCCAAGCCACCGGCCATCCCCTACGAGACCTTCTACCGCGACTGGTACTAGACCGTAGCGGCTCCGCTCAGGAAATGATGTAGGGGCGGTTCGCGAACCGCCCCTGTACTCGGAACCAAGGGTCGCCCCTCGTCACTGCGAGCGCAGCGAAGCAATCCGGGGGGGGGTCATTCTGAGCGAAGTGAAGAATCCAAAGCCCCTGCTCGCAAAGTTGCTACGTCTTGGATTAAACACCTTGGACTATTTCACACCGCTCACCCTGAGCATCGTCTAAGGGAATGGAGAGAACCGTTTGGCTGAGTTCGCACGTATATAAGACGACGGGTATGGAGGGTCTAGTGACCTAAGAGGATGAAGATGATTCGTCTGTTGGCAAGTGCATGAACAGCACAGGTTTAAGCTGACCAGCGGACGCGTGAAGGGGTTGCACCTCTCCCTGAACCCAGCTGAGCGTGCCGATTGATAGGTGTTCTATGAAAAGAGTTAGGAACCTCGCTGTAACTGCAATGGCCGCCGTCATCTGTCTGAGCATCGGCTGCGAACGAGAATCGAGCAACGGCGGAGTTGATACGGTTGCGCAGGAGACACCTTCAAGGCTGGCACCGACGCCTACACCCACGCCCACGGCTACACCCATGCCCACGGCTACACCCACGCCTACGGCAACACCTACACCCACGGCAACACCCACGCCCACGGCTACACTCACGCCGACGCCCACAGTCACGCCACCTGCCACCAAGTCCTCCGTTCAGTTCTCTTCCGTCAGCGCCGGACCATTGCACACGTGCGGGGTGAGGATCGATGGCACGTTACTATGCTGGGGCTTAAACGACGATTGGGACGGAAATGTTATCGGCCTGGCCGAGCCGCCCGCAGGCGAGTTCTCTTCCGTCAGCGCCGGATACTTCCATACCTGCGCAGTGAGGATCGATGGCGCGTTACTATGCTGGGGCGAACTTGAGCTTTTGGAAGGAAATGTTGTCGGCCCTATCGAGACGCCCGCCGGTCAGTTCTCTTCCGTCAGCGCCGGATACTTCCATACCTGCGCGGTGAGGACGGACGGCTCTGTCGAATGCTGGGGCTCAAGCAAGGATGAGGTTTGGGAAAGTGATATGCGCATCCCGGCTGGACCACCAGCCAGCCAAGCCGAGCCTCCAGCCGGTGAGTTCTCTTCCATCAGCGCCGGGTGGTCCCACACCTGCGGGGTGAGAACAGATGGCTCTGTCATATGCTGGGGCGCAGTCGAGCCTTGGGAAGGAACTATTCTTGGCCCGGCCGAGCCGTCCAGCAGTAAGTTCTCTTCCGTCAGCGCCGGGTGGTCCCACACCTGCGGGGTGAGAACAGATGGCTCTGTCATATGCTGGGGCGCAGTCGGAGAAGAAGGATATCCTATTCTTGGCCCACCCAGGCCAACCATTGATAAGTTCTCTTCCGTCAGCACCGGATACTTCCATACCTGCGGGGTAAGAACCGACGGCTCTGTCGTATGCTGGGGCCTTAACGAAGATGAGATGGGAACTTTTGTCGGCCAAGCCGATCCGCCCTCCGGTGAGTTCTCTTCTGTCAGCGCCGGATATCTCCACACCTGCGCAGTGAGGATCGACAACTCCGTCGTATGCTGGGGTTCAAACGAATATAGCCAAGCCAATCCGCCCTCCGGCTAGCCATCACAACCGCCGCATCTCCTTGGCAAAGTACGTCCACACCGCGGTTATCGCCAGGCCGGAAACACTCATTAGCCCAACTGCCTGTCTGGGCCCCAGCCACTCCGCCATCACGCCCAGCATGATCCCCCCTATCGGTTCCGCCCCAATCGCCAGGCTCAGAATCCCCATCGCCCTGCCCCGCATCTCCTCACTGGCCGAGATCAGTATCAACGTAGCCTGCATCGTTCCAAATCCCGATATCGTGGCGCCCGCCAGCATGAGCAACGCCAGCGACAGCGGGAACGATGTCGACAGAGAGAACACGGCCAGAATTCCCATCGAAATCAGCGTACCGCCATAGTAGTAGATCGACTTTCGCTGTATGTTCCCCCGAGCCGCTATGAACGTTGCTCCAACCAGGGAGCCTACGCCGGAAGCCGCGCCCAGCAGCCCCATGGCGGCCGGCTCCACCTCCAGCACCCTCTTCGCGAATACCGGGATCAACGGCATGAAGGGGAAGAAGGTCAGGTTCATCAGCACCGTGACGCCCAGCACGCCCACCATTGCCCTGCTCCGCGAGACCTCGCGGAACCCCTCCGATATAAAGGCCATGGTCTGCTTCAAGCTGATGTTGGCTTTCTCGCGAATCTGCGGTTTCACCCTGAGCATCAACACCACCGCCGCAACGTAGCAGCAAGCTATCAACGAGTATATGGATGCCACGTTGACAAAGCCGTCCTCGGGGATTCCTTCCAGCAGGACGCCGGCAAGAACGGGCCCCAATAGCACCGCCACAGTCATGTTTACCGTGTCCAGCGACACCGCCGACGTCAGCATCTCCTTGCCCACGATGTCGATGACGAACGTTCTGCGCACGACCATGTCCAGGTTGAAGGAAATCCCGATGAGGAAGTTTATGCCTAGGATCCGAGGCGCAGTCGCCGTCTCGGTGAACACCAACGCCGCCAGCAGAGCGAATAGCAGTGCGTTCGCCAGGAAGGCAAGGCCAATCAGGGTGCGACGGTCGTAAGCATCCGCGATGACTCCGGTGAACACTCCCATGAACGTCTGCGGCAGCAGAAACGCGACTCCGGCCATCTGGCTCAGGAAGACGGAGTCGGTGAGTTGGAGCACCAGGTAACCTGAAACCAGCATCGCTATCCAGCGGGCCATCATGGCAAACAGACCCGCCCCCCACAGCAGACGATAGTCTCTGTTGGCTACTACCTGAACAATCGGTCTTCGGCTCGGCGTTGAGACCATTAAATCTTACGTTGAAACATGTTGCTGCTATTAATTGTATCCTCTCTAGTCCAGTGCCCCACCAATTTGCCAGCATACCGGCCTACCCGTATGCCCGTTTGCCAGCCTTCCCCTTGTCCTCTGTCCGCTCATCCTGAGCCTGTCGAAGGACATGAGCGGACGCCCCATCGTCATTCTGAACGGAGTGAAGAATCCAAAGCCTCCCACTTGCAACACACACCCCGCCATTCCCAAACCACGCCCGTCACACCCGCGCTCCTTTCCGTCGTACCCGCGCAGGCGGGTATCCAGGGGCGGGGCGGAGACACCGTAGGGGCAACCCTCGTGGTTGCCCTCCCGTCTGCCCCCACCCCCTACCCGCTTGCCCGCTTGCCCGTTTGATGATACATTCCCCAACTGGCAATCAGCCCTGCGCTCACAAGCCAATCACCGACGTTGTAAGGAGCAACACTTAATGGAAACCTATCCGGAGCTCATCGCCGCTTCCATTGCCGTAGGAATCATCGCATTACTCTTCTCCGTCTATCTCATCGCCAGGGTCCTCCGACAAAGCGCCGGTAATGAGACCGTTCAGGACATCGGCAAAGCCATACAGGAAGGCGCCATGGCCTTCCTCAGCCGCGAGTACCGCATCCTCACCGTCTTTGTTGTAGTCATCGCGGTGATCATCGCCGTCTTCATTGACTACGACGTCCTGGATAAGGTCGGCTCTGACCGATCACTGCCCTCCACCGCCATCTCCTACCTGGTTGGAGCCATAGGCTCCGGTCTTGCCGGATTCGTCGGCATGACCATCGCGGTAAGGGCAAACACCCGCACCACCGCGGGCGCTGCTCAGGGCCTCAATCCCGGCCTCCGTGTAGCCTTCAACAGCGGCGCGGTAATGGGCATAACCGTGGTGGGAATAGGCATCATCGGCGTCGCCGCCCTCTACTGGATCTTCCAGGACGCCAACATCGTCGCCGGATTTGGCTTTGGCGCGTCATCCATCGCCCTCTTCGCCCGTGTCGGAGGCGGCATCTACACCAAGGCCGCCGACGTCGGCGCGGACCTCGTGGGCAAGGTGGAGCAGAACATACCGGAGGACGACCCGCGCAATCCCGCCACCATCGCCGACAACGTAGGCGACAATGTCGGCGACGTAGCCGGTATGGGCGCTGACCTTTTCGAATCCTACGTCGGCTCCATCATCGCCGCCATCGCCCTGGGGGCGACCGCCGCCATCTTCACCTCCGGCGATTCTTTCGACGGAGCGCGCTTCGTGCTACCGCTTCTCGTCGCTTCAATAGGCATCATCTCGTCCATATTGGGCACCTTCCTTGTCCGTACCGGGGAGAACGCCAACATGGGACGACTGCTCTGGGCCCTACGCACCGGCATCTACTCCGCCGGTGGACTCGTCCTCATCGGCACCGCCGTGGCCGTCGCCATTCTGGGCCTCGACTTCAAGCTGTTCTGGGTCGTCCTAGTCGGTCTGGTGGTGGGACAGGTCATAGGGTTCGCCACCGAGTACTTCACCGCCTACGAATACGGCCCGACCAAGAAGCTGTCCGAGCAGGCCGTGACCGGCCCAGCCACCGTCATCATCGGCGGCCTTGGCCTCGGCATGCTCAGCACCGTGGTGCCGCTGGTTTCCGTGGTGGCGGGCATCTGGATAGCGAATGAGCTGGCCGGCGTCTACGGCATTGCCCTTGCCGCCGTGGGTATGCTCTCCACCCTTGGCATCACCCTGGCCACCGACGCCTACGGGCCCGTAGCCGATAACGCAGGCGGCATCGCGGAGCAGGCCGGACTTCCCCCGGAGGTCCGACAGCGCACCGATGCCCTGGACGCCCTGGGCAATACGACCGCCGCCACCGGCAAAGGCTTCGCCATCGGCTCCGCCGTCCTTACCGCCCTCGCCCTCATGGTCGCATATGCGCAGGTCGCCGACCTTGAGCTTCTCGACCTGCTCGAACCCAAAGTCCTGCTGGGACTGCTCATCGGCGCGGTGCTTCCATTCGTCTTCTCCTCTTTGACCATGCAGGCCGTGGGCCGCGCCGCCAACCAGATGATCGAAGAGGTACGTCGGCAGTTCCGCGAGATCCCCGGCATCATGGAAGGCACCGGCCGCCCCGACTACGCCCGCGCCGTGGATATCAGCACCAGCGGCGCACTCCGCGAGATGATACTCCCCGGTCTCATCGCCATAGTCGCTCCCATAGCCGTCGGAGCGCTCATGGGCGCTGAGGCCCTGGGCGGCATGCTCATAGGAGCCATCTCCGCCGGATTCCTCCTCGCCGTCACCATGGCCAACGCCGGGGGAGCTTGGGACAACGCCAAGAAGTACGTGGAGCTGGGTAACTTCGGCGGTAAGGGCTCGGATGCTCACCACGCCGCCGTGGTCGGCGATACC
>DAOUKI010000168.1:0-4385 GCA_034421495.1 Dehalococcoidia bacterium | reverse complement strand
TTGTATCATCCATTTAGCCGTATAGACAAGCTATTGCGCGTGTGGGAAACGGACTGCACACGGTAAAAAGGCAGCCTGTAGATGCCACCTGGAATCAGTAGCATAGAACTACGGATTTAGACCTCAATGAACTCGCGCTTCCCCTTCACCCAGGACAATGTTTCGCACCTCCGTGACGAAGCCGATAACGTGATCTGGGGGTTGGAGATCGACTGGATATTCCATACCTCGCCGGATCCAGGCGGCCTTCATTCCGAAGCGCTTGGCTCCATCAATGTCGGCAACAGGATTATCCCCGATGAACATGATCTGCTCGGGGCTCGTGAGTCCTGTTGCTTTCAGGGCATCACGGAATATCCTAGGGTCAGGTTTGGCATAACCGGCCTCTTCGGAAACAATGATGAATGGGGCGAGTTGATCCAAACCCGCCGCCCGGCATTTGATGTGCTGGTTCTTTGATCCGTTTGTGACGATGCCCCACGGCACTTGTTGGTCGTTGAGATAGGTAAGGAATTGATTAACTTCCATGTCCGGCTGGACTTGTCGAGCCATTGCAGAACGGTACCATTCTGTCAGAGACCTCAGGTCCAGACCTGCCTCTGGCCACTCATTGAGCCAACGCGTAAGCATCTCTTCCCTGTTGGAGTAGCCGTCAGCGTCCCATCGAACCATCATTTCCACCGCATCATCACGATTGACGGAGTTGGTGGCACATAGGTGCTCTTCGTAGAAGTTGCCAGCAACCCTTATAAAAGTGGCCTGCCTATCGAGCAGGGTGTTGTCCAAGTCGAATACCAACCCGTCGACGACAGTGTCCAAAGTTGGCCTTCTCTTCATCCCATTCCCGCCGCCAGCCTGACCGCTTCTACCACTGCATCCTCTTCATCTGCCATTATGGTGCGCGGATCCAGCACCAGTTTGTCGTCTTCAATGCGTGCAATGACAGGCGGATCGGCTTGGCGGAGAACGTCGGCCATTGCGTCCGGGTTGCCATCGAGCGCAACGAGCCAGGTGGGCAGGGTTTCCCCAGGAAGGCTGCCCCCGCCAATGGCCGAGCGTCCCGGAGCGATAGAGGCTATGGGCCCAATGGCTTTCTGCAGAGCCAGGGCACGCTCCTTGAGGTGGGACTCTGTGGCGGAGATCATGCGCCACACGGGGATCTCCGTGACCGCTTCCTCTTTGAGATAGTGGAGAAGTGTGGCAGCCAGCGCGGCTAAGCTGAGCTTGTCTATCCGCACAGCGCGGGCCAGCGGATGCGCGGACAGCTTTTGCACAAGATCTTTGCTGCCGGCGATTATGCCGGCCTGCGGCCCACCGAGAAGTTTATCGCCGGAGAAGAAGGACAGCCCGCATCCCGCAGAGATGCTGTCCTGCACGGTGGGTTCATAGGCCAAGCCGAACCGGGACACATCCAGCAGGCAGCCGGAACCGAGGTCGTGGAGGACCGGCAGATTACGCTCCCTGCCCAGAGCCACCAGCTCGGCAATCTCCACCGAGTGTGTGAAGCCCGTGACGCGGAAGTTGCTGGCGTGCACCTTGAGAATGGCGCCGGTCTCTTCGCCGATGGCGGACTCGTAGTCGGAGAGGTAGGTGCGGTTGGTAGCGCCCACTTCGACAAGTCGCGCTCCGCTCTGAGCAAGGACGCCCGGAATACGGAAGCCACCGCCTATCTCCACCGCTTCACCACGAGACACTATGACCTCTTTGCCCCGGGCCAGGGCAGCAAGGCCAAGCATCACCGCGGAGGCGTTGTTGTTCACCACCAGCGCCGCCTCTGCTCCGCTGACCTGGGTTATTAACGAACTGACGTGGGCTTGCCTTGATCCACGCTGCCCCCTCTGGAGTTCGAACTCCAAGTCGGAGTAGCCGCTAGCAGCGTCGTTCATGGCTTGGAGAGCCGTCTTGCTCAGGGGAGCGCGGCCCAGATTGGTGTGCAGGACGACCCCGGTGGCATTGATGACTCGCCGGGGTCCGGTCGTCCAGCGGCTGGATGCTTCCAGGCACACGCTTTCCACTATCCGGGCTAGGTCCGGAACGGGACCACCGTCTGAAAGCGAGTTGCGAATCCCGTCCAGATGACTGCGGATAACGGTAACTACAGCTTCATGCGAGTAGGTTGCAACCAGTTGCCGCACCGGCTCTTGCTGCAAGACGGCGTCAATGCTGGGGAGGCTGCGTAATCTACTGGTCAAACAGGCCTCTCAAAAGGAGGATGCAGAAATTGTAGCACAGGAGGGTAGGGGAACCGCCTATCGTCTCAGTGTGGCAACCGCTCCGGCCAGCAGCGCTCCCGAGAATATGGCTAGGGCGGCCAAGTTGTGCCATATGTCGGATAGGTCTGCTCCGTGCAGCATGATCTCACGCAGAGCATCAACGGCATACGTGAGGGGCAGCACGACGGAGATCCACTCAAAGAGAGTGGGCATCTGCTCAACGGGGATTATCACACCCGACAAGAATATCTGCGGCGCCAGGACAATCGGGATGAACTGGACGACCTGGAACTCGTTGTTGGCAAAGCTAGAGATGAATATGCCCAGGCTGACCGCGACGGTGACGACAAGGAAGAGTACCGCGCTGATCTCCCAGAGGCTGCCGCTGTAGTCGATGTTCAGCGCGAAGATGGTGAATGAGAGGATAACGGCGGTCTGCACCACGGCAAAGATGAGGAAGCCCAGCATGTAGCCGAGCATGATGTCGAACCTTCCCACAAGGGTTGTCTGGAGGCGTTCGAGCGTTCCCTGGGCGCGCTCCCGGAGGAATCCAACGCCGGTCAGGATAAAGGTAAAGAACAGTACGAACACCGCCAGAAGACCCGGAGCAATCCGGTCGAGGACGGCGCGCTGCTCATAGAGGCTGAATCCGACCAGCGACATGACTATGAGGGGACCTACGATGAGCAGCCCTATGGACCGCCGGTCGCGCAGTATCTGTCGTATGATCCGCTCGGTGATTGCCAGAACGCGGTCGATAGACATCAGTGATCAGCCATGCGGAGGAAGTGTATGAAGGCATCCTCAAGGGAAGCGTCGGGACGCCCGGTGGCCGCACGAAGCGCCGAGGGAGTATCCATGGCTATTACCCTGCCGTCTCTGAGGAAGGCGAGGCGGTCACAGTGAGCGGCGTCGTCCATGGTATGGCTGGAGACCATGATGGTGGTACCGGCCTCAGCCATCTGCCTAAAACGCTCCCAGAATACCGCGCGCAGGTGGGGGTCAAGGCCGACGGTTGGTTCGTCCAGCAGCAGCAACGCGGGACGGTGGACCAGGGCTATGGCCAGACTGACTCGCTGGCGCATGCCTCCGCTGAGTTTGAGAATTGTGTCGGCGCTTCGCGAGGCCAGTCCCACCAGGTCGATAGCTTCCTCCACAGACCGGCCACGCGCTCGACGGTCGGACATTCCGTACATACGCGCGAAGAAGTCGACGTTTTCCCTGATGGAGAGCTCCTGATAAAGCGCGCTGAGCTGGGGCATGTAGCCCACCAGCGCCGCCTGTCGAGGAGAGGGGGAGTCGCCGTGTACGGTTAGGACGCCATCCCTGGCGCTGAGCAGACCGACCATCATCCTCATGAAGGTTGTCTTGCCGGAGCCATTGGCTCCGAGCACACCGAATATCTCGCCTTCCCACACGGACAACGAGAGCCCGTTCAACACGGGGAGCGAGCCGTAGCTGAACGTGACGTCTTTCGCTTCTACGACGGGGGTTGCCTGCATGGCGGTATAGTAGCACGCCCAGGTCTACCGGGTGATTTGTTTCAGACGTTATGTCAAGCTCCAAGGCTAAAACGAACCAAATTTTTTTGTGAGGTGAGAAAACAAATCCGATTTTCGCTGACTTCCAGGGCGCGCAACGCCGACGTGTATGCGCATGGCTGGGTGGTTTGCTGTGAGTCCATAGGGTGAGGGTACAGGGTGCAAGGGGTGTGGGGAAGCAGGGAGTGGCAGGCTTCAAGTGCGGAGTGAGCGGTGAATGGGTTAACAGATGCGTTGATTCACGGCTCGACCCTTCGGAGTCCCGTGACCCTGTCGAAGTCTCTGTCGTAGCTTACGATCTCTGTCAGTCCCCGATGCTCCATGTGTGCTACAGCCAGAGCATCTTCAAAGTCAAGAAAAGGAGCGGAGGCATAAAGGTCCAAGGCTCGGAGGTACACACGCTTCTGAGGCAGCCTCACTCCCCGTAGGGTCAGAATTGGCAAGAGCCGAGCCTTGATGTCCGCGTGGCTCAACCGGTAGGGAGCACGAGATGAAGAAAGCACGTAGGCGACCTCCGAGACAACGGCCTCGCAGGTAAAAAGTTCCTCTTCTCCTAGCTGCACCCGCTGGAAGAGCTGATAGCAGGCTTCGGCCTTCGCTTCATCATCCCTGGTGAGGTAGCTTATGATGA
>DAOUKI010000167.1:0-7243 GCA_034421495.1 Dehalococcoidia bacterium | reverse complement strand
GGACGGCGCCGGCATGCCGCTGGGTGTCCAGCTAGTGGCAGCGCCGTTTGCCGAAGCCAAGCTGCTTGTGGCCGCACACTGGTGCGAGTCGGTGCTCGGCGTGGAGTTGCGTCTGCCAGGCCTGCCCTGAAGCGCCCGCTTCTTTATTTCAAGTAAAGCGATCAACCTGATATCATGGCGTACAGGACAAACGTTTAGACGCCGGGGAGTTAATATGTCCAAGCGTATGACAGTCATTTTTGAAGATGAAGCACTATACATAGCGTTGAAGGTGGAGGCGGCACGGAAGGGCCGTCATGCTAAGGACATCGTCGCCGAGGCGGTGAGCGAGTGGCTTGAGTCAAGGGAGGATGAGGAGCTAGGCGCGGATTTGGAAGAACGTCGCGCTGAATGGAAAGAGAAGGGTGGACGGCCATGGGCCGCCGTTGAACGCGACGTGGAACGGACGGTGAACAAGGCTAAGGCGGCGAGTGTATAGCATTGAAGTAACCCCGCCGCTGACCGCGACTTGGACAGACTCAAAGGGCGCATGCGCCTGAGTGATTTCGAGCGTCTACAGGATGCCATACGAGGTTTAGCTAACGAGCCTCGACCACTAGGAGTCTCCAAACTGCGTGGAGCCGATAGAGCATACCGCATCAGGGCTGGACCCTACAGGGTTATCTACGATATCTACGGTGACAGTGCTCTAGTCTTGATTTTGAAGGTCGCCCGCCGGAGCGAAACAACCTATAGCCGGTAGCCCCCTACCCTAACCGCGACTCGTGCTCCTTCTTGATGCAGAGGTCCATGATCACCGGAATCCCAGCCGCCTCAGCCTTCTCCGCCGCGGCCTCATTCACAATCCCCTCCTGCATCCAGACGTACCCAACTCCTACCTCTATGGCGTCCTCTACCACCGGCATGACGTCGCTGGGTCGGCGGAAAACGTCCACCACGTCAATGCTCTCCGGGACTGACTTGAGGCTGGGGTAGCTCTTCTCCCCCAGCACTTCCTCCACCGCCGGATTGACGGGAATAATCCGGTAACCCGCATCTTTCAGGTATTCGGCAACTTGGTAGCTCGGCCTATCCGGCCTCGGCGAAAGGCCCACCACGGCAATCGTCTTCTGCGCTAGTATTTTCCCAATCAAATCGTCCATGTCGTTCATAGCCGGATTATACCCCCATGAATCGGCGGCTGTCAGTCATAGCAACACCTGTCACACCACATACCCCTTTCGTCATACCCGCGACGGCGGGTATCCAGGAGGGGTGGAGGCATGCCTGTTTGCCTGTTTGCCTGTTTGCCCCCCTGCCCGCTTGCCCGTCTGCCGTTGTCGTCGTTATTGCGGGACATCCGGGCGTAGATGTGCCACAGGGAATGTGGAACAGTATAATCAAGCAGGCGGGATTGCAGTCAAGGAGATGACTATGAAATACGCCGTGGTGATAGAGAAAGGGCCAACCAGCTATGGCGCCCATGTGCCGGACTTGCCCGGATGCGTGGCCGCCGCGGCGACCAGAGACGAGGTGTGTGCGCTTATTCATGAGGCCATACGCCTCTACCTAGAGGCGCTTGAGGAAGATGGCTTACCCGCTCCTAAGCCACAGTCGTACGAAATCGTTGTTGTCTAGTGACACATTGAGTCCGTCTCCCCCACGCCCGCTTGCCCGCCTGCCCCCCGCACTGCTAGAATCCTTCCTACAACTAGCGCATGGGGGTACTCATGGCAATCAGTACGCTTCCTTCTTCTCCTGCTGCATTGCGCAGCATCATCCGCAACGGTGAATACGACACTGTTACGGCGGGGCTCGCGCCCGGCTACGTCCAAGCCAACCTCGTGATCCTGCCCGAAGCCCAGGCCTTCGACTTCCTGCTATTCTGCCAGCGCAATCCCAAGCCCTGTCCTCTCATAGAAGTCGTGGAGGCGGGCAGCGTGGAGCCCTCCATTACCGCACCCGGCGCCGACATCCGCACCGATCTGCCGAAGTACCGCGTCTACAGGGACGGCGTGCTGGAACAGGAAACGGCGGATGTTCTGGACGTCTGGCGAGACGACCTCGTCTCCTTCCTCATCGGCTGCAGCTTCACCTTCGAAACGGCGCTGCTGGCGGCGGGAATCCCCATGCGGCACATTGAAGAGAACAGCAACGTCTCCATGTACATCACCAACATGCCGACGGTGCCTGCGGGCCAGTTCGCCGGCCCCACGGTGGTGTCCATGCGCCCCATTGGCCGCGAGAAGATAGTGAAGGCGGTCCAGGTGACGTCCCGCTTCCCCAACACCCACGGCGCGCCTCTGCACGTCGGCGACCCGGCGTCCATAGGCATCGATGACCTACAGAAGCCGGACTACGGAGACGTTGTCCCCTTCCAACCAGGCGAGGTGCCAGTCTTCTGGGCATGCGGCGTCACCCCTCAGGCCGTGGCTATGCAGTCCAAGCCGCCATTCATGATTACCCACTCGCCGGGGCACATGTTCATCACGGACATCCGTGACGAAGACCTGGCCGTTCTCTAGACAAATACCGCACACCGCAAATGGGAGGCAACCGTGTCCGCTATAGAAGACATCATCCTTGACCGTGACCAGAGAGGCATATCCAAGTTGCGTGGATACCTACCCGAAGACTACTGCGAGGACGCGGCGCAGCTCATCCTGCGCAACCCGGGACGTGCCTTCGTCATCAGCGGCTTCTTCATAGTGGGAGCCATGGCCTCGGAGACCGACGGCCCTCCCGGCGCGTATTTCATCGGCAAAGCGCTGCAACAGCTAGGCTACGACGTCACCCACATCACCGACGAGTTCAGCTCATCCCTCTACAATTGCCTTTCAGACGTGGGCGAGGTTATCGAATTCCCCGTTACCGACGTAGACTCCAGCCGGAAGTTTGCCCAAGAGCTCCTCGGCGATTTGAAGCCCTCGGTCGTCATATCAACCGAGCGCTGCGGCCTGACTCAGAAGGGCGAATATCTGAACATGCGCGGCGTCGATATCACAGAGTACAACGCCAGGGTCGACTATCTTGTGCTCGACCACAACGCCACCGTGGGCATAGGAGACGGCGGCAACGAGATAGGCATGGGCAAGCTGGCCGAACAGATCCCCACCATCGATACCCTGCCCCCACAGCCCACCATAGTCCCCACCGACAAGCTGATACTGGCCAGCGTCTCCAACTGGGGCGCTTCCGGTCTCATAGCAGGCCTCTCCCTGCAGGCGAAACAGAACCTGCTCCCCTCGCCGGAGGAAGAAGAAGCTGCCATCAAACAGATGGTAGATATCGGCGCAGTCGACGGCTTCAAAGTCGAACGCACCTACGCCGTGGACGGATTTCCCCTGGAGGAGAACCGCAAAACCCTGGAACGCCTCCACGATCATTTGTCGCAACAGGGCGTCTCCTAGCCGTACCCTCTCTATCCCCGCGCCCTCTTCCGTCATGCTCGCGCAGGCGGGCAACGTCCGCTAGTCTCTTACGGGAGCACTGCTTTTTCTAGATCTGACCCCTCAACTTGGGATCCAAAGCGTCGCGAAGTCCATCACCCAGTAGGTTGATTCCTAGCACGGTTAAGCTGAGAAAAAGCCCCGGGAAGAAGATGATCCAGGGTGCAACCTGTGCTGCCCGCCGTCCGTCTCCCATCGTATTGCCCCAGGTCGGCACTGTTGGTGGTACGCCCGTTCCAAGGAAGGATAGACCTGCTTCGATCAGTATGGCGACGGCAAATGCGAACGTCGCCTGCACAAACACCGGTGCTAGGCTGTTGGGCAAGATATGAAGGACCATTATTCTGGTTGGGCCGGCTCCTATGGTTCTGGATGCGTCAATGAAGTCCCGTTCTCTAAGACTCAGGACCATGGCCCTAGCAAGGCGAGCCGTGTACGGCGTGCTGACCACGGTGATGGCGACTATCACCGTCCATACCCCAGCGGCCCACACAGCCACAAGTGCGATGGCCAGCAGGAATGAGGGGAAGGCTAGCAAGGCATCCATGAACCTCATGATGACAAGGTCACTACTGCGAAAATATCCTGAAATGAGACCGATTATGATGCCAAACGCAGCGGCTAGGGTGGCAACTGAAGTCCCCACAAGGAGGGATACTCGCGCCCCGTACACTACCCTGGTATAGACGTCTCTTCCAAGCTGATCAGTACCAAACCAGTGCGTTGACGATGGACTTTCCAGCCGTTCCCTCACGCTGAGTCTAACGGGGTCGTAGTTCGTGATCAGCGGAGCCGCCAAGGCAATAACAAGCATCACAACCGCAATCACTGCTCCGAGTAGCATGTTGGGATTCTTGCGAAGTAGTACGCCACCAGCACTCGCCCAGCGCACGACTCGCTGTCTCAAACTCTCTTCTTCCACCAGAGTCAAATGGCTTAGGGAATCGTTCACTAGTATCGAATCCTTGGATCTAGGAAGGCATATAAGAGGTCGGTGAGCAGATTCAAAACAACAAAAGTAGCTGCCGTTATCATTATAAGGCCCTGTATCACGGGGTAATCTCGCTGCACTATTGCCTCAACAAGAGCCCGGCCCATCCCAGGAATAGCGAAGACTACCTCAATGATAGCGATACCGCCTATCACCGTAGCCAAGCCCAGAGAGGCCACGGTCAGTATGGGAACAGCGGCGTTCTTAAGAGCGTGCCTTACCAGAAGCACTCGCTCCGAGAGACCCTTCGCTCTGGCGGTTCTGATGTAGTCCTCACGCAAGACTTCTAACATTGTGGAACGAGTGATTCGAGCGGTAAGCGCCCCGGCCGTCAAAGCCAGAGTCAATACCGGCAAGACAAGGTGTTTAGACCAGTTGAAGAAACCCTCACTGATGGGTGCATAACCTACGGCTGGTAACCACCCAAGTTTGACTGCGAAGAGGAATATGAAATTATACGCCAGCCAGTACTGAGGGACAGAAAAGCCCATAACCACATAGAGCATGATGCCCCGGTCCCAGATAGAGTTGACCTTCCAAGCAGCCAGCATTCCCAATGGGATGGCAATCAGCAAGGCGGCAGCCTGTGATATTAAGCCCAAGGCAGCCGTTGCCTGCAGGCGCTGCTTGAACAGGCTAGTTACCGGTTGTCCCGTGAACACAGAGGTACCCAGATCTCCCTGCACGGTATGCCATAGGAATCTGCCGTATTGTTCGTATATTGGTCTGTCTAGGCCTAGATGGGCCCGGATCTTCTCGTAATCCAGCGCTGTTTGTTGGGCGGATTCCGAGGCGCTAAGGAGGAGAACAGCGGGATCACCAGGCGTCAGTTGCAGTATAAGGAAGACAATTGTCCCAACAAAAAAGAGGACAGGCAGGCTGGAAAGGATCCGTTTGAATACATAGGCCTTCAATTGATGCCTCTATCTATGCATATCAAGGGGCCAACGATTTCGTCAACCCCATGATACGCATTGTCATCTGCACGCGGCTATAGTTATTGTTCCAGCCAGGAGTTCACAAGGAACATCACCGAATGAGGGGTGAAGCCTTTGAGGTTAGACCTGGTTGCGGTCATTGTCTTCACCTGTCCTACAAAGTGACAGCAGCCGGCCTCAAGATATGATAGCTCCTGATGTTCGTTCAAAAGCTCAATCAGTTGATTATTGTCAGTCGCAAACACCATCTCCCGCGCTACTTCCAGCATACGGTCACTGGCCTGGAAGCGCGAGGCGAACGTAAACGTCATAGCCGTCCTGAAGCGGAGAGGAATGGCGTTCGCCCAGGAGTTGGTGACCACTGCAATGTTCCAGCCGGTCTCTTCCTGGATTTTCACTTCGTTGGCGGCGTGGTCTCTAGACGCTAATTCTACGTTGAAACCGGCGTCCTTCATGTTCTCGAAAAAGACCTGGGATACGTTGAACAGTGTCGGCACATCCTGAGACGCGTTTATGATTATCAACTCGCCGTCGTATCCGGCTTGTTCAGCCATTTCAAGTGCTCGTGTCTTGTCGTTAGGGTTGTAATGTTCAAGTCCCCGAGTCAATTGACTATGCCTTATCTCAGGCGAGTCGACGCACCAAGTGATCACACCACAGACCGTGTAGAACTCCTCCAAGCCGCCTGCTGCGGCAATGAGGGCGTCTTCGTGGTTCCAAGAAGCCACGAGGGCACGGCGAATCATCACGTTGTCGGTTGGGGGATTTATGTTGTTGAACCAAATAAACGGCCTTACACCGGGTTCGTTGATGATCACGTTAATGTTAGGGTCATCCTTCACCGTATTGTAGAAGTCAAGTGAAAGCTCCGCCACATAGTCAAACTGCCCCGCTTGCAGACCGGCCAACCGCGTTGTCGGGTCTGGAATTTCAAGGATATGGATTTCATCCGCATACGCGTGCCTCTTGCCGGCGAAGCCGCTGGTCGGCTCAGTGCGGGCAACGTACCCTTCAAAACGCTCTAGCTCAACACGGTCCCCTCGTACCCACTCCTTGAGCTGGTAGGGACCGCTTCCGATGTAGGTCTCAACCGACTCGTTGGGGTCGGTTTCACACAACTCCTTTGGCATCATGATAGGCACTCTTCCCGCCATTGCACCGAACGCGTTAACGATGGCGGGCACGGGGCGCTTGAATGAGATTCGGAAGCTCTTGTTGTTAATTGTTTCGATATTATCCAGCTCACCCCACATGATCCCAACCGTGGTGGTGGGTCCCGTGGTTTGAATGTACCGATCAAGACACTGGCGGACATCTTCAGATTCAACGGGACTGCCGTCATGGAATAACAAGCCCTCACGTATCGTGAACGTATAGTCTGTGCCGTCTCCGGAGACTTCCCAGTCTGCCGTCTGAGGCTTGATCGCATAGTCGTCGTCGAATGTGGTCAGCGTCTCGTACATGTGTGCCGCCACGTTTCTAGTGGAGAATTGACTCGTGAAGAGGTTGTCAAGAGAAAACGTCCCTGACTCATTGACTCCCCTTATAACGCCTCCGAACTGTGGTTCATCACCGGTGGGTGCCACACTTGTTGGAGTCGGATCAGGACCTTCGCTGCATCCTGCAATCAACACCAAGATAAGCGCGATTGGAAGAATAGCCCGACGCATCACACACCCCCTACGCAAAGGCACCTTGGACTGCTGGCGAGGCTAGCACAACCATAAGTAGATGTCAAACTGCTACGAGTATCGTCAACTAAAACGGAATAATTGGGATGAAATCGTAATGGGAGCGACAGGGAGTATTGGTGGGAATCTAGGCGCAAGCCAGGTTCGCGACGTCTCCTAGCACACCAGCCGTCACGCCCGCGCAGGCGGGCATCC
>DAOUKI010000166.1:0-3259 GCA_034421495.1 Dehalococcoidia bacterium | reverse complement strand
CTTCGTCTATCAACTCGCGGTCCAGTATCTCAGGAATGAAGTCAGCGCCCAGTCCCACGATCCCGTGCTCCCCAAAACGCCCCTCGCTGAGCAGAGGAGACGTAGCCGGCTCCACAGCAATCACCTGCACGGAAGGCTCCTTCCCCTTCAGAGCTTTTCCCACGCCAGTGATAGTGCCTCCCGTACCCACGCCCGCAACAAAGGCATCCACCCTGCGATCTCCCAGCGCATCCAGTATCTCCCGGCCCGTTCCCAAGTAGTGGGCTCTTGGGTTTGCAGCGCTGGCGAACTGGTCCAGCAGGACGTATCCTTTATTTTGCTTAGTCATTCGCTGCGCCGCGCGTTTCGCGCCGGCCATCCCCAGGTCAGAAGGGGTGAGATGCAGCGATGCCCCAAATCTGGCAATCAAGCGCCGTCGCTCTTGCGGCGCATTCTCCGGCATCACAATGGCGGACCGGTAGCCCTTGGCCGACGCTACCATCGCCAGCGATACCCCCATATTCCCCCCCGACACCTCTACTATTGTGGAGCCCGGCGTCAGCAGGCCGGCGTCCTCGGCTTCCTCTACTATTGCAAGAGCCACCCTGTCTTTGATGCTGCCGCCAGGGTTTACGCTCTCCAGCTTGGCGTAAAGCTCCGCCGACCCTTCCGTCTCCATGGTGTCGAGCCGCAACAGGGGGGTGTTTCCAATAAGCTTGAGCAGACCTCTTTGCACTGCAACCTCCCGCTGGCCGATTTTGACACGGCTGCCTGGGTGCGTCAAGAAATAAGGCGAGCGTCAGGAGCGCCGCCGCAATTGATCCCATCCTCTCGGTAGGTCCGGCAGGCCCCGCCATCTGCTCCTTCTCCACTTCCCACTTTCCTTCTATCATAGACCCATGAACACCACAACGAAAAACGCTCCAACCCCGAATCCTGTCCTGAACCTGTCGAAGGAAAACGGATTGGTTTCCCCATTTTTCGCCAACCTCCGAACCATTTTAGCCTTGCTACTTGACATAACGTTTGAAACAAATACCTTCCACAACCCCACCACAACTCTACCCTCGGAGCTCTCAATGACGAGGGGCACACCTTCCCCTGCGCCCCGCTCTATGCGACAATGGATTGTTCCATCATGTCAAACCGCCTAATCAACGAAACAAGCCCATATCTCCTCCAGCACGCCGACAACCCGGTCGACTGGTATCCCTGGTGCGAGGAGGCCTTCGCTCGCGCCAGAGAGGAAGACAAACCCGTCTTTCTCAGCGTGGGGTACTCCGCCTGCCACTGGTGCCACGTTATGGCGCACGAGTCCTTTGAGAACGAGGAGACCGCCCGTCTGATGAACAGCGGCTTCATCAATATCAAGGTCGACCGTGAAGAGCGCCCGGACGTGGATTCCATTTACATGGGGGCAGTGCAGGCGCAAACCGGTCGCGGAGGCTGGCCCATGTCCGTGTTCCTCACCCCGGAAGGCAAACCGTTCTTCGGCGGCACATACTTTCCTCCGGTGGACAGTCACGGCATGCCCAGCTTTCCGCGGGTTCTGCAAGCCATCATAGAAGCGTACCGCGATCGGCGTAGTGACGTGGTGAACTCCGCAGACGAGCTTGTGGCGCATCTGAGGAGCGGCCTGATGACCTCCCAGGGACAGGAACCGCTGACCTCCGAGGTACTGTCCCGCGCCTTTGACGGCCTTGATTCCGAAATGGACAAGCAGCATGGCGGCATAGGCACCGCGCCCAAGTTCCCCCAGCCCATGACACTGGAGTTCCTGCTCCGCTACTACGCCCGCAGCGGCCGTACCGAGGCGCTGGCCATGGTGGACATTACCCTGGAGAAGATGGCCCACGGCGGCATCTACGACCAGCTTGGCGGCGGATTCCACCGCTATTCCATAGACCCGTTCTGGCTGGTGCCTCACTTTGAGAAAATGCTGTACGACAATGCACTGCTGAGCAGGCTCTATCTCCACGCCTACCAAATCACAGGCAGCCGGCTTTACAGGCGCATTGTGGAGGAGACCCTGGACTACGTTCTCCGTGAGATGACCGGCCCGGAAGGCGGTTTCTATTCCAGCCAGGACGCTGACAGCGAGGGCGAAGAGGGCAAGTACTTCGTCTGGACACCCCGGGAGATCGAGGAGGCGCTGGGGAAGGAGCAAGCCGCAATCTTCAACCGCTACTACGGGGTCACTCACCAAGGCAACTTCGAAGGAAGAAACATCCTCCACATCCGCGATTCCGCAGAAGCGGCGGCGTCCGAGCTGGGCATCGGTGAAGAGCAGCTAGCGGAGGCTGTGGATAACGCCCGTGCCAAGCTGCTGGAGCGGCGCCAAGAACGTGTTCCTCCAGGCCGCGATGATAAGGCGCTCACCTGTTGGAACGGCATGATGCTGCGCAGCTTTGCCGAAGCCGCCGCCGTTCTGGGCCGCGACGACTATTTGCAGGCGGCGCTGGCGAATGCCGAATTCCTACTCAACGCTCTCCGTTCCTCGGAGGGCCGCGTCTTGCGCAGCTTCAAGGATGGCAAGGCTGTCCTCAACGGCTACCTGGACGATTACGCCAACCTTATCGACGGCTTGATTGCGCTGCACGAGGCCACATTGGACCTGCGATGGCTTGACGAGGCGCGTTCCCTGGCGGACGGCATGCTGGAACTCTTTTGGGATCCCAAAGAGGCCACCTTCTACGATACCGGCAGCGACCACGAGAAGCTGATCATCCGTCCCAGCCACCTGTTCGACAACGCAGAGCCCAGCGGCGGCGGCTTAGCCAGCGACGTCCTCCTCCGGCTGGCCGTTCTAACCGGCAACACCGAGTACCGGAATCGGACTGTCACCATGCTGCGCTCTCTCCGCATGGTCATGGCTCGTGCGCCCATGGGCTTTGGGCACTGGCTGTGCGTCCTGGACTTCTACCTCTCGACGCCAAAAGAGATAGCCGTGGTCGGGCCGCCGGAAGACCCAGGCACTCGAGCGCTTCTAGACGAGGTGTTTGGACGGTACATTCCCAATAAAGTCATTACCGGATGCCATCCAAACGGGGCCGATGGGTACGAGGGTTACCCCCTACTAGAGGACAAGTACATGATCAACGGCCTGCCCTCCGCCTTCGTCTGCGAGAACTACGTCTGCATGATGCCCGCCACCGACCCGGATACGCTGGCCGAACAGCTCTCCGCTCCGTGATGCCTCAGCCAACCGCGCCCGCGGCAAGGATCATCACCCGCAGGCATTGAAACGCCTCCGGAAAGCTGTCAGACGTATAGGCAACCG
>DAOUKI010000165.1:0-11822 GCA_034421495.1 Dehalococcoidia bacterium | reverse complement strand
CGGTTGCCTATGCTCATAGCCATAGTGGTGGAGCCGTGATACTGGCCGCGCCGCGAGATGATCTTAGTCCTGGACGCGTTGCCCGTGATGAACTGGTACTGCCTTGCCAGCTTGGTGGCTATCTCCACGGCCTCGGAGCCGCCGCCGCAGAAGAAGACGCGGTTCAGGTCACCCGGGGCAAGCTCGGCCACCTTCTTGGCAAGAAGGATGCCCGGCACCGTGCTGTAGGCGCCTGAGTTGGCGTAGGCCAGCGTGGTCATCTGCTCACTCACCGCCTCCGCTATCTCCGGCCAGCGGTGGCCTATGTTCTTGAGGAACAGCCCGGCCATGCCGTCTATGTACTTGCGGCCCTGGATATCGTACACATAGTTGCCTTCGCCGCGGGTCATGATGCTGTAGCCGCCGGGGGTCACCAGGTCCGCCATCTGGTGGTTCTGCATCCAGAAGTGCTCCAGCCCCCACTGCACAAGCCGGTCTATCTCATCATCGGAATAGGAGTCCTTTATCCACCACGCCGACTTGCTGCTATCCGGTTGCACCATGACACGCCTCCAGGGGGACTTGCTGTGCGGGTAGTCTAGCACGAAATGGGGACATGCGGGCCAATCGACCGGTCCGAATTGTTTCAAGCGTTATGTCAAGCTGCAAAGCTAATGCGAACCAACTTTTGCCCGAAATATGCGAAAACAATTCCACCGGCGTCATGGGCGCGGCAATTTTCGGCGCGGGGAGAGCCGGGGGTTGGGGGTGGGTTAAGGCAGCGCTCATGGGTAGATGATATGGGAGGGTAGGGGGTGTGGGGAAGGGGGGAATGGCCGGGCGCCGTACTTTAAGTTGTTCCGCCGCACTTCGTCGTTTCTGCGGGGCGTGGTTTGCGGGCACGGGTTCACCTCCATCCCCGTATCAAGTACAGGACAGGCTTCAATCTTCCCCGTCGATGGGGGAGGAGGGTTTTGGGGCAGGTACGCGGTCAGCAGTTATCGGCAGCGACCGGTGTAGCATCCAGCGTCTTGGGCTGGCGCACGCGGATCAAATACACCACACCAAAGAGCACAAGCAACGTCACCAGGTTAAAGACAAAACCTACAACCATGAATAACCCGGTGTAGCCAAGGAAGGGAATGATTATCTCAGATGGTAGTTCCAAGTAGCCGAGCAGAGTACCGAGCGCTAACCTTGCATAATCACTCAGTATCACCGCAGCCAGTATGATGATGATAGCTTCCTTGCGGAACCTGTCCCCGCGCCGGTCGAAGTTGCCCAGCAGCCACACCTTTATCAGCACCACGATTAGCCCGACAAAGCCACCTATCAACATATTTAAACCAACAGCCCGCGCGACCTCAGCCGATGTTCCAGCTATCTGATACCCCTGTATGGGAATAACCAGATATAGAGAGGTGAAGGCGACCAGAAAGAACGCATGGGTGAGGCTGACCCTGGATAGTTGTCGGGCGAACCAGAGGAGTACAAGGTACTCCGGCAACGAACCGAATAGGCGGATACCTGTTGCACGTAGACTACTAACCGTTCGAAATTCTTCTGGGTCTGCGAATGCAACTGTGACGACAATCAGGGCTATGGTTGTAACAACGCCTATGACCGCCACCCCGATGGAGTACCCCCAAAGCGAGGCGAGGAATTCCCGTTCCAAACGCCGGACGCGGAGATAGGAGACTGACAAAAGGAGTAGGCCAACGATTCCTGGGACAAGATGCCCTGCATTGGTAATCACCAGACTAGAATTGACAACCGATAGACTACTGACTCGATCATGGAGCAAGAAACCACTGAGGGGATAAGACAACACGCTCACCACTACTGATACGGCGGGAATGCCAATGAGCAGCCACAGTTCCCATCGGTAGGTGGTGAAGTAACGCAACAACTTCATAGCTCTATCTCGCGTCCCAATACTAGCGCAACACTAGCGATTCCACAAAGACCAAATCGGGAGCTCTACTGGTTGATGCCGGAGCCCGGAGGGCAGATGAGAAGCTGTGAGGTGGCGATGTCGGGTCTGAACACCACGTAGAAGTTGTCCTCCGCGTCAAGGGCCATGTCGCTGACTCCGGGGATCCCCCAGGCGATTGGCAGTTCTCCCGTGTCTATGACAATTCCCCTTTGCCTGGCCTGCCACCCCGTATCCGAATGTTCCAGCATGCGGAGGGTCTCGCCGGAAAGGTCGGTTTCCCTTACAAGCTCCCAGCCCGTTTCCGATAGGAGAGGCCTGTTGAACCTGTACATCCCCCGGTCGGTGCCCAGCCAGACACGGCCCCGCGAGTCTACTAGCATCTTGTCCAGCCGCGCTTCCAGGGTGGCCTCGCTGAACATCGACCACTCTCCGTCTTCCCATGAGGCCACGGCGATGCTCCGGCCCTGGGAAGCGTGCACTGCCCAGAGGCGCTTCTGCCCATCGAAGGTCAGGGCTACAGGGTCTGCCCCATCGAAAGATGGGAGCGTCTGCCAGGCATCCCCATCATATAGGGAGATGATGCTGACTCCCTCCGGATCGTCCTGGTGGAGCATGGCGACCTGTTCTGCGGAATCGGTCACGATTTCCAGTACTTTGCCAAGGCCTTCCGGGGTTGGCGCGTCCCGCATTTCAAATGGAGGGACGTCCAACAGCGTCTCGATAACGCCGTCCGGGTAGGCCAGCCAGAGTCTGCCCGCGCCGCTGGAAGCGGCAGCCACCAGCGTCTTTCCTATGAGCGCGTCGTCAAGCTCCAGGGAGAACTGTTGCCGGGTATTCCATAGCACAAGCTCCTGGCCTCTGACGGCAGACCCCGGCACAAAGGAGAGCAGCCGGTTGTATACCACCCAGACGCTGCCGTCCGCGTCATTCACCAATCGTGGCCGGTCGAAAGGCTGACCGGGCGAGCTATGGACCGCGCAGTCCACCTCCTGGAGGATGTCCAGAAAGAAGGTCTGCACCTCACCGGAGACCACCGTCCTGTCGGGAGTGGGGGTTGGTTCCGGCGCTCCACAGGCGGCGGACAACGTCAGTCCGCAGAGCAGCAGTATCTTGATATAGCGGGACATGGATATAGGATACTACGCCGAGGTAGCCGCTTCCCCGGAGGGTCCGGCTGCCCTGGTGGGAGGCTTGGCAAAAAGGACTATAGCTGCCGAGACGAGGAACATGCCCAGCATGACGATATAGGCCGGGAAATACGTGCCCATCACGTCGTAAACCCGTCCCACCGCCACCGGTCCCAGCGCCACTGAAGTTGTCGTGATAGGCATGAGTGTGCCTCTTATGGTCCCTACAAAGTCCCGCCCAAAGTAGTTGGCGGTTACCACTGACGTCAGCACCGCTTGTCCACCCACGTTTATGCCGTAGACCGCGCCAAAGATGAATAGTACAGGAATGATACCTAGGTGAAGCCCACCGAGAAGAAAGACAAGCCCTATGGCCGCGCCAGTGCTGGAGGCAGCCAAGCAGTAGCGAACGTGGTACCGTTCCACTAAGAAGCCCCAGAGCAACCTTGCCAGAGAGGCAGCCACGGCATGCGTGGCCAGCACCGCGCTGGCCACGACGATGTTAAACCCTTCGCCGGTGACAAAGTTGAACTCGTGTATCACCACCGATGACACGGGTGCGCCGCCAATGACCTGTGCCAGTAGTATAATCCACAGCGCCCGCGTTCTCAGGGCCTCTTTCAATCGCCAGGATACCGCCGATTCGCGCCCGGCCCGGCTCTGGTAGGTCGCGTCCAGCTCTTCCTGGCTCTTTACCCCATCAGGGAACAGCCCCACGTCCTCGGGTTGCCGCACCATGAGGAAGGAGACGGGGAGAAGGAATACAAGGAAGAGGACGGCCATGACTATCCATCCGTTTTCCCATCCCGACGTAGCAATGATTAATGCGATGAACGGGGCGAGCACCGCCCCGGCGGCGGCGTTACCCATGGTGCTGAACGCCACGGCGCGACCCCTAAGTCGCACGAACCATTTGACCACGGTTGCCTGCACCACGAGCGCGCCTGCGCCGGTGCCGCCCGCCAGGCCTATGAGGGCGAATACGGAGTAGAACTGCCATATCTCCCTGACCTGTGTAAGCAGGAGAGCCGCAATCCCTCCGATTGCGGCGGAAGCCACCATCAGATAGCGCGGCCCGTATCTGTCCACTACAGCGCCGAAAACCGGCGCCAGAGCCGCGGAGACGTAGGTGCGCACAGTGAGCGCTCCCACCAGCGCGGCGACGCTCCAGCCCAGGCTTTTCGACATGGGATCTAAGAAGACGCCGAAGGTGAAGCTCTGCAGGCCTCCTCCGGCGAACGAGCCGAGAAAGGCGGCGCCTACTATTACCCAGCCATAGAAGAACGGGGAGCGATGAGCCAGCCTGTAGCGGAAATCCGGTTTTACTTCCAAGGTAGAGCTATATATATCACAGGGAAGGCATCCCTGACATGCCAGCGGCTACGCCCCGGAAAGCTCCTGGAATACACGGCGCCAGGTCTCCTCAGACTCTACGCTGTAAGTTTCGCGGAACTGTATTACTCCATGCCTATCTATGGCCACCTTGCTTGACTGCTGCAGTATGTTGTACTGCGGAAGCATGCCAGTAGGCGCCTGCGCCACAGGCCAGGGATGGTCCTGTCCATCTCTAAACCTGACCAGGGAACTCAGACCTTCAGTCGGGTCTGTGTTCACCGCGTATAAATCCACGGAGTCCCGGTATTCCGGGTAGACATCCTTTAGCAACCGTAACTCGGTGCGGCATTTCGGTCACCACGTGGTGAAGAAGTAGATGACTACGGGGCGTCCTTGTGCTGTCAACTCGGCCAGCCGGACGGGCTGTCCCGTGGATATCTCGTCCAGGGTGAAGTCGGGCGCCATGTTGCCAACCCGGTTTCCCGTTTCCGCCGGAGGCGCAGCAGTTGGCGATGGAGGTGGAGGAGGTGGCGGTGGCGGCGGCGGCGGGGTTGTAGGGGTTGGGGTTGCCGCCGCAACAGGCGCGGTAACGGTTGCGGTTGGGGTTGGCCTTGGCCTTGGCGTGGGCTGACCGGATGGCCCGCTAGTAGAAGTCGCTGTCGGTTGAGCGGATGGCGGGGAAGGTTCGGACGTCGGCGTGGCTGTGGGTGCAGCCGAGGTTGGCGTGTTTGTGGGAATTAATGAGGGTGGGGTAACGGTTGGAGTTGTAGGCGTATCCGCCGGCGCGACCGATGTTGGCGTGGCCGTGGGCGGGACTGGAGTCGGTGTAGGCACCTCTTCGCTAGTGCAGGCTATGCTGAACAGCAAAAGAAGCGCTGCCAGGGCAACGGATCGCATTTTGATTACAGAGGAAAACATGGACTCTATTATATCAGTTCAATACGTAAGGCAACCCTGGGTTGGATGTACATTTGCGGATGCAACCATGGTCAGGCGGCGTATCTCTTAAGCGCGTCATAGGCGGCGTTGATCTCTTTCATGCGCCGCTCCGCCACTTCACGGAACTCGGGAGCCATGTGGGTTACCTTGTCCGGATGGTACTGCCTCACTAGCTCGCGGTACTTGGAAACGATTTCGTCCTTGGAAGCGCCGCGCCGCACTCCCAGAACTTCATACGGTGACCTCACGTACCCATACTGCGAGCCGGTTGCCCGCCCGCCACGAGATTGCCAGTAGCCGTTGCCCTGAGAGCCGCTCTGTCCAGTACCCGTTCTAGGCCGCATTGAAGAGCGCACTATCAACCTCAACAGGATGAAGCCCACCCAGACGAGTATGAGTAGAAGTACCTTAATTTTTGTCCCTCCTCAATCCTCGTAGCAACCCTATAAAATGATTGTACCACCACCGGAGCCATCCGTCTTGGGGTTACATAATAGGGGGGCAAATGTCAAGAAATTCAAGGAACAATTTAGCGTGAATCTTTGCGATTTTTGATGTTGACATATCACCCCATACACCGCTAAGGTCTGAATCACGGTAGTTGCCCCACGAGAACAAATTAAAGGCTGAAAGCCTGTCGATCGACTGCTTCGGTCTTAGCGCAAATTCTTCCGGTAAACGGTGCGAACCCACCGAGAAGACGGCTTAATTCTTAGATCTCTTACGCTTGTACAGGCGTCTCTCTGTCTCCTTGGGGTTGGTTTTAAGCATTCAACCCAATGCCGTGCATATGCTTTGCCTTGAATCTGCATCTGAGGCTCGCAACAGCGCCAGATCACACCTGGCAAGAGTTTGACTGGGGGTACTGTAACTTTGAGAACTAATGCCACATCATTGTTACTTTTAAGCGATGGAGTAATCAAGCTTGATGGAGGGTGTGTATTTGGTCCCGTTCCCAAGGTGGAGTGGGAATTGAAGAAGTCGCCTGACCGCAGAAACCGCATCACCATGGGTTTGAATTGTCTGCTTGTCAGGAACGGAGACAAGTGCATCCTAATAGATACGGGTGTAGGCACCAAAGAATCCGAGATGACAAAGGACAGATTCGGCCTCAGCACCAGCCGACTGGCTCGGAACTTTAGGAATCATGGCGTAAGCCCCAAAGAAGTCACCGGGGTCATCCTCACCCACCTCCAATTCGACCATAGCGGAGGGAGCACGCGTCTGGATCGTTCCGGCGTACCGGTGCCCACTTTCCCCAACGCTACATACTACGTCCAGAGCGCGGCCTGGGAAGAAGCCAACAATCCAAATGAACGGACCAAGGACTCCTTCCATGAGGACGACTTTCTGCCGCTAGAAGAACGCGACCAAGTCTGCCTGCTCGATGGCGACGAGGAGGTCGCGCCAGGAGTCCGCGTCAAGCTGACTGATGGTCCCGCACCCGGCCATCAGATAGTGCTGGTGAACTACGGTGGGGAAAGGGTTGCCTTCATGGGCGACCTAGTGCCGACATCCCATCATTTGGACCTGACCTGCATAGCCTCACTGGACTACGATCCGGAAGGTACGCTGGCCAAGAAACGAGCCCTGTTGGAAGAGGCAGAAAGGGGCGGTTGGCTGATGATTTTCAGTCACGGCTACTATCAGCGTGCGGGATACCTGGAGCGCCGCAACGGTCACTACAGCTTCCGCGCCGTGGAACTGTAGAAGACGTTTAATCTCCAGTCATCGGGGGAATCTGCTCAACACTGGACATGGCTCAGGCGAGCCTGGCCCAGACCGTCCTGCCGTTCAGTCGCTCCAGAACAACAGGCGTAATCCTGTTGCGGAGGGGTTCGCCGGAGGCCGTGGCTACCCGTACGTAATTGCCCGTGAGGCCCGACCACACCTGAGTATTCCCTACGGGCTTGCCGCTCTCCCAGAGCACAGTGCTCCTGGTGCCCAGCAGGCTCTTTCTGTAGGATTCCGCCTGCCGTTTCGCCAGGTCAAGCATCATCTCCATGCGCCGCCGTATCTCCTTAGAGCCTACTTTGGGCTTGAGATAAGCAGCCGTGGTGCCGGGCCGGGTAGAGTAGGGGAATACATGAATGGCGGCAAAGCCCACCTGGCTGCACAAGTCGTAGGTGTCCTGAAACTGCTCCGCCTTCTCGCCGGGGAAGCCAACTATGACGTCGGCGGTCAATGCAGCGTCGGGGACGGCCTTCCTCACCATCTCAACCGCTTCCAGGTAGCGGCCTGGCGAATAGCGGCGGCGCATCTGCTTCAACACAGGCTCCGAACCGCTCTGCAGAGGCAGGTGAAAGTGGGGGCATAGCCGATTGTCCTGCCACAGCTCCAGCAGATCATCCGTGATTTCTTGCGGCTGCAACGAGGATACCCTGAGCCTGGGTATCGCGGTCTCATCCAGGAGGCGGCGCAGCATACCGGTCAGCGAGGCGCCGGGTATGTCGAAACCGTAGGAGCCCAGTTGCGTGCCGGTGAGCACCACTTCCCGGTAGCCCCGCTCTACAAGGTCGTTGACCTGCGACACCAGGGTCTGCGGCGGAATGCTGCGTTCCCGGCCCCGCACCTTGGGCACAATGCAGTAGGCGCATACCTGGTTGCACCCCTCTTGGATCTTGAGCATGGCGCGGGAGAGCAGGACGGGCGCCCTCTCCTCGTCTATGGTGTCTAGGCCGGGACTGTCCGTTCCGTAGAAGTCGAGGAGTTGACTGACTTGCCCCACCAGGGCGTCTTTTTGAGTGTTCCCCAAGACAACATCTACCGCTTCCAGTCGGTCGAGCTCTTCCGGCGCGCGCTGCGCATAGCAACCCGTGGCAACAACCAGCGATCCAGGATTGAGACGCTTTGCCCGGCGCAGGGCCTGGCGCGCCTTGCCGTCGGCGACGTGTGTCACCGTGCAGGTGTTAACTATATGAACCGAGGCGTCGTCCGGCCTGCTGATGAGGGTATAGCCCGCTTCCAGAAAGCGCCGCGATATGGCCTGGGTATCCGCCTCGTTCAGCTTGCAGCCGTGCGTCTCTATGTAGACCGTGGGCGTGTCCATGGCCAATCTATACTAACACGCCGAGGATCAGGCCAACGCTTCCTTCCTCATCGGAGGCTTGGCCAGCAGTATAATCACCACGCCGACCCAGAAGAGGCCTATCATCACCGTGAACGGCATCTGATAGCTCCCAGTATACTCGAAGCCCATACTGACCAGCAGAGGCCCTATGGCTCCTGCTCCTGCCGTGACCGGCGTGACCACTCCTCGTATGGTCCCGGCATAGTCCCGCCCGAAGTAGTTAGCGAAGATAATCGAGTTGCTCACCGCGTGCCCAGCTATGCTCATGCCGTATACGGCGGCAAAGACAAAGAACTGCGCAGTGGTGCTGGCCGTAAGCAGGATGATGAGCGCGATGGACGATCCCAGGTAAACCGCGGCCACAACGAATCTGACGGGAACCCTCTCCAGCACCAGTCCCCAGATTGGCCTGATGCTGAGAGCAAAGCCGGCGTGGGTCATGAGCACTGCCGTTGCTATGCGCGGCGAGTAGCCTTGGTCAAGGACGTAGCTAATCTCGTGAAGGATCACCGACGAGATAGAGAGGCTCCCCAACACGAACCCCACGATGAGCAGCCAAAAAGCGCTGGTGCGCATCACTTCCTTCAACCGCCAGGAATACGCCGACTCCAAGCCGCCCCGCCGCCGGTAGGCGGCGTCCACCTCTGCTTCGCTCTTTGCCCCGTCGGGGAGCAGGCCAAGGTCTTCCGGCTGCCTGGCCATGAAGAAGGAAACCGGCAGCAAGATAACGGCGAACAATACGCCCATGACCAGCCACCCCGCCTGCCAGCTGTAGTTGAATACGATAAAGGCTATGATGGGAGCCAGGATCAAACCGGGCGCGGCTCCGCCCATGGTGGTGAAAGCCATCGCTCTGCCCCTCCGCCGGACGAACCACTTCACCACGGTGGCGCCAGTGACGACTCCGCCCAGCCCAGCGCCGCCCGACATGCCGATGAAAGCGAATATGGCGTAGAATTGCCATATCTCAGTGACGCGGCTGAGCAGTACGGCCGCGACGCCTCCAACTACGGCCGCAGCCACCATTAGAAAGCGAGGCCCGTACTTGTCGACCATAGGCCCGAAGATCGGCGCCAGGGAGGCTGCGGTTATCAAGCGGAAGGTGAGTGCGCCGGTCAGGACCGTACGCGACCATCCCAGGTCTTCGCTCATTGGCTGGAGGAACACGCTGAACGTAAAGCTCTGCAGTCCTCCGCCAATGAAGGTGCCCAAGAAGGCGCCCACCACTATGATCCAGCCGTAGTAGAAGGGCACCCGTTGCGCCAGTCTCCGGCGCATATCCCCGTCTGCTAGGGTGGCCGCTCCCGGCGGTTGGGGTTCCATCTTCCCATCAGATGTCAGCCTATGCGTCCTCCGCTAGATCTTCCACCAGCCTGACCAGCGTCCGCACGGGAAAGCCGGTGTGCCCCTTAACCGTGTAGCCCGACACGCTGAGGGTGCGGGCCACCGCCGCGATGTCCAGGTGCACCCAGGGCACGTCGCCAGCGAACTCGCGGATGAAGTAGCCTCCGGCAATGGTGCCCGCAGGCTGCCCCCCGGAGTTCTTGATGTCGGCAATGTCGCTCACTATCTGGTCGCGGTACTCCTCCCACATCGGCAGTTGCCAGAAACGCTCGCCCGTCGCCTCTCCGGCCTTGATGGTGCTGTCTATCAGCGCCTGGTCGTTGCCCATGATGGCGGCGGCCAGGGTACCCAGCGCCACTCTGGCCGCGCCCGTAAGCGTGGCCACGTCCACTATGCGGTTCTGGTTGTGTTGACGGGCGTAGGTCAGGGCGTTGGATAGCACCATACGCCCCTCGGCGTCGGTGCTGATGATCTCGAACGTCTTGCCCGACATGGTGCGCACCACGTCTCCAGGATGGAAGGCGGAGCCGCCCAACATATTTTCCGTGGCCGGCACCAGCCCCATGACGTTGATCTTGGGCCTAACCTGGGCTATTGCCTGCATTGCCCCTACTACGGAAGCGCCGCCCGCCATATCGCCTTTCATCGCGCCCATGCCCTCGGCGGGCTTGATGGAGATGCCGCCGGAGTCGAAGGTGATCCCCTTACCGCAGAGAGCTATGTTGTTCGACTCGTTGTCCGGGTCGCCGTTGTAGCGCATTATGATGAACCTAGGCGGCCTGTTGCTTCCCGACGCCACCGCCAGCAGCCCGCCCATGCCCAGCTTCTCTATCTGCTCGCGGTCCAGCACTTCGAAGTCCAGCCCCACCGCGTCGGCCATGGCGCTCGCCCTGTCAGCCAGCTCAGTGGGGGTCAGTACGTTGGCCGGCTCGTTGCCCAGGTCGCGGGCGAAGTTCGTCGCCTCGGCAAGGATGCGTCCCTTGTCGATGCCCGCCTGAATCTCGGCGACCTTGTCCGCGTCGCGCTCCACGACGACCATCTCCTCGATTTCGGAAGGGTCAGTGTTCATCGTCTTGTACTTGTCGAACTTGTGCAGACCCAGTATGGCGCCCTCTGCCACGGCCTGGCCGGAGGTTTGCGGGTCCATGCCGCCTATGCCTGCCCCGTGGGCTATGGTGGCCGCTTTTTTAACGTTTAGGCGGCGCACAAAGCGGCTCGCCGTGCCCATGACCTGCCGCACCACCTCCGCCGAGAACTTGTCCCGCTTGCCCAGACCCGCCACGACGATGCGGTCGGCGGGCATCTTGCCCAGGGTGTGGATAAGGGTGATCTCTTTCTTCTTGCCCTTGATTTCGCCTTCATCAATCAGCTTTGAGATGGCGCCGTCCAGGGCGGCGTCGACCGCTCCGGTGGCTCCTTCAGGGCTGGTTACTCCCTGGAACAGGTTGACTATCAGCGCTCCCGTCTCAATGGAAGCTACGTCTCCATGTACTGCTTTGATCTCCATAGTCCCTCCTTATGTTGTGTGTGCTAGCAGGGCAAGCGATGGTGGAATTTGGGTCGCTTGCCAGTACTCCTTTGCAATCAGCTTTATTGGCTTGGATCAGCCATGGCGCTGGGAACCACGCGGGGCATTGTATTCGAGATACCGCGCAGGGTCTAGTTCTGCATGTGCGGAGGCTATCGCTATTTGCTAAGATTCGACTCAAGCATGTTCGGGAGGTGCGCTGAGTTGGTCAAGAGAAACGACGAGGAAGAGGAGGCTGAAGACAAGGATAGCCCCGGTATATTGGGTAGAGTGGGAGATGCGGCTGGCGCTGCCGGGGAGAGAGTGCGGCGTTCTGCCGAGGTAATGACCGGCGCGGACATACGCAGGTTCGAGGAGTTCACGGAGGCGGCTACCACGGCCGTCGTTGGGGTGCATCAGGACCAGGCTGACCTACGGGAGCAACTTGCCCGTATGGAGCAATCACTCCATACTCTGGAGCAGGAACACGCCATACTGAGAGACGATACAAAGCGTGTAAAACAGCGTCCGTCTCCTTGGGTTGTCGCATCGGGCGCTTTATCCATCGTAGCACTGGCCTTGAGC
>DAOUKI010000164.1:0-2832 GCA_034421495.1 Dehalococcoidia bacterium | reverse complement strand
GGCGCATAGTGGCGGTATTCATTCGAAGGCGATATGATAGCTCACCGCCATGTCCAGGACAGCAATGAAACCAAGCAATGACTAATCGCTATCCCGCAGTTGCTTACAGCGTCACTCTCAGAGTGAGCTACGACAACGTGCCGGGCAGGCTAGGCGTAATCACCACGGCCATCGGTGAAGTGGGCGGCGACATTGGAGCCATAGACATAGTCTCCACGGAGCGCGGGCGGATGGTCAGGGACATAACGGTCAATGCGCGGAATGTCGAGCACGGCATTCAGATTGCCACCACTATCAAGTCGCTGACCGGCGTTCGCGTAAGGAACGTCTCCGATCCAACCTTCCTGCTGCATCTTGGCGGCAAGATATCCATGGCGTCCAAGGTGCCGATTCGCACCCGCAACGATCTTTCGCTGGCCTATACGCCCGGGGTGGCGCGCGTCAGCACCGCCATCCATGAAGACCCCTCCGTCGCTTGGGCGCTCACCTCCAAGTCCAACACCGTAGCCGTTGTCACGGACGGCACCGCCGTGCTGGGCTTGGGAGACATAGGTCCGGCGGCGGCAATGCCGGTCATGGAGGGCAAAGCTCTGCTGTTCAAAGAGCTGGCCGGCGTGGACGCCTGGCCAATCTGCCTGGACACTACGGTTCCCGAGGAGATCATCCGGATAGTGAAGCGCATCTCGCCCAGCTTTGGGGGGATCAACCTGGAAGACATCGCGGCGCCAAACTGCTTCTACGTAGAGGAAAGGCTGAAGGAGGAGTTGGACATACCGGTGTTCCACGACGACCAGCACGGCACCGCCATTGTGGTAATGGCGGCTTTGTACAACGCGCTGAAAGTGGTGGGGAAGAGAATAGATGAGATAAGAATAGTGATGTCGGGCGCGGGCGCGGCAGGGGTTGCCACGGCAAAGCTGATAGAGGAGGCGGGGGCCCGACACATCACCGGCTACGATAGGGAGGGCATCCTACACAGGGGCATGGACTTCAGCGGACATTCCGGGAAGAAGTGGTTTGCTGAATATACAAACCCGGACGACTTTCGCGGCGACCTGTTGGGCGCAATGAGAGGGGCGGACGTGTTCATTGGTCTCTCCGGTCCAAACGTGATCGGCGTTGACCACTTGAAGGTGATGAACAGCGACCCCATTGTTTTCGCCATGGCCAATCCGGAGCCGGAGATAAGCCCGGAGGACGCGCTGCCCCACGTCAGGGTTATGGCGACGGGACGCTCCGATTACCCCAACCAGATAAACAACGTCCTGGCTTTTCCCGGGGTTTTCAGAGGGCTTTTGGACTCCCAGACAAGAGAGGTGAACAGCGAGATGAAACTGGCCGCGGCGCACGCCATAGCCAGCGCCGTCCCATCCCGTCACCTGAACGAGGAGTATATAATGCCCAGCGTTTTTGATAGGGCAATGGTGAGAAGCGTGGCGCGTGCGGTGGCGGCGGCGGCCAGGCGTACAGGGGTTGCTCGTCGCAGGAGGCGTAGCACAAGGTCCAGAGCCAGGCAACGGTAGGGAGTACCCATTAGGCCGACTGTAGTGTATTATGTGGCCGCAACTGGGAATCTGTCTGAAGGAGGCATCAAAAAATGGCGGTCAGATATCCTGCAATAGCGTACGGAGTGACAATAAGGGCTGAATACCCCAACCAGCCCGGGCAGCTTGGAGACATCACCTCTGCTATCGGTGACATAGGCGGCGACATCTCGGCGCTGGACCTGGTGCAGTCGTCCCAGAACAAGGTGGTCAGGGACATCACCATCAATGCCCGGGACGTGAATCACGGCCAGGAGATAGTAGCCAAGGTGAAGGCATTGCCCGGGGTCAACGTGGTCAGTGTCTCGGACCCTACCTTCCTACTGCATCTCAACGGCAAGATAGAGATGCGCTCCAAGAGCCCGGTGAGGACTCGCAACGACCTGTCCATGGCGTACACGCCGGGAGTGGCGCGAGTGTGCATGGCCATCCACGAAGACCCGGAGGCCATGTGGAACCTTACCGCGAAGTCCAACACCGTGGCCGTGGTGACGGATGGAACGGCGGTACTGGGTTTGGGAGACATAGGCCCGGCGGCGGCCATGCCCGTCATGGAAGGCAAGGCCATGCTGTTCAAGGAGCTTGGGGGCGTCGACGCTTGGCCCATCTGCTTGGATAGCAAAGACCCGGACGAAATCATTGAAGCCGTGAAGAACATAGCCGTTGGATTCGGCGGGATCAATCTGGAGGACATTTCCGCTCCCCGGTGCTTCTACATCGAAGAGCGGCTCCAGGAAGAGTTGGACATCCCCATTTTCCACGACGACCAGCACGGCACCGCGGTGACCACAACAGCAGCGCTGTTCAACGCGGCAAAGGTCACCGGCAAGAAGATAGAGGACATGAAGGCTGTCGTGGTGGGCGTTGGCGCCGGCGGCATGGCCACGACCCAGATGATCATGGATGCCGGACTAACTGACGTTGTCGGCGCTGACCGCCAGGGTGTGCTGCATCGTGATCGGGATTATGGAGACAACGAATCCAAGCGATGGTTTGCCGAGAATACCAACCAGGATAACTTCAAAGGCTCTTTGATGGACGCCATGAAGGGCGCAGACCTCTTCGTTGGACTGTCCGGCCCCGGCGTACTCAACGTCGACCACGTGAAGGCGATGAACAAAGACGCCATTGTCCTGGCCATGGCCAACCCTGACCCGGAGATCTTCCCCGAGGAAGCGGGGCCTCACGTAAGAGTGATGGCCACGGGCCGCTCCGACTACCCCAACCAGGTTAACAACGCTCTGTGCTTCCCCGGATTCTTCAGGGGCATGCTGGACGTGAGGGCATC
>DAOUKI010000163.1:0-4446 GCA_034421495.1 Dehalococcoidia bacterium | reverse complement strand
CCCTCCGGCCCAAGGGAACCCGAATAGAGCTGGACCAGTTCCGCGCCGGTCTCCATTACTACGGCTTGCGCGAGCCTCTCACTGACTGTCGTCTCGCCAAACACCGCTGGTATATCGTGCTCCCGGACCACATCCACCACTGCCGCAATGTGCTCTGCGGAGGGCTCCACATGGGTCCCCAGGGACGGTATCACCAGCCCGATTACCTCAAACCCGTAAGCCTCCGCAAAATAGGAGAGGCTGTCATGGGATGTAACCAGCAGTCTGTTCTCGGGCTCCACCGCACTGACCTGCTCCTGCGTCCAGGCGTGAAGCTCATCCAGCTCTTGCCCATATTCCGCGGCGTTCTGCAAGTAAACGCTCCGGTTCTCGGGGTCTATTGCCGAAAGGTGAGCGGCTATTACGGCGACCGCGGTCTTCACCCGGATGGGATCGAACCAGAAGTGCGGGTCCAGAGAGCCGTGGTCGTGCCCATGATGGCCGCCGCCATGACCACCGTGGTCATCGTGCCCCTCGGTCTCGCCGTAGATGCCTGCGAAGGCGATCTTGGTGGGGTTGCCGTCCACGTCCCAGTGATTGACCAATTCAAGGTCGTGGTCGTCGAGCTGTAGGACCTCGCCGCCCAGGGAGTCGGTGATGAACACCGCGCCGGGGGCGGTGACTACGTGGGGGCGGGCCCAGAAGCCGGTCTCCACGGGCTCGGTCAGGAAATCGTCCGCCGAGGCCAGGAGGTCCAGGTCATGAGCGTCATACATCCGCAGTTCGCCGTCGCTCATCACGACCAGCAGGGCCTCTCCATCGTGGCTGACGGCGACGTTAATCGGGGTGGGCCCGTCTTCGGAGGCGGCGATGACCTGCTCCATGATGCCATCTTCGGGTTCTATGATGTACAGCCCCACCGCCGAGCCCAGTCCAAAGAAATGGTGCAGGCCGGGATAACCCCAGACGGACGTTATCCGGAAGTCCTCCGGCGAGCCGGCCGGCGGCCCAATGAAGTCGTCATGGAAGTGGCCGTCGTGCTCTTCCAGAACCAGAACGCCGCCTACGCAACCAAAGACGGCGGCATGGCCGTTGCCAGCGTCGCCGTGCAGACCCTCGCAGCCATCGGCGGAATGAATGCTATTGCCGTCCAAGCCGCTGATGTGCGCCCCTATGGGGAGACGGTAGTCCTCTGGCGCGGAATCATAGTCGGGATGCTGAGTGCTGATGGCGAACAGGTCGCCCTCCAGGGGGACCGCTGCGCCGTGTTGCGGGCCTGCGTTCAGTACCGGCGGCACATAGTCGCTGCCCTCTTCCTCCAGTTCGTGCTCGTTCAGAAATGCAACGTCGCCGGAGCCGTCGTAGAAGATGGTGGCCCACTCGCTGCCCACGTACAGATGCACCGGGCGGTCGCCGGTAAGGTCTATGTCTAGGCGCTCCACGTCATCTTCGACCAGGTCGAAGTGGTCGCCGTGGGCCTCCAGGTATATACCGCCGTCAAAGACGTGGGCGTTGTTGGCGTCGCTGGAAACCGCAATGGCGAAGCGGCCGCTCTTGGTGGCGTAGATGCGGCCGGCCCGTGAGCCGAGGTCGAAGGCGTTCTGCTCGACGTCGCCGTGCTCCAGGTCGATGATCGACATCATGCCGGTCTCACCATCGCCTACGAGCAATCGTCCCATGATCGCCGGTTCGCCGTGGTCCTCGTCTGCCATCATCTCGCCATGGTCATCCCCGTGATCGTCATGTAAATCGGCCGTCGCGAACTCCATGGGATCGATACTGTCGCCAAGCGCGACTATCTTGGAATCGTCAGCACTGGCGTTGTGCACCAGCTCCTCCAGCCAGTCGGCCTCAAGGTGAAGGCCGACTGTCAACACGACATCTGCATCCGCTACCTTGGCAATGTCGCGAGCTCCTGGCACGAAAGAGTGAGGATCGCCATCCGGTGGAATCAGGCCAAAGACCTCCACCCTGTCTCCACCTACCATCCGAGCCCAGTCAGCCACAAAGTTGGTGGTTGTCACTACCTTGATCGGCGGCCCGGAAGGTGTGGCAGTCTCCCTGGCAACTGTAGTGTTCGAGGGCGAGGTGGCAGGAACAACCGCTCTTGTAGGTGGAGTCGTGGGACTCGGCGCCTGCGGGGTTGGCTGGGCGCTCGCAGGCACGTTGGCAGATGTGGCAGTCGGCTGTGGTTCTCCCGTTGCCTGCGTGTCCTGGTCATCTGTGCAGGCAACCAGGAGAACCACACTTAATACGACAAGACCCATAGCCAAAGTCTGGAGCAGACGTCCGAAATATATTTTGCGACCTTGTATCATTAACACTCCGAGCTCTCCTTTCGTTATGAGATTGACGTAGAGATGGATCGTGCCGTGTCCTATTGAGTAGTGATACGGCGTATCATCCAAAGGACCGCGACACTGGGGCCTCAGCCGGGTGGAACAAGCTCCCTACTTACCCCCGTCGGCGCGACAACAGTCGCAGGTCACGTACAACTCGATGTGGTGGCCGATGGTCTGTCCCGGAATGTCGGCCCCCATTGCCCTGAGAGGCCGATCTCTTGTAGCCGGCTTGAACCCCCAACACACCGGACAGGACAGAGATAGAGTGGTGATGACGATGACTCACACGAGTAAGGCTGTACAAGGAGTCTCCGCCCGTCACGGGCATCTTGCAGACTACTCCCGTCTCGGGAAAGAGTCTGATGGTCCGATATGCCGTCGCTGTGCTTACCCAAGGCAGCCCTTCACTGCTAATCTCCACTGCAAAGCCCCTCTGCTCCGGGAGCTTGGCCATCGCTTTCCTGGAAAAAGTGACCTCAATGCCTCGGTGCTCCAGTGCCGCCATCAAGCTTTAGTGTAATGTTTGAAACTCTGTAATGATACATAGTATCACTACAATATCCGTGAATACCAAGGTGGGATTTTCCAAGGGAGTCTGTTAGCCTATCAATTAAAGGTTGCTCTTGTCAATGCCGATTCTTGACTGGGTATTCTTAATATGCGGTGCTATTGGATTTCCGCCACTGGCGCCAGCAGACCAAGGCCAGGGAATAGACCAGCATCTCCACGCTTTTGGTGTACCCTTTGGTTCGCCGCATCAGCCGGTTCAGCTTGCTCCGCCACACCGAATGCAGCCCCTCGTTCCAGTTCACCGCGCTGCCCTTTCCCGCCACGTGCCGCTCCGGAGGAAACCATCCCAAGTACACTTGATAAGCATCGCTGCGGTACAGGCCAGCCTCCGGCAGCCTTTCGTACAGCCGCAGAAAGGGGCCTTCACTCCGGCTCCCCACCTCGAAATCCACCCAGCGGCGGCCGTCGGCCTCCCTTACTACCGCCGTCCAGATCCAGCAGTCCTCCCGCTTCTCCCCGCGCCTGGCGCCCCGGTAGGTCCACATCTCATCGCAGGATACTGCCACCGCCGGCTGACGGCCCATAGCCCGGCGCTCATTGCGCTCCCGCAGTTGGCTCAAGGCCGTGCGCCCCCTTTTTTCACCCAGCCCAACACTGCCGGAGCGCTGTAGCCCAACACCCGGCCGATGGCGCTTAAACTGCTCCCTTCGGAATACATGGCCAAGGCCCGCTCCTTCACCTCCGGCCCAGGGCGGCGGTAGGCCCCGCCAGGCACGCTGCGCCTCCGGCAGTCGCCGCAACTGTATGCCTGCCGACCGGCCACATGACCGTCCTTGCGCATCCAGTTGGAGCCGCAGCTGGGACAGCGGACATCGTGGCGGTAAACCCGGCTTCGCGCCATCAACAACCATCCTGACATCGTGCTCTATGCCAGTGTAAATCCTATGTCCACTTATGTTAAGAATGCCGATGACTCTCCCCCCTTGACAGTATGGCGAATTTCTATACCATTGCGTAGCGTTCTGGTGTTGCCTGCGGGCGAGTGCTGCGGGAGAACCCGCCGGGCGATGGCAATTACCGGAAAGACGCTGACGGCAGCGGAGCAAAGGTTCCCACTGATTACGTTCACTGATGCTGGCGTAACCCCTAGTATGCCCCATCTCATCGTTTCCTGATCTGTGGCAAAAAGATGAAATGCGGTAGCAGGCCATGGTCCGGCTAGGTTCCCGCAATAGGCATGGTCGCTATCTTCGGACTCTTTCTTGCTGAATCGTCTGTCTCCTTCCAGTGTGCGATACGACCTGCAAACTCTGCGAGGTGCCGTTCTTGGCGGCGTCACCGCCGCGGTGGTGGGTCTGCCGGTGGCGCTGGCCTTCGGCTTGGCGGCGGGCTTGGGTCCGGCTGCGGGAATCTACGGGGCCATCGCAGTAGGTTTCTTTGCCGCTGTGTTCGGCGGCACCCGCTCACTCATATCCGGGCCTACCGGCTCCATGACCGTGGCTATGGCGGTCATTGTTGCCGCCCACGCCGACAATATCGGCGAGGCTTTCACCATAGTCATCCTAGCCGGGCTGATACAGATACTGTTCGGCCTGCTGAGAATCGGGCGTTACGT
>DAOUKI010000162.1:0-2617 GCA_034421495.1 Dehalococcoidia bacterium | reverse complement strand
TACACCAGCAGCTTGGCGCATCGTTTACAGAGTTGGCGGACTGGGAAGTACCCGCCTCCTACAAAGATGCAGCCAGCGAGTATAGGGCGGCGACGGAAGACGTTGCCCTCATCGACAGGTCGTACCTGGGAAGGTTCCGCGTCCAGGGGAAGGACGCCTTGGACCTGCTCAACAGGCTGTCGACCTACAAGGTGGACGTGCTTTCGGAAGGAACAGGCGCGGCGACGGTGCTTCTCACCAACAAGGGGCGCGTCATAGACCTGCTGCATCTGTTCGCTACACAAGACGGCCTCCTGATGACGACAAGCCCGCACACCAGGCAGCGCGTGGCGGAGTGGGTAGAGCTGTACACCTTCCTGGAAGAGGTGTCGCTGGAGGATGTCACGGAGCGAACGGCCATGCTGACACTGCACGGTCCCGAAGTCGAGGGGCTGCTGCAACGCCTCTTCAGCGTGCACCCGGCCCAGCTGGAGCTTTACAGCAGCGCCAAGGCGTCGCTAAACGGCACGGATATAACACTGCTCAGAACGGACCCCCTCGATTCGCCGGGCTATGACATCGTGGTGGCCGCGGAAGACGCCGAACGTATATGGCAAGCGCTGGTAGACGGCGGAGCCACCCCGGTTGGCGAGGAAACGTACAACGCGCTGCGCATCCAGGCCGGAGTTCCCAGGTACGGCTGGGAGCTGAGCGAGGCCGTGAACCCCTGGGAGGTCAATCTTGACCGCTACATCCACTTCGAAAAGGGGTGTTATACGGGCCAAGAGGTGGTACTTCGACTGTTCAACTACAACAAAGTGCAACGAAGGCTGGCCTCTCTACGGCTGCCTTCGGGTGACGTAGCCAAAGGAGCAAAGCTCCAGGCTGAGGAAAAAGACGCCGGCTGGGTGTCTTCCATAGCAGTCCATCCCCTGACCGGGCAAGCTATAGGACTGGGTGTGGTGCGTTCCGCCCATAAGGAAGGCGCCAGTCTGCAAGTGCTCGACACGGCAGGAGCCATCGTAGGTCAAGCCACTGTGGAAGAGCTTCCCAATGTAGAAGCAGTGGCCAGTCGATGAGCACAGGCCAAACGGTTGTATCGCGCCACCGCTACGATGCCTACGTAGACCAGTGGAGCCGTGAGAAGCGACGACAAAATGCATTTCCTACCAAGCTGGCGCCGAGGCTTGTGGCGTTGCACTACATATGGCGTGGTTTTGACCACGATCTTCAGTATTCAGAAGAGGACGTGAATCAGAAGATTGCAGAGCGTAACCTGTTCAGGCTTGACCATGTCCATTTACGCCGCTATTTGCTGGATTACATGAGCTGGAACGCAGTCGCGACGGAGCCAGATACAAGGTCTCACAGGGGTATTTGAGCCTGGCCCAGTGGGATTCGGAGATCCCCGGCATCGTCACAACAGGTGAGTGAGCTTGCTCAACAAACGGCGAACCCCGCTCTGGGGTGCGCCGCTACAGCACTAGACCCCCGTCCACGGCAAAGGCCTGGCCCGTGATATAGGAGGCCTCTTCGCCGGCAAGGAAGGCCACGAAGCCGGCCACGTCCCGCGGAGAACCCAAGTGTCCCATGGCAATGCGGCTGGTGACCAGATCCATCATCTCCTTTGTCATCGTACTAGTCATATCGGTCTCGATGAAACCCGGAGTAAGCGAATTGACCGTTATATTGCGCGAGGCAATCTCCCTGGCCAGGCTCTTGGTCAACCCGACCAGGCCGGCCTTGGAAGCGGCGTAGTTGGCCTGGCCAACGTTGCCCACCAGACCAACTATGGACGATATTATGATTATCCGGCCCCAGCGTTTCCGCAGCATGGTCTTGGCAGCGGCCCGGCAGCAGAGGAAGGCCCCTTTCAGGTTGACCGCTACTACATCGTCCCAGTCCGATTCCGACATGCGAATAAGGAGGCTGTCCTTGGTGATGCCCGCGTTATTGACCAGGATATCCACGCCGCCCCAGTCGTCTTCCAGTATGCGGAACATATCCTGTACCTGCTCCGAGTCGGTGACGTCGGCGGCCAGCGGCATCGCCTCTGAATCAGCCCGGCGTATCTCTTCCGCGATCTCCTCCGCTCGCGCCTTGTCCGAGTTGTAGTGCACACCCAAGCGCGCGCCCTGCGAGGCGAGCTTCAAAGCTATGCTGCGGCCAATACCGCCGGATGCGCCCGTAACCAGGGCTACCTTCCCATGCAATGGGCGTTCCGGAGTCATTTTGTCGCCTTGTCCGAGATATCGAGCCCCGCCAGCTCATTCCTCATCGCCTCGAGCAGTCCGGCGTTGACAATTCGCTCGGCAAGCTTGGCGGCTTCCGCCACGCTTGCGGCGCTGGCGCGTCCGTGGCCAACGATTACCGCGCCATCCACGCCGAACAGTGGACCACCACCGCCCACCTCAGCGGGGGCAGTTATGGCGGCAAGCTCCCCCGATATTCCTTCCAAGGCTTGGGAGGGCAGCCATTGGCCCAATGCCTCGGGCAGATACCGGCGCAGCGCCATACCCAGTCCCTCGGCGTATTTCATCAAAACGTTGCCGACAAAACCGTCGCAGACCACCACGTCGGCCTTGTCCAAAAAGAGGTCCATGCCCTCCACGTTGCCCACAAAGTTGAGGCCGCTCTC
>DAOUKI010000161.1:0-2954 GCA_034421495.1 Dehalococcoidia bacterium | reverse complement strand
AGAAGTGCAGCTCCGATACGCCTGCTTTAAGGATGGCCTCGGTGCAGGGCAGTGTACGACCCGTATGAGGGCAGGGCTCCAAAGTAACGTACATTGTAGAGCATCGAGCCTTCTCTCCGGCCTGGGCCAAGGCCACAATCTCGGCGTGGGCCTGACCGGCAGGCTGGGTGAAACCCTCGCCCACGATCCGGCCGTCCTGCACAATGACAGCGCCGACAGCAGGATTGGGGCTTGTACTGCCAAGGGCCTGCCGCGCCAGTTCCAAGGCACGGTGCATGTAGGGGGACTGCCTATTCCCCGCGTTCGCCTCTGTCTGCGGCATAGTTCAAGTAGTACCGACTTGGGGTAGGTTCGTCTTGGCCCCTGTATTTGCTGCCTATGCTGGCAGAACCGTAGGGGTTCTCGGCAGGGGTGGTCAAGCGCATGAATGAGATCTGGGAGACTTTCATCCTGGCGTAGAGGTTTATGGGCAGGTTGGCCAGGTTGCTCAGTTCCAGCGTGAGATTCCCCTGCCAACCGGGGTCTACGAAGCCTGCCGTGGAGTGCACAACAAGCCCAAGACGTCCCAGAGAGCTCTTTCCATCCAGACGTCCCACGACACTGTTGGAAAGGCATATCGATTCTAGGGTAACTCCCAGCGCAAACTCACCTGGATGCAAGACAAAGGGGTTGGCTTCGTCTATCTCCACGAGCTCGGTGAGCTGCTCCATAGGCTCCCTGACATCGATGACCTGAAGCCTGTGGCTGCGGAAGACTCTCAGTTTGTGTCCCAGACGCAAGTCCACGGACGCCGGCTGAATGGACGATTCGTCCAGGGGGTCTATGACGATATGACCGCCGGCTATCTCTTCTCTGATGGTTCTGTCACTGAGTACCAATTTTACCTGCCGTGGGGAACAGCTAACATTGTACCCATGCGATATAATTACAAGCAATACAGGGGTGCGCCGGGTTTTGGCCGGGTTGAGAAGGGCAGGGGAGCCAGACAGTTCGCAACGCAGCTACGTTAGTAATGGTAGAATAAGAAGCCGGCTGTAATTAAAGATATGCGTAAAACGCTCCGCGAAATCTTACAAACGATCCTGCTGACGTTGATACTCTTCACCGGACTGCAAGGCACCGTGCAAAATGTTCGCGTCGACGGCTTTAGCATGAGGCCTACGCTGGATGAGGACCAGTACCTGCTGGTCAACAAACTGGCCTATTCACAAGTCGGTCTAGCCAATCTATCCAGGTACATCCCCTTTGTTGCTTTGGGCGATGAAGAGTCGTCGTATCTATTCGAGCCACCGCAGAGAGGGGATGTTGTGGTCTTCCGTTTCCCCGTAGACCCGTCCCGGGACTTTGTGAAGCGAGTGATTGCGGTTCCTGGCGACGCTGTGGAAATCAGGAATGGGAATGTCTTCGTCAACGGCAGAGCACTGGAAGAGCCGTACACCTTAGACGACCCACGGGGTATCACTATGATTGAACAGGTCATGGGGCCTGATGAGTACTTTGTGCTAGGCGACAACAGGCTGCAGAGCAACGACTCCAAAAACTGGGGGCCGGTGCCTCTGGAGAACATCATTGGGAAGGTCTGGGTATCCTACTGGCCGCTGTCGGAGATAGAGACGTTCTAGGAACAGGTGTCTCCTCGCCATCATGCGAGTCCGCTTCATCGCTTAGCAGTCTCCGCAGGTAGGTGGCATTCCGGTCATGCGGGTGTGACCAAGCTGCGCCAGTATGCTGTACAATTCAACCGTCTTCATGGGCCGTTAGCTCAGTCAGGCAGAGCAGCGGACTTTTAATCCGCGTGTCCAGGGTTCGAATCCCTGACGGCCCACCAGACTTGATGGTAGACAGAACCGAGCCGTTCAGGGCCATATCCTCGGCGTCCGCTCCCCCTATGGGAGAGTCCTCCGGCATCGGAATAGTGTAGCGCACCACGGCGTTGTCGGGCATTACGACGATCTCCTTCACGAAGCTCTCGATGAAGGACCTGTGCTCCGTCAGCTCACTCTCGTTCAGGAAGTTGCTCATATCCAGGGCGTAGGCCGTGATGGTTTCCACGTCGTCCAGAACCTCCCTGCGCTGGGAGAGTAACGCCCTCGCCTCCTCCGCCGAAGCCTCAAGCTTCTCCTGGCGCTCCCTGTGGTCTCTGATGCGGGGCTTGAAGTCGTCGATGTCCAGGTCGGTGGTCACCGCCAGGTCGTAGAGCCGTCCCAGCCTGCGCTTCACATCCGCCAACTCCGCCTCAATGGTTTCCAGCCTATGCCGCTGCTCCTTAGCTACCCCGTCCATCTCCTCGTCCACCAGCTTCACCAGCGCCCGGATGTTGGACTCGGTGAGCACGTTCTCCCGAATCTTCCCTACCACATTCTCCTCGAAGCGCCGGGCGTTGAGCCGAGGGGTCTCGCAGGTGCCGCTTCCCCGCTTGAGAAGGGACTGGCAGACGTAGTAGGCGAACTTCCCGCTCTTGGCGTCCTGGCCGGACAGCGCCCTCCGGCAACTCTTGCATCGCACCAGGCCGCTGAGCAGGTAGGTGCTGCCGACCCTTCGAGGATGCGCCCTCCTGGGAGCGCGGGAGCGCAGCTTCCGGTTCACACGGCGAAACCGGGACTTGGAGACTATGGCGGGGAATGCCTTCTCCACCCGCACCGGCTCGGCCTTGTCCTTGGCGTCGACGCCCCAGACCAGGGTTCCCGTGTACACCTCGTTTCGGAGTATGATGTGGACGCCGTTCGTCGTCCAGCGCCTGCCTGTGGGGTTGGCGATGCCTTCGTCGTTGAGAGTGCGGGCGATGTCCAGGATGCCCCTGCCGTACTCCGCCATGTCAAAGATGCGCTCCACGACGGGAGCGGTAGCCGGATCGGGTTCGAGGGTAGGCCGCTTCTTGGCCCCGTCCTGCACCATGACCTTGCTGAATCCGTAGGGCACCCGGCTGGCGACCCAGAAGCCTCTGGATGCCGCCT
>DAOUKI010000160.1:0-4032 GCA_034421495.1 Dehalococcoidia bacterium | reverse complement strand
ACCGGGACGCACTGGACCGCCGCGCCGGTTCGGCCTCATCCGTGGCGGCGGTGGGCCATTAGAGAAAGGGCCCGTGCCTCGCTGAGCCGCTACCTGGAGACCCCGGCGGCCCGGCTTCTGGTTCGACTCAAGATTTCCCCAAACGCCATAACCGTGGCCGGGCTGCTGGTCACGGCAGTGGCGGCTTACCTGGTATCCCAGGACGAACTTCTCATAGGCGGTCTGGTGTTTCTCTTTGCCAGCGTTATGGACATGCTGGATGGAGCGGTGGCGCGGCTCAAGGGCGTCGAAAGCGCCTTCGGGGCTGCCCTGGACTCGCTGGCGGACCGTCTTGGCGAGGCGGTCGTATTGCTTGGAGTTGCCGCCCTGTTCCTCAGCCGTGATAGCGACATCGGAGTGCTGCTGGCATTCCTGGCCCTGGTTTCCTCTTTCTCGGTGAGCTATCTCCGCGCCCGCGGCGAAGGGCTGGGGGTGGCTATGAAGGAGAGCGGCCTGTTCACCAGGACGGAGCGAGTACTGGCGCTGACCGTGGGGCTGCTCACCGGCTGGCTGGTCCCGGCGTTGTCCATTATGATCGCTCTGTCGGTAGTGTCACTGGCGCAGAGAGTGCACACGCTATGGAGGGGTACGAGGCGGGCAGACTGACAGATGGGCAGGTGGGCTTCCATCGATGGCCGCCCCCGCCCCTGGGTTCCTGCTTCCGCAGGAACGACGGGTGTGCGGAGGCGCATTGTGGGCGGTGTGGAACGGCGGGTGGCTTATTTGCTAGACTGTCAGTGGCTACTTGGAGGATGACCCATTGACTACGATTCTCTCGGATAACGACACGCAAGCGCTCAAGGACAGGTTCAAGCGTGAGCTCAAGCAGGACGTTACCATTCGCCTGTTCACCCAGCGCACCTTTGGCCTGACAATTCCCGGCCGTGAATGCGCCTACTGCGAGCAGACGCAGAAGCTGTTGGAGGAGGTGACGGGCCTTTCCAAGAAGCTGTACCTGGAGATCAAGGACTTCTACTCGGAGGCGGAGGAAGCCAGGAAAGCCGGTGTGGAGAGAATACCCGCAATGGTCATATCCAAGAACGGGGAGTCCAACGTGAGGTTCTACGGCATTCCGCTGGGATACGAGTTCGCCACGATTATCGAAGACCTGGTAACCGTATCTCGCGGGGTCAGCCCGCTTTCCCTGGAAACGCGGAAGAAGCTGAAGCGCATCAAGGAGCCGGTGCACATACAGGTGTTTGTCACCCCAAGCTGCGGGTACTGCCCCCAGATGGCGCGCATCGCGCATGCGATGGCCATGGAGAACAAGAACGTCACCGCCGACGTTGTGGAGGTGCAGGAGTTCCCCACCGTTGCCAGGATGTACATGGTGAGCGGGGTGCCCAAGACCGTGATCAACAACAGGATACAGTTCGTGGGCGCGGTGCCGGAGGCGGTCTTCGCCGACAAGGTGATGGAGGCGCTTGAGCAGCCCGACAAAGAAGAACCGAGCAGCACGCTGGCCGTGCCGGAGGAGCTTGGGCCTGCGACTAAGCAGACCGGCTAGCGGTTGACTAGGGATACGCCGTGAGTAGACGTGAATACAAGGGAGTGATATTTGACCTCTACGGAACCCTTGTGGATTCCTTTCGTTCCCAAGAAAGCCGGACAAGCATCGCGGAGATGTCCGCAACCTTGGATGTACCCAGAGACGAGTTCGGGCGGTTGTGGCGTGAGACCTTCTCGGATCGAGAGACGGGGGTATTCTCAACCATCGAGGAGAACATCCGGCACGTGTGCCAGCGCCTGGGGATTCAGCGCGACGCCTCTCAGGTGACGGCCGCGGCAAGGCTGCGGCTGGACCTCTACCGTCGTTCTCTTGTTCCCAGGCCTGGAAGCGTGGAGACGCTGGCGTCTCTGCGGTCGGCGGGGTTCCGGATAGGGCTGGTGAGCAACGCGAGCGCGCAGACCAATGAGCTGTGGCTGGAGACACTGATGGCTCCACTGGTCGATGCGCCCGTCTTCTCATGCGAGGCGGGGATGTCCAAGCCCGACCCGCGCATCTACCACCTGGCGTTGGAAGGTCTTGGACTCGCGGCGGACACGTGCCTCTTCGTTGGTGATGGGGGCAGCGGCGAGTTGGAGGGCGCGAGGAGGGTTGGGCTGCACCCAGTGTTGATCAGGACGCCCGGCGACGACCTGGATGACCCTCACCGCCCCGAGGCCAAGGAGTGGCAGGGCCCTACGGTGTCCGCCATCTCGGAGGTGCTTGACCTGGTCACCGCTGGATAATCGACCGGCGGGCGGCTAAAGGTACTCCGTAACCTCGGCGAGGCCGGTTATACGCGGGCAGCCGTTGTAGCCGGCCATCGTGCCGTCGCGGTCTATGAGCAGGGGCTTTATGCCGACGTTGCGCGCACCCGCCACATCCGATATCGGTGAGTCGCCCACGTGCAGCGCCTCTTCCGGCTTTGCGTTTGCCCTTGCCAGGGCCAGGCGGAAGATGGGCGGGTGCGGCTTCTCCACGCCAGCGTCGTGGGACGTGACCACGAAGTCCAAGTGGTCGGTCAGCCCCAGTTGCGCCGTTAGATTGGAAGCGTTGCCGCCTATATTGCTGATCAGGCCTACGGTTAGTCCCCTGGCACGGAGGAGGTCAAGGGTGGGCAGCGTATCGTTGAACAGTGCGAAGCCGTAGGGGACCGATCGCACCTTAGCCCAGACCTTTGCCGCCGTTTCAAGGTCCGTCTCTATGCCGGCGCCTTTCAATATGAGCTGTTCGTATCTTGCAAAGAACTCCAGCCGCTCCTGGGGCGACATCTCCCTAATGGGTGAGGAGCTAGAGTTCACCTCGGACATCAGCCTATCGGCTTCAAGATAGCCCCGGATGATCCCTTCATGGCTGGCTTGAAAGCCCATGCTGGCCATGGCCTGGGCCTGCACCTCTTCTTTGGGTGGGTGAAATCCGGCAAGTGTGCCGTAAAAATCGAAGAAGGCCGCTTTGATCGCCATTGTTCTCAACTGAGACTCATTTTAACATGGCGGCGTTCATGGCTGTGCAACAAGGAAGTCGAGTCATCCGGGTCTTGAGGCGCGCTGCCGCCAGCGCCGTCTCGACATCCGTCGATCTCTTGTTCCCCAAGAGGTGCGTGGGATGCGACGTTGAAGGCGCGTTCCTGTGCGGAGAGTGCAGCGACGACCTGCCGCTCCTGGAACCTCCCTACTGCTTCATCTGCTCTCAGCCGGGCGATCTGATGGTGCGCCTCTGCCGTAGATGCTGGGAGAGGCCTCTTCAGATAGACGGCATCCGTTCGCCGTACCGCTTTGAGGGTGCGATTCGCAACGCGGTGCACTCGCTGAAGTATAGGAACCTGCGGGCGATGGCTCCCGTACTGGCCGGTCTCCTTGCGGATTTTGTCGTGTCGCAGCGCATAGAGGCCGATCTTCTGGTCCCTGCGCCGTTGCATCCCAAGAGGGAGCGGAGCAGGGGATACAACCAGTCGCTGCTTCTGGCCAGGGAAACTGGCGCGCTGCTGAACATGGAGACGAGCAACGACGCCCTGCGTCGCGTGCAGAACACCCCTTCCCAGGCGTCGGTATCCAGCGAGGAGGAGCGCCAGGCCAACGTAACGGACGCGTTTCAGGCGGACCCGGATCTGGTGGGCGGAAAGCGGGTCATAATACTGGACGATGTATGCACCACGGGCTCTACCCTGGAGGCGTGTTCGCTGGCTCTGAAAGCGGCGGGAGCGCTCTCCGCACAGGGCCTGACCCTGGCAAGGGAGGTGTAGGGGCTTCTCCAACATGGTTGGGAGGACAACCCCGCATTGACGCTGCCCATAGGCGGTCTTATCCTGTAACCGTACGCACTGACAGGACAAGAAAGGGGCCATCCATGACTCTCAACACATATCTCCACTTCAACGGCAACTGCCGCGAGGCGTTCGAGTTCTATCGCTCTGTGTTTGGCGGTGAGTTCACCTTCATGGAGACCATGGAGGGCGGCCCTCCCGACATGGGCGTCCCGGAGTCGGAGAAGCACCTGATAATGCACGT
>DAOUKI010000159.1:0-4186 GCA_034421495.1 Dehalococcoidia bacterium | reverse complement strand
TGAGCGCAACCCGCCACGGAGACCGCATAGAGATGGCCTTTCCCGCAGAACCGGAGCGGCAGACGCCGGAGCCCCCCGGATTGGCCCAGGCCCTTGGATGCAGGCCGCTCTACACTGGCAGGAACAGGATGGACTACCTGGTAGAGGTCGAATCGGAACAGGTGGTGCGCGGCATCACCCCGGACTTCACCCGCCTGGCGCAGATAGATAGCCGCGGCTTCATAGTGACCGGCCGCTCGGATTCCAACGCCTACGATTTCGTATCCCGTTTCTTCGCTCCCGGGGTCGGAGTCAGCGAAGACCCGGTAACCGGCTCGTCGCACTGCTGTCTCGGCCCGTTCTGGACAAACCGTCTCAACAAAGCTGAGATGACCGCTTACCAGGCATCGGCCAGGGGCGGCGTTGTCGGCGTTAGAGTGGATGACGACAAGGTGTACATCAGCGGACAGGCGGTTACCGTCTTCCAGGCTGAGCTTAGAGACAACGCCCATGAACCGCGATAGAGCAGCCGTCAAACAGCCGGACCAGGTATACGCCGAAGACCGCGAGGCGTGGCGCGCCTGGTTGCAACAGCACCATGACAAGGAAAAGAACGTTTGGCTGATCATCTACCACAAGAAAAGCAAGACGCCCAGCGTCGCCTACAACGACGCGGTGGAGGAAGCGCTGTGCTTTGGATGGATAGATAGCAAGCCGAACAAGAGAGACCACGAGAGCTATCTCTTGTTGTTCGCAAAGCGCAATCCCAAGAGCAATTGGAGCAGGCTGAACCGGGAACGAGCGGAGAGGATGCTGAAGCAGGGGCGCATGACCCAAGCAGGCTTGGAAATGATAGAGACCGCCAAGCAAGATGGGACGTGGACGGCGTTGGAGGCGGTGCAGGATTCGGTCATCCCGCCGGATCTGGACCAGGCATTCCAGAAGAATGAAGCCGCTTTGAGGAACTTCTCGGCGTTTCCCCCTTCCTCAAAGCGCATCATCCTGGAGTGGATACTGAACGCCAAGCGACCGCAGACACGGCAGAAGCGGATCGACGAAACGGTGGAGCTTGCCGCCAGGAACATAAAGGCCAACCACTACCGCCAGTAATCCGCTTCGCTGTTGGTTCTGTTAAGGACCGGGCCTACCGCTGGGCAAGCCCCGTGAGCTCTGCCAGCTGCTCCAGGTGCTCTTCCAGGTCGAACACCGGGTTTAGCAGAATGTGGCTTGCCCCAGTCTCAGCAACCGCTTCAATGCGCTCCACCACCCGACCGGCGCTGCCCCAGATCGCAACCTCATTAGCCAGGTCCGCCCTGCCGTAGTACTGGCCGAACCACTCCCTCAGCCTGCGTTCCGCCCGCGACTCGTCATCGTCAATCGCCAGGTACAGCCTCTTGGAAATGGTGAACTCGTCGGGGTCGCGTTTCGCCTCTTCAAGGTAACGCTTGACCAGGACGGCGTGCCCTTGGAACTCCTCGAAGGCTGAGGAGCCCGCCCCCATCCAGGCGTCGCCGTGCTTCACGGCCCGGCGCAGCGAGTTGGGATGTCGCGCCCCGAACCAGATGGGCACACCCGGCCGTTGAGAAGGCTTGGGCTCCATGGAAGCCTCGTTGAGCTTATAGAAGGTTCCCTCGTAGCTGGCGGCGCCTCCGGCCCACAGAGCCCTCATCACCCTTATTATCTCCAGGAACCTGCGTACCCTGACCTCCGGGCCAACTCCGAATGCGGGGTAGTTGCCCGTTGCGCCGCCCAATCCCACGCCAAGAACCAGTCTGCCCCCGCTCATCTGGTCCATGCTGCTGACCTGCTTGGCAAGCTGTACCGGGTTGTGAAGCGGAAGCACAAGCACGGATACGCCAAGCTCTACCCGGCTGGTCAGCGCCGTTGCGTAGGTCAGTAAGCTCAACGGCTCCAGCACGGCGGTGGAGCCCAACACCTGCTCCTGGGTCCACAAACCGTGGTAGCTCAGGCTCTCCGCCCTGACGCAATAGTGACGTATCAAATCCACGTCCACCTTTCCATCGGGAAAGGCCTGCGGTAGAGCGATGCATACTTGCAGCTTGTCCATGGACATCCTTCTTCTCCTTCAGGCGGGAGCTATTGGGTTGAATTCGCAATGCGCATACGGGCTGCCAGAATCGGCGGAATCAGGTGAAACCTGTTCCAAGAGAGGGGTCCCTCTCCGCTCAGGTCAAGGCCGTCGGGGAAAGCCGGTTCCTCCATACGGTCCAGGACAAAGCCGTACTTGAAGCAGGTGTTGAACAGGAGACTCACCGGCCTGTGGAAATAGTGCTGAGGCTGTGGCTGGCCCGGCACTCCTATTCCCATGTGCGCGTACGGCTCCAGATAGCGGCTTACCCGCACCCCGTACTCGGTGACCATTACGCCGTCTCTATCCCATCGCTCCGCCGTTTGACGGGCTGAACCCGAGTTGAACACGGGATGCGCCACCGAAAAGACGAACCTCCCGCCAGGCTTGAGCAGCCGCGGCAGGGTCGAGATGAGCGGCTCTATCATCGCCATGTCCATGAGAGACATGGTGCACACCGCGGCGTCGAAGCGATCCGGCCCCAGTGTCAGCAGAGCTTCCGAGTCCGACGCGTTCATCACCCTGTAATCGACCATGCCCTCCGCAGTACGACTCCGCGCCCTGTTTATAAAACGCTCGGATTGGTCTATAGCAACCACTTCAGCGCCAAGGTCGGCCATGCGCCGGGCGAATCTTCCCGCTCCACAGGCAACGTCGAGCACGGTCTCTCCCGCCTGCAACTCCAGCAATCGTTCCGTCGCCGGCTCTATGAGGACTGTCTGAAAGTCGTTGCCGTCGCCTATTGCATCGTCCCACCACTCGGCGAGGCTGTTCCATACCAGGACGGTTTCGTCCTTGAACTCCGGGAAATCGGGAGAAGGGGCGTCCGCTGCCATGACTGCTCCCCGTGCTAGCTGAACGCCTGGCTCAGCATATTCATCTGCCTTTCCGACAAGCGCCATCCCGACGCGGCGCAGTTATCCTCAACGTGCCCTGCCGAGTTGGCCTTGGGAATGGCCACCACCCCAGGCTGGGAGATGAGCCAGTTCAACGCCACGTTCGCCTCCGACCTTCCCGTTTCGGCGGCTACCCTGCTCAGCGCACCCTGGCGGTCTCTGTTGGTTATATTGCGCATGCCCACCGCCAAGGGGCTGTAGGCAATGACGGTGATGTCGTTCTGCTGGCAATAGGAGAGCAACTCCCTCTCCACCGCCCTCTTGACCAGGCTGTACTCCACCTGGTTGGATACTATCTTAGCCTTGGAAAGAGCAGCCTGCGCCGCTTTCACCTGGGCCGCTGAAAAGTTGCTCACGCCTATGTATCGCACCTTGCCCGCCTTGACCAGCGATTCCATGGCTCCCATGGTCTCCTCTATTGGAATGCTCGGGTTGGGCCAGTGCAGCTGGTACAGGTCTATGTAGTCGACGCCCAACCGCGTCAAGCTCTCGTCCGCCGCTTTCAAAACGTCGTCGCGACGGAAGTGCTCCGGCGATACCTTGGTAGCCAGCAGCACCTTATCTCGCACATCCCTGATGGCGTGGCCCACCGCCTCCTCCGTGCCGTACGATTCCGCCGTGTCCACCAGGTTGGCGCCCAGCTCGATGCCCCTGAGAAGAGGGCCGGGCCCCCCGGTGTAAGCCCAGGTGCCCAGGCCTATCTCCGGTATTAGTTCTTTCGTCTTTCCCAGCTGCTTGTATTCCATGGCCTTCCTGAATCGTGGAGTGTTGGATAATCTGCTGCACAGCTAATCATAGCATCTTCTTTATAGCGCCGTGCTAGTCTATGGCAGAAAACACCAACCGCCAATTCTGAGCCCTTCGGCTACGCTTAGGGTAAACTCCGTGAAGAATCCAGAGCCTCTGGCCGCTGAGTCCCTTTTCACAGACCAATCCCGGATTGGGGATTCGCAAAAACGGGGATTTGCGTGCATACTTGCCATGTCTGGTTCCGCTACAAATCCCTGGACAAGGAGCGAACATGGTTGAGAAGATTAGAGTCGGTGTCCTTGGCGCTAGCGCAGCGTACGGTTGGGGCGGACGCGCCCATGCCCCCGCAATCGACGCTTTGCCTGAGTACGAGCTGGTCGCGGTGGGCACCTCCCGTCCCGAGACCGCCACCCGCGCCGCCGAGCAGCTTGGCGTAAAGCACGCCCACCACGATTACCGCGAGCTGATAGCC
>DAOUKI010000158.1:0-1835 GCA_034421495.1 Dehalococcoidia bacterium | reverse complement strand
AGGTCGGATCAGTGGCTGTTCACGGAAGACGAAAAGGACCGCTGGATGGCCAGGCAGCAATTCTCCAACCTGAAGCTGACATCCGCCGATGGCTCGATATCTACGACGGGTGTGGGAATCCAGACGCTCCTCTCGCAGCAGGAGGGCCTGGATAGGGTGCTGCAGGACCTCCATCAGAACGCCGGCATTCCCGCCGAGTTCACGCTGAAGCTTCTGAAATCGGACGTGGCCGAATGGCACAGGCAGGACATGCTGAACATAGACCAGTTCATGCTGCAGGTCAGGAGCTGGCTGGTGGCGGAGGGAATCCCCGCTGACCCGGGCTTCAACAAGGAGACCGAAGAGAAGTGGCTCAAGGTAAAGCTACCCTCCGGGAGCAAGTTCAAGCTATCCCAGACGCTGTTCGATTCGCCGCTGATGAAACGCTGCTTTAGCCTCTACTCCAAAGTGAAGGACGCTATGGAGCATGACAGCTTCACGCTGACCCGCAAAGGCAAGGTGCTGGACACGGACATCCCACTGTCTGAGCTAACGGCCAGGGTGAATAAACACGCGGACAGAGGCGGCGTCAGCATCCAGCGCTACAAAGGACTGGGTGAAATGAACGCCGACCAGCTCTGGGATACGACGATGAATCCGGAGACGCGCACCGTCCTCAAGGTTGGCGTGGAGGACGCCATTCTAGCTGACGAGGTCTTCAGCGTGCTGATGGGCGACTCCGTGCAGCCGCGGCGGGAGTTCATCCAGACCTACGCAAGAGAAGTGCGCAACTTGGACGTTTAGGTAGGCTAAGCTCCCTACGCCATGGGGTCGCTGGCGAGCCAGTCCCTGACGGCGCTCTCTTGCTCTCGTGTTATACGCCCCTCTGAGGAAGCCAGATCGAGCAAGGTAGAAACGGAGGAAAGCGTGACCAGCTCAACCCCCACCTCGCGGTATGCCTCCACCGACCGGGGGAACCCGTAGGTGAAGATGCTATAGCTGTGGTTGATCCTGGCTCCAACGGCATGCAACCCCCTGATAGCCCTGACGGCGCTGCCCGCGGTACTGGTCAGATCCTCTACCAGCACCGCCAGGCTTCCCGGTTGCACGACTCCTTCAACCTGCTGGCCTGTGCCATGACCCTTGGCCTGATCTCGTACGTAGGCCATGGACCTTCCCGTTAGGGAGGATGCCCAGGCCGCCCAAGGTATGCCGGCTGTGGCGACTCCCGCCACCACATCGGCCTCCGGTTCCGTTTCCAGAATCCTATCCGCTAAAAGCTTTGCAATGCGCTCCCTTTCTACGGGATAGGAGCAGAGCAGGCGCAGATCGCAGTAGATTGGGCTGAGGATTCCGGATGAGAATACAAAGGGCTTCTCCGTGTTGATAATAACGGCCTCTCTGTCCAAGAGGATGGCAGAGACCTCCCTAGCCTGTTCATCCATGGCAGGCTTGCCTTTACCTGTAATCACTGTTCCTCCCAACCGGGGGCCGGTTAAGGACAATGTGGGCGAGATAGCGCTCCTTGGTCGGAGTTATCTCGCCCACTTCATAACGGGTCTAGTACCAGTCGCGGTAGAAGGTCTCGTAGGGGACGGCTGGGGGCTTGGCCACGTGTGGAACGGGGAGCTCCACCATGCCGCCTTCGCGCGAGGGCAGGTACACCGCAGAGGTGCCCTGTACAAAGACCTGGTCCTCATGGTTGCGGCCCTCGTACTTGATGCCGACACCGTAGTAGGTGCGCTCGCCGTCCACGGCGCCTTCGCCGGGTTCACCCTTCTGCACTTCCTTGAACTTCTTAACGACCGTACCGTTGTAGATGCCCAAGTCGCCGTAGTACATGGGCCGGCGCAGAG
>DAOUKI010000157.1:0-2448 GCA_034421495.1 Dehalococcoidia bacterium | reverse complement strand
GTAGGGTAGGCCGCCGGCGAGTTACTCCGTTTTACCGGAGCACTTTTCCGTCGGCCCCCCTCCGAACCGGACGTGCGACTTTCATCGCATCCGGCTCTCCAGTGTCTTCGCTTATGGGCGGTAGCTAAGCTGCCGCTTCACGTTGCGATTGCGGTTTACTGCGCCCGCCGTGGATATCCATGTGACACTTCCGGCAGACCACGAGTGTCTTGCGTTTCCGTGTCGCCATGAGCTCTTGCCACGGGGACTTGGGACCTTGGCCTTTCACGTTCAAGTCGCGTAATGCGCGGACGTGGTGGACTTCGATATCCACCGTGGATTCGCACATCTCGCATGTGTTCGCTAGGAGCCGCTTGAGCAGTTCGTTGCGTTCAAAACTCTTGCGTTGAGGCAGTCGGTCGGTGAGGATTGCCTGTCGTTGCCGCTTCAGCGGTATGCCACCGAACTGCGCCACTAACGGGCGCTTGCCGTCGCCACGCTGGACCACGACCCTGAGGCACGACCGTTCCCCATGTGCAGTGGAGACGGTGCTCTTGTAGCGCCTGAACATCTTTCGGGCTGTGGACCCGTGTTTCATGGCGAGGGTCTTAGTGAGGGACTGCTCCATGATCCATTGAAGTCGCCCGAGGTGGGAGACGTTCTGCGCCAGTACGTAGTACTGGAAGACGCCCCGGAACTCCGATTGGTACTTGTTCACGATGCTGAAATCATCATCGTGGATGAGCAAGCTGCGGTGAGCCGGTTTGCCGTTGCGCATGTAGGCGCGGCAGTGTTGGTCGATGACTTTGGAGGGAACCCGTAGTCCGATACGGCCATTAACGCAGCGTCGGCCGGTGTGGTCGAGCTTATCGTTGACCTGCTGGTTCACGAGTTCGTAGCCGAGGAACTTGGCCGCCTGGCTGGTGGCATGGGTAATCAGAGTCTTGTCCTTGGATAACTCCAGCTTGAGTGAATCACTCAGGAAGGTCGCCAAGGAGTTTGTGATCTGCTGGGCTTCGGTCTTGGGCCCGCTGAAGCCCAGCACGAAGTCGTCTGCGTAGCGCACGTATCGGAGCCTACGGTACCCGGGGTCATGGGGGTCGACTGAAGGCAGTCGTAGCATCTGTTGGCGTATTTGCGCTGCTAATGCGTGGTTCCCCTTCTTCCGATGGTGTTGAATTCGGGCCCTCAACGCGTTCCACGGGCGATTTAACCTGCGGGTCTTACCCCGAGTGTTGGCGGGTATGAGCACCGTCTCGACGTACTTATCCAGCCGGTCTAAGTAAATGTTGGCGAGGATGGGGCTGACCACACCGCCCTGCGGCGTGCCGCTCAGGGTGCGGCCGTATTTCCAATCCTCCATGTAGCCTGCCTTCAGTAGGTACTTGAGCAGGTGCATGAACCGGTTGTCGTGGAGCTTCTCGCCGAGCACTGTTAACAGGACATCGTGATCGATGTTGTCGAAGCACCCCTTGATGTCTCCTTCGACGAACCATTTGGTTCCGGTCCAGTGGGTGGCCACATTACTGAGCGCAGTGTGGCAACCCCGGTTGGGCCGAAAGCCGTGCGAGTGGTCGGAGAACTGTGGCTCGTAGTAGGCCTCCAGAATCATCCGGATGACCTCCTGAAGTAGCTTGTCCGTCCACGTCGGTATGCCCAAGGCGCGGGTTGTCCCGTTGGATTTGGGAATGCTGACCCGGCGCACGGGTGTCCATCGGAACCGCTCGTGACGCAGGGCGTCGATGATGCGGTCGATTTTCTCCAGTGACATACCGTCCACGGTCTCTGCGGTGGTGCCTTTGGTCATCGCCCCCTGGTTTGAGTAGAGACGGCCATAGGCCCGCAGGTACAGGTTCCGGTTGTAGAGTAGTCGATAGGCGTTCTCTAGCGGCAATCCTCGTTCGCCGCGTTCGCTGATGACGTTCAGTACAGTTTCGGCGTCTTGCATTCTGCATACCTCCCTGTCGTATTCCGTCGTTGACACCTGTCCTCCTTCGCCATGTGCCGGGCTCTCCCCGGCTCGGACTACTACGAGGACTCCGTGACCATAGGGCTCGCGCCCCGTAGGCCATCCCGCGTTCCGTTGACATAGGACGTATCTAGCGCGACTTAGGTGCCCCGTTCGTTCCCTTGAATAGACCGCGTAGGTCATCGTCCACTCATCGGAGGTGCACTGGACACGACGAGAGACCAGAGCAATGAGTGGCACCGGGTTACAAGCGTTCTACCGGTGGGTGGCCCGAATACACCGACTGGGAACTGGGGTTCAGGCAATCTAGCTTTCACCGTATCGCGCGGGTCTTGCGGAACCAGCCCTACAACGCCTTCGGGCTGTAGCCGCTTTACCGACATGCTGTTTTCCCCCTCGGCTTTCGCCTCAGAGTAGGTCGGTTGACCCAGAAACGTTCTCCGAGTTTCTCCTAGCTGGGCTAGGGATCCTATGCCGCGTGACGCGGCGCACCGTCGTGT
>DAOUKI010000156.1:0-9071 GCA_034421495.1 Dehalococcoidia bacterium | reverse complement strand
TCGGCCCTTTCCGGAACCTTGTCCACTATCGCCACGTGAGCCCCGGCTTGCGCGAAACCCAAAGCGACCGCTTTCGAGATTCCGTGCCCGCCTCCGGTCACTATAGCCACTCTGTCCGTCAGATCAAACATTGAAAGGTCTGCCATGTATTCCTCCTTTAGTACTTACACCGTAGTTGTGGCTTCAACTTACGGCCTACAAGCCTCCATAGTCGCCGTTACCGATTCTACACCGGGATGCGCCACGACCACCCGCGCCACCGCAGTATCCAATCCCTCCGATAGCTTGCGGAAGGCCCCGGCTGCGCCGGACGGCTTGCCAAAGTAGCCCACGCGCAACGCCATCTCCGGCGGAACGGCATCCACTATCCTGTCCTCAGATACACCCTTGCTCCTCATTTCATCCAGCTCAGAGAGCAGATCGGCGAATCCCATTCTATCGAAATGCGCCCGATATCCCAAACCACGCGGCCTCTGAGTCCCGGGCTGTCCCAGCGCGTAACCAAGCATAGCGGCTACAAAGGCGCGCCTAGCCAGGTCTTCGTCCTCGTCCACGCATATCCTGATGTACTCGACGACTTTCACGGAACCCGGCTCGCGGCCCGCTTTCGCCTCGCCTTCCGCGACCCTTTCCCTGCTCCAAGCAATCTGCTCAGGCGTGCACCAGTTCAATGCGGCGCCATCGGCAAGCTGTCCGGCCAGTCTCAGCATCTGGGGGCCAAGAGCGCCAAGGTATACGGGCGTACGCGGCGGGGAATCAAAGGCAAGCTGAACGCCTCTCAGGTTCACAGCCCTGCCTTCGTAGGTGACCACCTTACCCGCCAGCAGTCCTCTGAGGGTTTCCAGGTACTCCCTCATCAGCCGCACCGGCGGGACTTCCGGCACGCCAAAAGCGCTGCGGGTCTCCTCCTGGTACAACCCTCCGACGCCTATGCCAAGCAGGAACCGCCCTCCAGTAATCCGGCTCAGCGTTCCCGCACTCATCGCCAGCGCTACCGGCCCGCGTAGAGACACCGGCGACACGGAAATGCCGGTGGTCAACCCGCCTTCGACGACACCGGCGGTAGCCGCCCATCGCAGCTGGCAGAGATGGAAGGAGTCCAGGCCGGCCCCCTCCGGCGTCCATACGCTGGAGTAGCCCAAACGCGCCGCTTCTCTGGATACCTGTCCCTGATCCTGGAGTGACAGTCCCAAAGAACCGTCTATACCAATTCCTATGTCCATACAATCTCCTTGCAACAACGCGGTTCACTGCAGCAGCTTGGGCTGCAGGTCCCATGTCTACTCCAAAGCGTAAGCCTGATCCAAGAGGTCTATTACGTGACTGACCGTAACCTGGCTGGCCGCCTCTCTAAGTCCCGTCTCCATTTGAATTGCGCAACCGGGGTTAGCCGTGGCCATCACTTCCGAACCGGTGGCCAGCACGGAGAGCACCTTGTTCCGCTGAAGCTGTCGTGACATCTCCGGCTGCAACGTGCTGTACAGACCGGCGGCCCCGCAACAGCGGCTGGAGGCTTCCATCTCCACCAGCTGCAGCCCGGGTATCGACTGAAGCAGCAGGCGAGGCGCTTCAGTTATACGCTGAGCGTGGGCCAGGTGGCACGCATCCTGGTACGTCACCCGAACTGGCAGCTTCCCCTTGGGAGGCTCCCAGGGCAAGCCGACCAAGAACTCGGAGATGTCCTTGACCTTGGCGCTGAGGGCCTGCGCTTTCTCCGCATACTCAGGGTCTTCGTGCAGAAGGTCGTCGTACTCCTTCATGGTGGAGCCACACCCCGCCGAGGCCACCACCACGGCGTCCACGTCAGCTTTCAAGAACACATCGATGTTACGACGCGCCATGCTCTGCGCCTGACGCCTGTCTCCACCGTGCTAATTCAAAGCGCCACAGCAGACCTGGTCTTGGGGCACTGCTACCTCGCAGCCGTTCCTGGAAAGCACGCGTACGGCAGCTTCCATGGTCGAGCCATGGGTCATCGGCATAACGCAACCGGACAGCAGCACGACCCTGGCCCTGGCTTTAATGCGAGGGGCGGCAACATCTCCCTGCGGTTTGAAGAACCTGCCTGTCATGTCCGGCAGCTGCCTGTGGAACCTGCCAGCCATTCCAGGAACCCGGCGGAGCAGCCGGGGCAGGCCGGTGCGCTGGTAGAGTCGCAGGGCCGCGCCCAAAGCGTACAAGCGACCAGGGTAGGAGAGGAGATGACGAAAGGCAAGATTCAAAGCGAACCGTTTCCATAGCGGCGCCTTCTTTTGCTCGGATATCTCCTCCCGCGTCGCCTCCATCAGCCTGCCGAAGGGGACGCCGGAAGGGCAGACCACCTCACAGGCCCGGCATTGCAAGCACAAGTCCATGTGCGACGTTACCTGCTTGGTATAGGAGACACGGTCTTCGCGCACCGCCTTCATCAGGGCAATACGCCCCCGCGGCGATTCGGTTTCAAGGCCGGTCTCCAGATAGGTGGGACAGGCGTTAAGACAGAGACCGCAATGTACGCACTTGTACAGGTCTTCGTCCCTAGGCCCAGCAAAGACGGGGGGCAACGGGGTCTGTTGCCGCGCCATCTCAGATGCCTCCCACGTATCTGCCAGGGTTGAGAACGCGGTTGGGGTCCATCCTGTCCTTCAACCGCCGCATCAGATGCAGGGCCGGGCCAGGGTCGCCCCAGACGTCCAGCTCGGCCTTTGCCTGCGGAGGAGCCTGCTCTACCAAGGCGTAGCCATCAGCGGACGCAGCTATGCCCCTAAGGTCGCTTACTACATCGCTCATTTGACTGGGCTCAGCCCCAACCTTGCACTTGACAACGCCCCGCGCCGGTCCGGCAGCCATTTCCAGTCCGTGGCCGTTCTGCGTGCAATAGTCGGATATCGCGCCGATTACGGACTTGGTCTTGGACGGAAGGTGCCCCAAGCTGAGCAGAACTTCCTCTTCCGCGCTGCCGTTCCAGCCAAAATCGGTGACGGCGTCCCAGAGCGCTTTTGCTTGATCCTGGTCAAGGGTGTCGACGTTATCCGCTCCGGCCTGCCCCAGCATCGATTTGCCCTTCTCCAGTCTAACTTCCACAGACGGGGCCGAGCCTAGGAAACGGGCGTAAACCCGGTTCCGTCCGTCGCTTTCCCTGATGAGCTCTATCGCCTCACCGGCGTATTGAGAACGAACGATCTCGTGGCAGGCGTCTACCGCCTTACCCGAATCGTCGAACGCAGCGGCCAATGTCCTGTCCTCTTTGGGCAGTGGGAGCACTTTGAACGTGGCCTGCAAGATTATGCCCAACGTCCCAAGCGCGCCTATGTGCAGTTTGGGCACATCGAAACCGGTGACGTTCTTGACCACGTTCCCCCCGCTCTTGGTAACAGTCCCGTCAGCACTGGCAACCCTCACCCCCAGTACGAAGTCGCGGGCGGTTCCGTGGGAAAGGCTGAGCGGCCCGGCCAGGTTTGCGGCAAGTATGCCGCCCACGGTCCTCCTACCGGCCAGAGGCGGGTCCAGCGGCAGCCACTGGCCCTCTTCCGCGAGCCGCTGTTGCAACAGACCGAATGTAGTCCCCGCGCCGACGCTCACCGTCAAATCGCCGGGATTATGGTCGATGCGGTGCGGCAGCATTCCAGCACCGACTACAACATCCAATCTTTCGGGCAAGTTCCCCAGCCTAGCGGCGTTTCCCGACCCCCTGGGCGATACAGTCCAGCATTTTTCGTTTGCCTCTTTGAGCAAGGCCGATAGCTCCTCTTCAGAGGAAGGAAAAACGGCGGCTTTGGGAGTGAGGCCTTCCACCGCGTAACGTGATAGATCGGAGTCAGGAACAAAGGAGGTCCCGTTCATCACGTGGCCGAGCATTTCCCGCATTTGGGCATGGGACGGCATCACACCCAGGCTCCGGCACCGGCCCTGCTCATCGCCGCTTGCTGCCCGGTATCCAGGCAGGACGCGCCGTCAGGGAACACCTTGCCGGGATTGAACAGACCCCTGGGGGCAAAGGTCTCTTTTAACTGAAGCATTGCGTCCATATCGGCGTCGCTGAACATAAGCGGCATGTACGCCTTCTTCTCCAGGCCAACACCGTGCTCGCCGGTGAGGACTCCGCCTGCGTCTATGCACACTTCCAGTATCTTGCCACCGGCCTCTATGACTCGCTCGGTTTGGCCGGGCTGCCTTTCGTCGAAAACGATGCAGGGGTGCAAGTTGCCGTCTCCGGCGTGGAAGACATTGGCAACGGGCAGCCCGTACTCCTCACTGATCTCCCCTACCCTACTCAGCACGTCCGGAAGCTTGGACCTTGGAACCACGCCGTCCACCAGGTAGTAGTTCGGGGCCAGTGTTCCCAGCGCGCCCAGTGCGCCTTTCCTTCCCGCCCAGAGCCGTTCCCGTTCCGCAGCCTCGCTTGCTTCCCTGACGTCCGTGGCCCCGGCATCAAGGCAGATTTCTCGAACCATGCCAGCTGCTTCATTCACCTCCACCTCCAGGCCATCCACCTCTATGAGCAGTATCGCTCCGGCGTCCTTGGGGTATCCAAAGTTGATTGCCGTTTCCACCGCCTTTATGGCGAGGCTATCCATCATCTCCATTGCAGTGGGTATCAGGCCGCTGGCTATCACCGCGGATACAGCCGTGCTGGCCTGCTCGATATCGCTGAACACGGCAAGCATTGTTTTCACCGACTGCGGAGAGGGCAGCAGACCGACCACCGCCTTTGTAACCACCCCCATCATGCCCTCCGATCCAACGAACGCTCCCACCAAATCGTAGCCGGGGCGGCTGCGGTAGGGGTCGCCGAGCCAAACCACGGAGCCGTCCTCCAACACCACCTCCAGGGAGAGCACGTGGTTCGTCGTCACCCCGTAGCGCAGGCAGTGAGGCCCTCCGGAGTTCTCGGCTACGTTTCCGCCTATGGTGCAAGCGCGCTGGCTGGAAGGGTCAGGTGCGAAATAGAGACCGTACCGGGAAGCAGCGACCGACAGATCAAGATTGACAACACCGGGTTCAACCACGGCTATCCTATTCAGGGGGTCTATCTCCAGAATGGAACGCATCCTGGTCAGGGCCAGCTCTATGCCACCCTCGGAGGCGATTGCGCCGCCGGAGAGCCCGGTGCCAGCGCCTCTCGGTATAACCGGCAGGCCTTCTCTGCCCGCCAGCTCCACTACCCGCGACACCTCCCCGGTAGAAGCGGGAAACACCACGGCCGCGGGCAGTCCCCTATCAACGGAACCGTCGTACTCGAAGACCAGCAGGTCGTCGGGGTGGTGAATCACCGACCGCTTGCCTACGATCCGTTCGAGCTGTTTCACCAAGCGTCGCTTGTCCATACTAGCTTCCTCTGAGCATTGGACATGGTAACTCAAATCACGCTGTCTGGCATCAGTTTGCTTTGAAGCCGAATGTTGCCTTACCATCGGGTTATGACTGGCGAAGAGCCCGAAACCAGAGCAGACCGGCGAGAGCGAAAGCGGCAGAGCAGGCGTAAGATGCGCGTGACCGGCAGAGGCGTGCGGCTGCTGCAAGAGATCACTCGCCGCCGCGCCGAGCGATTGAAAACGGAACGTGAGGACAAAGCGTAACGAGGAGGCTCCAATGACGCTGACAAAGCAAGAACGAGTACAGGCGGTACTTGAAGGCGAAACGGTCGACCGGCCTCCCCTCAGCGTGTGGCGGCATTTCTACGACAAGGAGACGACCGTCCAAGGTCTGGTCGAGTCGATGCTTGGCTTCCAGCGGCAATACGACTGGGATTTCATGAAGGTGAACCCGCGCGCTCAGTATCACGTTGAGGACTGGGGCGCCACGTTCCAGTACCCCGCAGACCCCAACGAGGGCCCGACCGCGCTGGATGTGCCGGTTGGTTCGCCTGAGCAATGGGAGTATATCGAACCTCTGAAAACAACTGCGGGCGTCCTCGATGAACACCTCATGGCTCTGAGCGATATCAAGAAAGGCCTAGCTGGCGAGGTACCGTTCATAATGACGGTGTTCAACCCCATCTCCATTGCGGGACGGCTAGTGGAGTCGGAGGCTACTCTAGTAGAACAGATGCGGCATGACCCTGACAGAATCCACTCAGCCCTTGAGGTGATCACCGAAACCTTCAGCAGCTACACCAGCGAAATATTGAACGCAGGCGCCGACGGTATCTTCTTCGCGACCACATCATGGGCTACCACGGACCTCATCACCGGCGAAGAGTACGCGGAGTTTGGCCGCCCCTACGACCTGCGCGTCCTCGATGCGGCCAAGGATGCTTGGCTCAATGTGCTTCACGTTTGCCGCAGCCACAACATGCTGCGCGACCTCATCGATTATCCAGTTCACGCCTTCAACTGGGACACGCAGGACGCGACCAACCCATCTCTTGAACAGGCCCGCGATTTCACAAGCAGACCCCTCATAGGGGGCATCAGCCGCGAAACACTACTGAACGGCCAACCCGGGTCGGTGGCCGGTGAAGTCAAAGAGGCGACGGCCCAGGCTGAGGGCCGGGGGTTGATAATCAGCTCCACGTGCTCGATCTCGCCGCGCTGCCCGAAGGCAAACCTGGAAGCGTTACGCAGACCCGCATAGGAGCTTGATTCCAGGACAAAGCCTGGAGGAATGAGCGGGTTGGAATCGCCAGTCTGTGGACGAGTTCAAGAATCATCCCACCAGACCTGCCCTCGCTGAGAACTAGATGACAAGAAACGATGAAGATTGGATTGCCACACCTTGAATCTCACACTCATGACCGGAGGGTGCAGGATGAGCCCAGACGTGGAAGTTGACCTCGGAACCGTCCTCAAAAGTGGCCCATCCCCACAGATGAATGTTCCTGTAAAGTTCACGGCCATCTTCCAACTTATGTCTAGGACCAGTCACCCGATCTCCTGGTCCAGTATCCGTCACGGTAACTGCCAACGCCTCTCCTGCCTCTTCGATTTCCAGCCGTTCAATAACACGAGGATCCTCTAGCTCCCTCTTGATAGCCTCGATGGTGTCCTCCACCAGATCCGGATGCAGGGTGACATCATCACCAGTACCTAGCGATGGAGGATACATTACAGGAACACCTTCCTTCTCATCCGGATCAAAGGCGGGGCAGGTCTCATACCTAACTTTGGTAGGCGTACCACCCAGACAGCCGGAAACTCCCAGCACCGAGACCAGAATTATAACTCTTAAGCCCAACCAGCTAAGGCGTTCTGTCGCTAAGGTCATTGGTCAATCTACTGTTTCATTCACTTCACGGCCCGCAGCACCACCACCGGCCAGCTGAAGTTGATGCCGTCGCCGTCCGGCTCTATGCCAAAAGCATCCACGACGGCTTCGGAGGCGGATAGGAAGTCCCTTCTCAAGGGTTCTATCTTTTCCTCCGGGGTAGCCGAGCGCTTCACCCAGTCGTTGAACTCCAGGTTAACTCTGACCATCTGAAGGTGGGTAACCTCCAATCCGATCTCTTGCAGCATGACGCGCCACTCCGACGGCTTCCTATCCCAAACGTGGGTTGAATCGCGCCTCAGCTCAACATCGTTCATCCACGCCGAGACAGCGTCATCTTCAGGGGCGGAAGTGTCGCTCAACAGGAATACCCCGCCGGGCTTAAGCACGCGCTCGACCTCCCGCAGCGCCAGGGGAAGGTCGTAGAAGTGGTGCGCCGCCTGCCGGCAGGTCACCATGTCCAAAGAACCATCGGCAAAGGGCATGTGCTCCGCCTCAACAAAGGCAAGCTCCACGTTGCCCAGGTTTCGCTCACCGGCCAGTTGCCCGGCCTGTTGCAGCATTCCGGCCGCTATATCGGTGGCGAGCACCCGCTCCACGTACGGAGACACGGCAAACGCGGTGAATCCTGCTCCCGTGGCTAGATCCACGGCAACGCCAGGGCTGCCCAGCGATGCGTACTCTTGTATTATGTCCAGCCCCTCACTGTGGGCGTGCACGCCGGTGCTTACCGCATAATGCTCCGCCTGTCTGCCAAACTGCTCAGCGGCACCCTGCGACGATCTGTTCTCTTCAGTCATAATGCTCCTCTACAACAGCGTTTTGAGATGGTAACGCTTGGTGGTCTTGGGACTCAAGCTGTTTCGGTGGCCTCTAACGCGGCTGCGGGGACATTCCTACGCAACAGCCTGTTGACCAGGCGCGGGATACTGTCGTTGAAGATCATGTATACGATGGGCAGCACCAGCAAGGTCAGCACCGTGGAACTAGTCAGCCCGCCTATAACCACCGTTGCCAATTCCGCGCTGATGATCCCTCCGCTCCCCGCCGTTTCCACGGCCAAGGGTAGCAACGCAAAGCTGGTGGTGATGGCTGTCATCAGGATGGGGCGAAGCCGCACCCGCGCGCCGGAAACCAGCGCTTCGTAGACGCCCAACCCGCGGGCCCGTTGCTGCTCCACGAAGGAGATGAGCACGATGGCGTTGGTGACCACGATGCCGATAAGTAACAGGATCCCCATCATAGCCGCCAGGCCGAGCGCTCGGTCGGTTACCGCAAGCGAGACCATGACGCCAATGAGCGCTAGGGGCAAGGTAAGAATGATTACAAAGGGGTTTCGCAGACTGCCGAGGCTGGCCACCATGACCAAGTAGACCAGTACGATGCCAACGGCCATGGAGATGAAGATGGCCTGGAACCCCTCCTCAATGTCCGCAAAGATGCCGCCGCTGTTCACGCTCACGCCCGGCGGCAGGTCCAATGCCGCAATCTTCTCATCAATGAGAATGCCCACGGCCTGCGCGTTATCCGAGACTATTTCGCCTGAGATGCTGGAAGATCGCGCTCCGTCCGTTCGAGTGATTGAGACCGGCCCTTCACGCAGGACGGGCTCCGCTAATTCGCCAAGAGGGACAGCGCCGGCAGGACCCGCGATGATGAACGACTTGAGTTGTTCAATGCTGCTTGCGGCCCGTCGGTTTCCGGAAAGGACAACGTCCACCGTGTCACCGTCAACGTTGATTGTGGTGACCCTCTGTCCGATGAGATACTGGCTAAGCTGTAACCCAACTTGCTGCGTAGTCAGCCCAACTAGCGCCGCTTTCTCCGGGTCAACCTCGACTACCACCTCTGTCCGGGCCTCGGTGACGTCGCTCTCCAAATTGATG
>DAOUKI010000155.1:0-9241 GCA_034421495.1 Dehalococcoidia bacterium | reverse complement strand
TGGGCATACTGTTGATGAACGCCGTCTCCTTCAAGTTCGGCGGTGGGCCTTACGCCAACCTCAGTGCGGGCGGCTCGGAGACGTGGCTCGACTGGGCGGTGGGCATCTTCGGCGAAATCTTCGTCGACCAGAAGTTCATGGGCCTGTTCTCGCTGCTGTTCGGCGCGGGGATGATCCTATTCATAGACCGCGCCAGCGGGAAGGGAAGGCGCGCGGTCCTGCTGAACCTGTGGCGAAACGGGCTGCTCCTCATCATCGGTATACTCCACGCGCTTTTCTGGGACGGCGACGTGCTTATGGCCTATGCCCTATCGTCGATCTTCCTCATAGCCCTGCGAAAGCTGCCGGATCGGGCGCTCATCTCGGTTGGCGTTGCCGTGTTCACACTGTCCGTTGCCACCGGGCTGCTGACGCAGTACATGGCCGACACTACCGACACATCGCTAGCCGGGACCTGGACCGCGGGCGAGGTTTCAGGAGAAGAGGCTATTGAATTCATCGTTCTGCTGGGGTACTTCCTTCGCGCGCTGGGGATGATCCTCATCGGCGCAGGACTGTATCGCATGGGCTTTATGAACGGCGACTTGCCCGCGAGGACATATCGACGGATAGCGATGGTTGGTCTTGCTGTCGGCCTGCCGCTTGCCGCCGCCGGGGTCATCATCACTGCACTGAACGATTACTCTCGCGAGGTCGCCTTTATCGGCCAGATTCCCAACACCATTGGCACCATTCCCTCATCGCTGGGATACATGAGTCTCATCATTCTCTGGAACAACCGGGCGGGCAACTGGCTCAAGCGGCGTCTGCGCGCCGTGGGGAGGATGGCGCTCACCAACTACCTGACGCAGACGGCGCTGGGCGTGCTTGTCCTGACAACCCTGCTGGGCGACGCCGGCTATGTGAACAGGAGCGCCGTATTGGTGTTTGTGTTCGCCGTGTGGGCGTTGCAGGTGTGGTGGTCGCAGGCGTGGCTGAGCCGCTTCCTCTTTGGGCCCGCGGAGTGGCTCTGGCGAGTTGCTACATATCGAAGCGGGCAGCCGCTTCGCCGCAGCCCCGTGTAGGCTGCCCCGCTCCGCCCGCCCTCCGGGCAAGCGGGCAAGACGAGAGGGGTTGAGGGGAGGAATTGTTTCAGACGTTATGTCAAGTTCCAAGGCTAAAACGGCCCCACTTTTTCCGAGAATATGCGAAAACAATTCCTTTTCCTTCGGCAAGCTCAGGACAGGCTCTTCGGCAAGCTCAGGACAGGCTTCGACGGATGACGGCGCGATTTCAGAGCGCTTCCAGCGTCGGCGTAGGTTGTTGATTTGCTCATTGATCTCCAAAGTGCGTGCGAGAGTGTTGATGGCCCGGAACAGCAGGTCCGGGGGAGAGTCGGGATAGGCGGCGATGCGCCGGATCTTGAGCCGGATCAGGGCTATCTCACCCTCGAGGCCTTTGAGTTGGGCGGCGCTCTGAAGGAGGTCCCGGTCGTTCTCCGCGACGCGGGATGAGTAGATGCCGTGGGTGCGGGCGTTCTGGTTGCCGAGAGGCGCGCCACGCCGCCGTCGTGGTTTTGACTGATCAGTTTGCTGTGAGTCCATGGGTATAAGGGTATAAGGTGCAGAGGGGTGTGGGGAAGGGAGAGATGGCAGGGTACTGCCACAGCTGTCCGGGATGGCGGAGCTAGCTACGGAAGAGGCAGGATGATTGCTCTATTCTGGGTGCAGCCTCGGGTAGTCGCTTGATGTCCCGAAGTCCCAAATGTCATCGGGGTCGCCGTCCCCATCTACGTCGATGTTCCAGAAACTGTATATGCCGGTGTACCCGGTGGGAATCTGTAACTCGGTGGTGGTCTTTCCTATAGCGCCGGGCGCATTCCCTGAACCGACGCCCGCCGTCATTCCAGAGGTGTCCGTATCCCAGTAGCTGCCAATGATGCTTACATTCCCCGCAGCCCCGACCAGACCGCCAACGCTGAAGTTGGCGGTGAGATGATCCGGCGGCATACCCCCATGAAGTTGCTGAACCCCATATATGGGATCGTCACCAGCCTCGTATGACGAACGTGGCATAACTAGGATTGCCTGCCCCTGATGGATGTAATAATATAGATTGACCCCTTTCCGCGCCGATCCCTTTGTCTGGTATATTCCCTCACCGGCAACTACTGCAGGTTCCGATACAATGGTAGTTGCGTAGCTGGTTCTGATACTGCCGCCGCTCATCTGGCCAACGAGGCCACCGGCCCTCACAAAGTGCCCCGAAACACTCCCGCTGGCATAGCTGGCACTGATGACACCCTCATTGGTCCCGACCAGACCACCAATGGATTGGAGTGCCGACACATCGGCTTGAGAATAGCTGGATACAATACTTCCTTCGTTATGTCCTACCAGTCCGCCGACAGCGTTGTAGTCTCCCGTAACTACGCCGACGATAAAGCTGGAACTGATAGTACCGGTATTCCGCCCGACCAGTGCGCCAACAGCAGACCAACCCGAAACGTCAACAGAAACCAACCCAACCCCACGGATGACACCGCTTGTCCCTGTATACCCGAACAAACCTATGTTGTAGGCACCACTACTCGGGTTCACTGCACTACCTCCGAGTGAGGTATCACTTCTATCGATATATAAGTTGGAAATGGTGTGACCGTTGCCGTCAAAGGTCGTGGCAAATCTGTCGTGTTCATTGCCGATGCGCTCCCAACCTGTGCCTAAGCGCCAAGCCGGGTTAACCACACCCGAGGCATAGCTATCATCATTTGCGAAGTCAAGGTCTCGCGCTAACTCGTAGCCTGCGCAGCCAAAGGTGCACCCCATACCAGGGACTGGGTTAGGGAAGGCGACCGTGTAGTAGAGGGCGGTACTGCTATGGTTCGCCATTCCATCGCCGTTCGTATCATGCCTGATGGCATCTAACTGCTCTAAATTGGAAATCTCGATCAGTCCATCGTCGTCAGCGTCGTAGTCGATAAGCGGCATGGCTACTGTGATGGTGAACCAGACGGTGTCAGCGTCGATTTCGGCAATGTTGTCGTCGGCATCAGTAACGCGGTAGGTCATGTTGTATGTGCCGATAGCCGTTGGGGTCCCAGTAAGTTGCCGGGTCGCCTGTGAGAAAGTCAGCCCCGGAACCGCAGGAGTGAGATAGTAGGTAAGCTCGCCATTGCCACCTGTCGCGGCTGGCAAAGTAGTGCTGGAGGTCGCTTCTCCTGCTGTGAATTCCAAGTTTGACACGTTCTCTGAGAATCTGGGCGGGGTGTCTGGCACGACTACTGTGATTGTAAATGAGATTGCGTCAGTATCGGTGGCCGCATCGTTGTCGTCGGCGTCGGCTACGCGGTAGGTCATGTTGTATGTTCCAGGCGACGTCGGGGTTCCCGTAAGTTGTCGAGTCTGCGGAGAAAACCTGAGACCCGAGACGGATGGGGTGAGGGAGTAAATGAGCGAACCGTTGCCGCCCGTCGCGGCGGGAAACGTAAGGCTGGAGATCGCCGTCCCAACTGTGTAGTCCAAGTCTGACACGCCGCTTGAGAAAACTGGTACGGTGTCGACTACCTGGGCTGCAGGAGTTGGCGTGGGTAATGCCGTTGGCGTAGGTGTTGTTTGTGACGGGTTGGCTTGGCGTGAGTTCAGCATAGGCAACCGGCGTTCAAGCTCAATAACGGAAACGGCGAAGCCGATGCCACTTACGGGCCTGCCGCTGTCAGTTTCCTCTACCCTGGATGTGTTGATACCAATGATTTCGCCATCGCGGTTGACGAGAGGCCCTCCACTATTGCCCGGGTTTATCGCCGCATCCGTCTGGAGCAGCTCAACACCCCCCAACGTTCTGGTGGACGAGATGATGCCACGCGTTACAGTCAAGCTACTGCCAATCTTGTCTGCGAGTGGAAATCCGAGTGCAAGCACCTCGTCACCCACGCGTACTCCATCCGGGTTTCCAATTGGGATGACACGAAACTGATGCTCGCTGTCTATCTGCACTAGCGCAAGGTCCGCTATTACGTCTCGTTCAAGCACGTCACCGTCATAGCGGCGTCCGTTGGTCAGCCAGATTTCCACCCTGCGCGCACCCTCTACAACATGCTCGTTGGTTACGACCAGCCCGTTTGGATCGACAATAAAGCCTGAGCCGCTGCCGCTATCTGTAGCAATCTGCACCACGCCCTCCTGAATGCGTTCTATGAGTTCCGCGAGCGACGATTTGCTCTCATCGGACAGATCGGCGGCACCAATGAATTGGATGCTGGGCGCGGATGTCGGGCGTGGCGTAGCGGTTGGAGTAGGCGTCGAGTTTGGTGTTGTGGTCGATGTGGGTTCAGGTGTTGGAGTGAGCACAAGCCCCAACACAAACAATACGAAGAAACCTGACAGCACCAATCCAAGGATGCGCTTGGGCTTTCTTCGAATCAACGCAACTACAAGCCATATCAGTGCAACTAGTCCGCCCAGCAACCCTATCAACCCTAGTGCAGGTCCCATTCATCCCTCCTCGCTAGCAATATACCATAACCTCTACGCTACTTATCGTCTCATACCTGTAATCTCTTGTAACTTTTTGCCAAAGCAGGCAGAAATGGAGGTCAATCCACTAGGAGCGACAGGCAAGAACCCCTGGGTTCCCGTCTACACGGGAACGACCCTTCGGCTGGCTCAGGGTGAGCGGGGATGGGGGCCGCCCCGCCGGGGGATGGATTCCCGATCGGGGTCGGGAATGACGGTGGGGTGAGCGGGCGGCGGTCACGGCGGTTCATGCAAGGACACGCGGCTTGGGAGGCGGAGGTTTTGGATTCTTCACTTCGTTCAGAATGACACCACCCCGCTGCGCCGCCACTTCTGGGTACCCGCCTTCGCGGGTACGACGATATGGGCGGGAAAGACGGGTGTGTTTTGCAACGCCAAGTCCGCTTTCGCAGTGGCGGCGGCGGTAGTATGATGTGAATCTGATGACAGTCAAGAAGAAGCCAAGGACTATCCGAGACCTCCGTAAGAGTGGATACCAGGTCTTGCCAATCAGGGAAGAGCTGAGGCGCAACCTGGTGAAGAAGCTCCGCAACAAAGAGACCCTCTTTCCCAAGATAGTGGGATTTGAGGAGACCGTGGTGCCTCAGATCCAGAACGCCATACTGGCGGGGCAGGACATTGTCCTGCTCGGGGAGCGCGGCCAGGCCAAGTCGCGCATCATCCGCTCCCTGACCACTCTGCTCGACGGCGAGATACCGGTCATAGCGGGATGCGAGATCAACTGCAACCCGTTCGCACCCGTGTGCCGCGCCTGCCGCGACATGTGCCACGAGATGGGAGACGAGGTCCCCGTATCCTGGCTGCAGAGGGACGACCGCTACGGAGAGAAGCTGGCCACGCCGGACATCTCCATAGCCGACCTCATCGGTGAAGCGGACCCCATCCGCGTCGCCGAGGGCCGCTATCTGTCGGACGAGCTTACCATTCACTACGGGCTCATTCCCCGCACCAACCGGGGCATCTTCTCCATCAACGAGCTCCCCGACCTGGCGGAGCGCATACAGGTTGGCCTGTTCAACCTCATGGAGGAGCGGGACATACAGATCAAGGGCTATCGCATCCGGCTGCCGCTGGACATTTACATCGTGGCCACCGCCAACCCGGAGGACTACACCAACCGAGGCCGCATCATTACGCCTCTCAAAGACCGCTACGGCTCGCACATCCGTACCCACTACCCGCGAGCCATTGAAGAGGAGATAGACATCGTTGAGCAGGAGCGTGCAAACCTTGGAGAGATAGAGGAGATGGTCACCGTTCCGCAGTACATGAAGGAGATCATCGCGGAGGTCACCGCCCTGGCAAGGCGCAGCCCGGACATCGACCAGCGCTCCGGAGTCAGCGTGCGCGTCTCCATAGCCAACTTCGAGACGGCCATGAGCAACTCGGCGCGGCGCGCCTTGCTCAACGGCGAAAAGTCCTCCGCCCCCCGCATCAGCGACCTCAGCTTCATCCTACCCTCTTCCAGCGGCAAGATAGAGCTGGAGACCGTGGAGGAGGGTAGGGAGCCTCGCATCATAGAAGACCTGGTCAAGAAAGCCGTGCTCAACGTGTTCAGCCGCTACTTCAACGTCAGGGACTTGGAGCCGCTGGTTCTCAGGTTCGACGAGGGTGCGGTCATGGAAACGGGCAGCGAGATTCCGTCCAAGGAGTACGCCAAGGCAAGGAGAAGGCTGGACGGCCTCAGCGATGCGTTGAAGCGGTTGGAATCGGACGGCTCACCGGAACTGGTCGCGTCCGGCACGGAGTTCATACTGGAAGGACTGCACCTGAACCGCAGGCTCAACCGCGATAGAGTGGAAGGCCGGTTCCGCTACCGGGGGTAAGGTGTTGGCGGGTCTCCAGCAGGATAGGAAGGTCTTGACATCGTGCCGTTTCAGTAACTACAATTATGTAGTATGAGGATGATAGCGCTTGCGTTGGATTTGGGACCAGTTAAAGAACGATGCGAATCTTCGAGCGCACGGCATCGGCTTCAAGGCTGCGGCCTTCGTGTTTGACGACCCTTTGTCCGCGACCAAGGAAGACCCATATCCAGATGAGCAACGGTGGCGAACCATTGGCATGGTAGGCACTCAAGTCGTGATGGTCGTCCACACTTGGCCCAATTTCGACACGGAAACAGAAGAAGAGGTCGGACGCATTATCTCCGCCCGTAAGGCGACGAGGCACGAGAGGGAGGCTTATGAAGAAGGACATCACTGAATTGCCGTCGGACGTTCAGGAGCAGATAAGAGCGCTAGAGGCTCTGCCCGACGACCGGATCGACACGACCGACGCCCCGGAGATCCTCGACTGGGCCGACGCTAGACGCGGGGTCTTCTACCGACCTGTGAAGCGGCAGATTACTCTGAGGCTGGATGCGGACGTCATCGCCTGGTTCAAGGCCCGCGCTCGCGGCGGTCGTGGATATCAAACGGACATCAACGGAGCGCTCCGCGAGCACGTAAAGAGGACGGCCCGTTCCACTTGATTGCTATGACCTTGTAGGAATAGCGTCCGCCGGGCGGATTCGGACTGTTAAGCAATCATCTGCTAATATGTCGCCATGTAGTCCATTCTCAAAGGAGGCAGCATGGCAGACTCCCTTCCAAAGTTGGAAGACGGCGCGCAGACCGTCTTCTTCAAATCCGGCGGCGAGTGGTGTTTCTTCCGCACTCCGTCGTCTTACACTACGTCCGGGCCGCCCTTGCCCTGCGTGATTCAGTGCCACGGCAACAGCGGCTATGTCCGTGACGGAGAGTACGCCGTATCCACATCCGATACCCTGGACGACCAGGGGAACAGCATCTTCATCAGGACGCTGGTCGACGCGGGAATCGCCGTGGCCGGTTCGCATGCCAGGGGCAGCGCTTGGGGCAGACCCGACGCGGCTGCTGCTTACGCCGCACTGTTCAACTCGCTGATCGAAGACGCCAACGTTGACCCTGAGCGCATTGGCATGCTCGGCGGAGGGCTGGGAGGCTCCGCCCTGTGGAGCGCCGTCACCGGCCCACTGCTGGGCAAGGTTCGCGCCGCCGCATTGCAGCAGGCGACGCTCAATTTCGACAGCGTCATACGAGCGCACAAGTTCAAGGGAGACCTGTTGGAGGCTTGGGGTATTCCCAGAGAGGCGGACGATGATCTGGCCGTGACCTCCCTTGCCGGCAACGACCCGGTGACCAGGACCCGCATGCTGATATTGGAGCGGGGAGAAGAGGCTGCGGCGTCTCTCCTACCGGAGGTGGGTTTCTTCCACGGCGACGAGGACGAAAACATGCTCTACCAAGGCAACCCCGTAGCTCTGGCTGGTGTTTTGGAAACGTGTGGAGCCAAGCACACCTTCTACACCTATGAGGGAGTGGGCCATGCCACCTACGCCATGGGCAAGCCCGTTGCCGAAGACATCAAAGAGTTCTTTAGCAAAGCCTTCGGCATGGTATAGGAGGAGGAATGATGAACCAGCGCGACTTCATCGGATACGGCGCCAACCCGCCCCAAGTAGAGTGGCCCAACGGAGCACGCATCGCGGTTTCAGTAGTGGTCAACTACGAAGAAGGTGCGGAATACTCGATTTTAGACGGCGACTCACAGAGCGAAAGCATGGGGGAGGTGCCGTCGCCGGTTACTCCCGGAGAGCGCGACCTGGCCAACGAGTCCTTCTATGAATATGGAAGCAGGGCCGGCGTCTGGAGAATTCTCCGCATTTTCGACCAGTTCAACCTCAAGAGCACATTTTACGTATGCGCCCTGGCCTTGGAGCGCAACCCCGAGGTGGGCCCCGCCATCGTGGAAGGTGGACACGAGGTGATGGGCCACGGCTACCGGTGGGAGGAGTACTTTAATATGGACCGTGATGCGGAACGCGAAGCCATCCGCAAAGCGGTGGACTCCATCACCAGGACAACCGGTCAACGCCCCCTGGGTTGGTATACCCGCTACGGCCCCAGCGTCAACACCAGAGACTTGGTCGTGGAGGAGGGCGGCTTCCTATACGACTGCAACTCGTATGCGGACGATCTGCCCTTCTACACCAGCGTCGGTGGCAAGCCGTGGCTGGTCGTGCCCTATTCGCTGGAGGTGAACGATGTCAAATACTGGCGGGGAGGCATGGCCAATCCCAACGACTTCTACGACGCAATGCGCAACACCTTTGATCTCCTCTACGAGGAAGGGGCAACGCACCCCAAGATGATGTCCATAGGGTTGCACTGCCGCATAGTGGGAAAGCCGGCGCGTGCCGCCGTCCTCAAGCAGTTCTTGGAGTACGCCGCGTCTAAACCAGACGTCTGGTTTGCCCGCAGAATAGACATTGCTCGCTGGTGGCTGGACAAGTATCCACCCCAGCCTTAGACAGACCCATTTCGTCATGCCCGTGACGACGGGCATCCAGGGGCGGGGTGCAACATCCGCATCAAGACAAACAGGAGGAGCTATGGTCTCGGAACGCGATTTTATTGGATACGGCCCAAACCCGCCCAGGGTGGAGTGGCCCAACGGGGCCCGCATCGCAGTTTCTGTGGTGGTCAACTACGAAGAGGGCTCCGAGTACTCCGTGCTGGACGGTGACCCACAGGGCGAACTGCCGTCCCTCGTAGACCCCGGCCAGCGCGACCTCTACATGGAGTCGACTCATGAATACGGAAGCCGGGCCGGGGTGTGGCGCGTCTTCGACATTCTGCAGGAGTACAACGTCAAAGCCACCTTCTTCGGCTGCGCGCTGGCCTTGGAACGCAACCCCTATGTTG